>PBXC01000004.1 GCA_002728335.1 Rhodobiaceae bacterium
AATTGAGTAGCGCTGGCGTCATTAAATAACTCTTAACCATCTCTAAATCTGCTGCTAAATAGGTGCTGATTTTTAGCGTACGCATCATTACTCCCACTCTATGGTACCTGGTGGTTTTGATGTTATATCATAAACTACTCTATTAATTCCTTTAACCTCATTAATGATACGAGTGCTCACATTAGCTAAAAATTCTTGCTCAAATGGGTAGTAATCAGCTGTCATACCGTCAAGTGAAGTCACAGCCCTTAAAGCACAGACAAAATCATATGTTCTTTCATCCCCCATTACACCAACCGTCTGAACAGGCAAAAGTACGGCAAAAGCTTGCCAAATCTCATTATAAAGTCCTGCTTTTCTAATCTCTTCAATATAAATTGTATCAGCTTTCCTTAAAATATCAGCCTTTTCAGAAGAAATCTCACCTGGCAAACGAATTGCAAGGCCAGGACCTGGAAAAGGATGTCTCTCAATAAAGTGATCTGGAATCCCTAATTCTTTACCAAGCTCTCTTACCTCATCTTTAAAAAGCTCTCTTAAAGGCTCAACTAACTCCATATTCATTCTTTCAGGAAGTCCTCCAACATTATGATGGCTTTTTATTGTAACAGATGGCCCACCGGTGAAAGAAACGCTCTCAATAACATCCGGATAGAGAGTTCCTTGAGCAAGAAAATCGGCTCCACCAATTTTGTTTGCCTCTTCTTCAAAGATATCGATAAAAGAAGAACCAATAATTTTTCTTTTTTCTTCAGGATCACTGATACCGGATAATCTCGACAAGAAAGTATCTCCTGCATCCACATTTATGAGAGGAATATTAAAATTTTCTTTAAAAAGATTTACAACTTCATTTGTTTCATTCTCGCGCATTAAACCTGTATCAACATAAATACAAGTCAGTTGATCCCCTATTGCTTCATGAATGAGAACAGCTGCAACAGATGAATCAACTCCTCCAGAAAGACCACAAATAACTTTTCCTTTTCCGACTTGTGATCTTATATTTTCTATAGCTACCTTCTTAAAGGAGTCCATTGTCCAATTACCTTTACAGCCAGATATTTGATGAGTGAAATTTTTGAGTATTTTTGATCCATTGGGTGTGTGCACAACTTCAGGATGGAATTGAACCCCATAAAAAGAACGATCTTCATCTGAGATAGCAGCAAAAGGAGCATTCTCACTCTCGGCAATAACATCAAAACCATTTGGAAGATTTGTTACCTTATCACCATGGCTCATCCAAACTGGCTCTGGGTCATTATTAATCTCAAAATCATTAAATAATGGAGAAGATTTTAATAACTTAATATTTGCACGACCAAATTCCCTCTCCTTGGAGCTTTCAACCTTACCTCCAAGTAAAGAGCACATAATTTGTTGGCCATAACATATCCCTAAAATAGGAATATCGAGATTAAATATGTCGCTATCAATTGTTGGAGCATCAGAATCTGTTACAGATGAAGGTCCGCCTGAAAGAATAATTCCTTTAGGTTGCATTTTTTCCAATGCTTCATTTAATTGTGAAAAAGGAAATATTTCAGAGTAAACACCACTCTCTCTTATTCTTCGTGCGATAAGTTGTGTGACTTGGCTTCCAAAATCTAAAATTAAAATCGATTCATTGCTAGTACCATCTGTCATAATGATTTTATAATTATTCTTCCTTCTTTTTATCATCTATAAGAGATTTAAGGGCTTTAACCTCTTCTAAAATTGGATCGATTGCCTTTGCTTTTTTATAAAATCTCTCAGCAGATAAAATATCTTCATTAAGTAAATAAATTTGTCCTGCAATGGCCCATGCTTTAGCATTGTTAGGCTCCAAAACAAGACTTTGTTGTATCAATAAAATAGCATTATCTAGATCTTTTTCTGTTTCTTTAAGTGCTTTTGTTGAGAGATCATTGGAGAGCGATAGATTTGAAGAACTTACTATTATAGGAATAGTAAAAATACTTAAGAAAATCGTAATCCTTATAAAAGTCATATTAACCTCTTGTAGGATAATTAGGTGCTTCGCGAGTTACAACAACATCATGTGTATGACTTTCATTTAATGATGCTGATGTAATTTTAATAAAATTAGTTTTAGTTTGGAAATCCTCTATATTTTTACAACCTGTATAGCCCATAGAAGCTCTTAATCCACCCACCAATTGATAAATCACATTGTGAACTGAGCCAATATAAGGCACTTGTCCTTCAATTCCTTCAGGAACAAGTTTATCCGAAGCTCCAAGGTCAGATTGGAAATACCTATCTGCAGATCCTTCTGCCATGGCTGCAACTGAACCCATACCTCTATATGATTTAAATCTTCTTCCTTGATGAAGAAAAACTTCTCCTGGTGTTTCATCTGTTCCAGCAAAAAGAGAGCCTATCATTGCTAAATCAGCGCCACCAGCAATGGCTTTTGCCAAATCTCCAGAAAATTTTATTCCACCATCAGCTATAACAGGTATTGAGTTCTTTTTTGCTTCCTCAACACAATCCATTATTGCTGTAAGTTGAGGCACGCCTACACCTGCAATAATTCTCGTTGTGCATATCGAACCTGGGCCAATTCCAACTTTTATACAATCNGCACCCGCCCCAATTAATGATTTTGACGCCTCCTTGGTTGCAACATTTCCAGCGACAACCTGAACAGAATTTGATAACTTTTTTATTCTTTCAATAATTTTTGGAACTTTAATGGAATGACCGTGGGCNGTATCNACAACAATTATATCTGTTTCACTATCAATTAATGCNTCAGCTCTTTCAAAGCCTTTATCTCCAACTGTTGTTGCAGCTGCTACTCTTAATCTTCCCTTTTCATCTTTTGTNGCATCAGGGTGTAAATTAGATTTCTCAATATCTTTAACTGTTATTAAACCTACACAACTATAGTTATCATCAACGACAAGTAATTTCTCAATTCGGTGTTTATGAAGGATTTCCTTTGCTTCATTTTCAGAAACATTATCTTTAACAGTAATCAACTCTTCCCTGGTCATTAACTCGGAAACTTTTTGATTCTTGTTAGATGCAAATCGAACATCTCTATTTGTGAGGATTCCCTCAAGTTTATTTGTTTTTTTATCTGTTACAGGTACTCCTGAAATACTATTTTCTTTCATCAGAACTAGAGCATCCTCAAGAGTAGACTCAGGAGAAATGGTAAGTGGGTTTACAACCATCCCGGATTCATATTTTTTTACTTTATTTACTGCATTTACTTGATCTTCTATCTCTAAATTTCTATGAATTACGCCAATACCTCCAGCTTGAGCCATTGCGATAGCCATCTCAGACTCCGTTACTGTATCCATTGCTGCTGAAGCTAAAGGTACATTAAGATCAATATCTTTCGTGATTTTAGTTTTTAGGATTGTTTCTGATGGTAGAACAGAAGATTCTGAGGGCTCAAGTAATACATCATCAAAGGTAATTGCTTCTCGGACTTTCATGTCAACCTCCTGTTTTCAGGTTATGTTGACATCTGCTTATAACCTATACAGAAATAAGTTCAAACTTTTTTGTATTTTTTTAACCTTTAAATCCTTTTGCTATAACATAATTTTCAGGAGATTCTTTTCTGCTAGCCTCTGGTTTATAATGTTTGATTGTAGAAAAATTCTTTTTTAAAGTATCTAATAATGTTTGATGCGTTCCACCTTGAAAAACTTTAGAACAGAAGGATCCACCNGCATTTAAAAAATTTAAAGCGTAATCTGCAGCTAGCTCTGCTAATTCTTGCGTTCTAATATGATCAGTTGATTTATGACCCGTNGTATCTGAAGCCATATCAGAGAGAACTAAATCAACTTTGCTAATTATTTTACTAATTTCATCAAATGATTCTTGTAATGATAAATCAAGTTTCAGAAACTGAACACCGGATATTGGGTCCATATCTAACTTATCAACAGNNATTACTTTATTNCCTTTAANTTGATTTACAACCTCCGACCAACTTCCTGGCGCAGCCCCNAGATCCAATACAATTTGATTTGGNTTCAATAAACTAAATTTTTCATCAATCTGAATTAGTTTATAAGCAGCTCTTGATCTTCTTCCTTCAGATTTCGATTTCTTGACATAAGGATCATTTAATTGACGCTGTAGCCATCTAGTAGATGAAATTTTCCTTTTCTTAGCTGTCTTAACCTTTTCTTTTAATCTTTTATAAGGTTTTTGCTTTTTTATCATAATTGAATCTTATAAATTAAATATTACTAATTAGTTAGTATATATCTCAATTTTCTAGCAGGGGAAATTATGTACATCGATAATATTTCTGATTTTGGCAAACATAAACCCCGTTTGTTTGTGTCTCTGATTATAAAAATAACGAGATCTTTAGGTCAGAATTGGCTTTCAAAAAGACTTATATTTTTTTTAAGAAGAATAGCCTTAGTTCTCTCAGGTGAGTGCATTGATACAGAATTATTTCACGGTAAAGCTAGACTTTACACAAAAGGAAATATTTGTGAAAAAAGAGCACTTTTTTCACCTCAAATTTTTGAAAGTTATGAAAGAGATTTCATTTCAAGTTATGCTAAAGAGGGTTCAATTTTTATAGACATTGGATCTAATATTGGCTTGTACTCTCTTTCTGTCGGCTCAAATTATAAAAATTTTACTAATACGAAAGTTCACAGTATTGAACCACATCCCAATTTATTTAAAAGACTACAATTCAACGCATCATTAAACAAAAACTTCCCATTAAAATTACACAATTTAGCTATTATGGATAAAAATGAGGAATTTAGTTTAAAAACCAACGAAACTAACCTTGGCCAAACAGTGGTATCTAATGAAGGACAAATAAAAGTTATAGGAAAAAAACTTGAAACCTTTTTAAAGGAAGAAAATATTAGCAAAATTTCAGCTATCAAAATCGATGTAGAAGGTAATGAGGAAAAAGTTCTTATTCCTTTCTTAAAAAATGAAAACAAAGAACTCTTTCCAGAGGTAATTATTTTAGAAATAAATGATAATTTATGGTCTAATAATTTAATAAATACCCTTAGTGATTTTGGTTTTAGAATCCATAAAAAAACGAGAATGAACTATATATTAATTAATGATTAATTTTATTTATTTAATAGAAACAAATTTTATAAATGTGATAAGATTTTGATCTGAAATAAATTAAAGGAGAAGGTTTTGTCTAATTATAATTCAATTATTGTTGATACACCACAAGAGAAAGTATCAAGAATTACTCTTAACAGACCAAAACAAAGAAATTCTCTTTCAGCTGAATTAAGAACAGAACTATTTCAAGTTTTAGAAAATAATGACCTTAATGAAGATATTAGTGTAACGATAATTAGAGGATCTGGAGANAGTTTNTCAGCAGGTTANGATCTTAAAAGATCAGATGATGATATTGACCCATATTACTCCGCNGGAGGTCTTGGNCATTGGCCAAGNCATGTTGTTGATGGATGTTTTAAAATTTGGGANCTAGCTAAACCCGTCATTGCACAAGTTCACGGATATTGTCTTGCTGGTGGTACTGAATTAGCTCAATCTTGNGATTTAGTGTANGTAGCTGATAATGCAAAAATTGGATATCCNGTTGTTAGGAATATTTCACCNCCAGATAACCANTTTTTTCCCTGGATTGTTGGAATGCGAAAAGCTATGGAGCTTATGTTNACNGGTAATTCCATGTCTGGTCATGATGCAGTTGAATGTGGTTTTGCCAACCTATCCTTTCCTGAGGAAAAACTTGAAAAAGAGGTTTTAAATATTGCGGACAAAGTCGCTAAGGTGCCTCAAGATGTTCAGCAAATTAATAAAAGAGCAGTTCATAGGCAGATGGAAATGATGGGTATTAGATCAGCTCTAAGAGCTGGTACTGAGTTACAACAATTATCTATGCATACAAAGTCAGCAAGAAATTTCTTCAAGATGGTTGCTGAAGAAGGNCTAACAAAAGCTTTATCTGATAGGGATAATAAATATGGCGACTATAGAGAAACCAAGAATGAAGATAAGGATTAGAAAATTAATTCATGGATAACAAAGAAAAAGTCTTAACACTAGCATCGGCTGCAAGAAAGGTTGGCATGGACCCTGAAGAGCTTCGAGAGCTCATTTACGAAGGAAAACTTGATGCCGTTGAAACTGAAGGTGGAAATCTATTAATCGGTGAGGAGTCTTTAAAAGGAATAATTAAAGAAATCGAGACAACCGAGATAACAAATCAAGAGCAAGAGCAAGAATTAATTCTTCATGATGATATAAAGATTCTTTTAAGCCAAGCAGCAAACTTTATTGAGAGACAAGAAGATGAATTGAAGATTTACAGAGAAAGAGAAGAAAAACATATCTCACTTCTTAAGGGAGCTGAAAAACAAATCAGTAAAACTTTAGATCAGTTAAATGTTCTATATGCTCACAATATAAAATTAGGTAATGAAAATAGAAAAATTTTAAAAAAACTTATTGAGATACAATCTAAAAATACTGCTTAAAGGAGAAAAAAATGGTTTGTGTACTAGCAACACTAAAAGTTAAAGAAGATAAAACAGAAGATTTTGAAAAAATTTTCAAAAATCTTAGTGAAGATGTTCGCTCTAATGAAGAGGGTAATATTTTTTATCAAGTAGCAAAAGACAGAGAGAACGAAAATACATATCTAGTATTAGAGCATTACAAGGATCAAGAAAGCGTGGATGCTCATGGTAAAAGTGATCACTTTAGGTCTGCAGGACGAGCAATTGGTGAATGCTTAGATGGTCCACCCGTTATAAAATATCTTGATGCTTTAAAATAAGATTAATTGAAATAAATACTATCGTCAGCTAGTTCAGCTTCTGCAGCTTCTGCAGCAAGACGGTCAGCTTCTCTTCTTGCTTGTTTTGATTCAATCACCTTAACCCACCTTCTCGCATCAGCCTCCATATCTTCATAACCTGTAGATCTTTTAAATGCGAATAAAGCTGAATTTTCATACTTAATGCCTTTTTTATTCCTTGTGATACCAAGTAGGAGCCAAGCTCTACCAGGATTATCAAGGTCGCCTTTCTTAATAGCGTATTTAATGTATTCTTCAGCCTCTTTCCAGTCTTCCTCTTGCATAAAAGTTTGACCTAGTCTCAAGAATAACTCGCCATCTTCAGACATCTCTGCGGCTTTTTTTAATGGCGGTATAGCTTTTTTCCATTCTCGAGCTGATAGCCAGGCATTAGCTAATTGTTCCCAATTTTTTTCCTCATCTTTAATTCTTCCACTCTCTAATTCTTTTTCGAGAATAAGGGCAGCTTTATAAGGTACTTCATAGAAAAGATACAATTGAGCGATTCTTAATAACTCATCATGTTTTTCAAGCATGTCTTTTGAGNACATAATCTGCTGAATATGAAAAGAATCTTCTTCTCTTTTTAATTCGGCGTATAGAGCTGCTAGCTGTCTATAATAATTTTTCTTTTCTGGAAANCTATAGACCATAGCTTCAAGTATTGGAACAGACTCTTCATACCTGTCATCAAAAAGTAANATNGATAAATATATTTGATACCAATTTTCTCTTGGNTCTGCNGCAGATAGAACTGCTTTTTCCGCGTGAGGNTCGGCTTTTCTATAATATTGTTTTTCTTCAGGTGAGTCTCTCTCTGTTTCAGATGCNAAATAAAGATAAATNTGNGCAAGNAGAGCATGAGCTGANGGTCCNGGNGGGAATCCCATTTCTTCAGCATTATCAAACCATCTTAANANTTGTTGATGACCTTCATTCCANTTATCGGTAGCTAAGTAAAGTTGNGCGATCTGAAATTGNAAATCNAGNTGATCTTGNGGTTGNAGTGCGTTTAAAGAAAAAACACGNTGAAGATAATCCAATGANTTATCATAATCCTCTTTTTCAGCATAAACATATGCCTGNAGTCTAATAATTTGNGCTTGNTCAAATGGNCTTAAATCATCTCTTCTAAGCAAATTAGTTAAGATGTCCATTGCACGATCAGGNAGGTCCTCTCCNANTGCTTCTTGAGCNTTAATAAACTCAGCACCAACTTTTTTNCTCATTGTTTGNGTTCTTTTTGCTTTAGGTGGTTTTCTTCTTTCTTTCTTTTTTTGNGCATATACTGTTTCTGANAATAACCCAGAAATAGTAATTGTTGCAGGCACTGCAAGAGAGAATATAACAATACCAAATATAAAATACTTAANACAAAATTTGAAATTATCTAGCATCTTCTAACTCATATGTAATTAAATGTTGAACACCAGGTCTTGGCACAGCTTTGCCATCTAAAATTCTAGGTTTATATTTCCATTTTACAATTGTTCTTAACGCTGAACGATTAAATATCCCAGGAGGTTCTGCATCAACAACAACTGGATTCACTACGGCGCCACTTGGGGTAATCGTGAATTCAACTAAAACCCAACCTTCAATCCCTCTTTGCGTAGCTCTTCTAGGATATTGAGGTGGAACTTTAACTATTGGTAGCACATCAGCATCTGTGGAAGCAGAAAAGGATCCAAAAGCAGGNCCNCCAAANTCTGGAGTTGAAACACTTTCAGCAGACATCTCTGGTCTAGGTGTTTCNGGNATATCCATATCNGGTGGATCAGGTTCTTGTTCTTGTTCAGGTCTNTTAGGNTTTTTCTTTGCNGTTTGGGTTTCAGTNTCTTGAAGCTGCCTNAAAAAACTAATATTAATGCTAACCGCTTCATCNCCAATATCATACTCATTNCTTGTNACNAAAGCCTGCATTACAAGAAATAAAAAGACAGTTACTATNGCAGCCAAAGGTATAGCTGTTACTCTACTATCTAGTTCTTTTAATGAATANCCAGCNATCTCAATATCNTGAGCCTTATTTATATAAAATTTTATTTTATTTATAAGTTCTAACAAATCACCACCAATTAATTCTTCTCAGATGCAGCAATTGAATATTGCTCAACACCNGCTAGCCTAACAGCATCAATAACTTCAACCATAAGACCAACTTGTGACCTTTCATCAGCTTGAATGACTGCACCACCTTGTGGATTTTCTGCATGAAGCTTTTCGATATTGGCTTGAACAGCATCCATATCTACTAATCTCCTGTTAATCCATATTTCATTTTTATCACTGATTGCAATTAATATACCAACTCTATTTTGTTGTTGCGCAGTTTCTGAGTCGGGTCTTGTTACATCAATACCTGATTCCTTTACAAAGGTTGCAGTAACAATGAAGAAAATAAGCATAATAAAAACAATATCCAATAATGGTGTTATATTGATTTCACTTTCCTCATCCAATCTCGCTCTTCTTCTCATTTTTTTCTCCTAATATTCAATTGCTAAGATAATGATAAATTATCTTCAACAAAGGAAACCTCTCTTTTTGATCTTGATTCTAATTGTGCAATAAAAAATAAACCAGATAAAGACGCAACCATTCCTGACATTGTAGGTAGGGTCGCCTTCGATATTCCTGCTGCCATTGCCCTAGCATTTGAAGAACCAGTTATAGCCATTACATCAAAAACTTCTACCATACCGGTTACAGTTCCTAACAAACCAAATAAAGGCGCAGCAGCAACGAGCGTTTTAATATATAACAAACCACGCTCCGATGATTGCTTTACTTCGCTTATTAATTTTTCTCTAATTCTACGTGCATACCAAGAACTATGATCTGATCTTTCATTCCAGTTACTAATAGCGTTTTTCGAGATACCTTTTTGCGAAGTAGCGAAGTGCCAATAGCGCTCTATTATTAATGCCCACATAATAAATGTTGCAAGCATAATTGCTAAAAGAACATCTCCTCCTAACTCAATGAAATCACGCAGAGAGCTGAAGGCCAAATCAGGTCTTACAAGTTTAATTAAAAAGTCACCCATTTATATAACCTTTAATCCTTATTATTATCTAGATTCTGCTTTAGCGGCAATTAAACCAGCGCTTTGCTCTTCTAGAACTTGCTGTATTGATCTACTTCTTTGTTGTGCAACAGAATGAAGTAGAACAAGTGGTATAGCGGCTGTCAGTCCTAATACTGTTGTAACCAATGCTTGAGAAATACCTCCTGCCATCAGTTTTGGATCTCCAGTACCAAATAAAGTAATAGCCTGGAATGTAACAATCATACCAGTAACAGTACCTAAAAGACCAAGTAATGGAGCAACTGAGGATAATAACTTAATAAAATTAATACCCCTTTCTAATGCAGGTAATTCTTTTAAAATCGCATCATCAAGTTTTAATTCTAGAGTTTCAACATCAGCACTCTTATTAGAATGATAAGCTGCTAGTACACGACCTAATGGATTATTGTCATTTGGATTATCAACATCTTTTGATTGTGCGCTTACAGAGCGCGAAACAATAGTTAGCCTAAAAATTCTTTCTGCTGATAAGAGAAGNCCTATNACTAAAAGACCGATAATTATATAGCCTACAACACCACCTTGATTAACTCTTTCAGATAAACCAGGGGTTTGGATTAGTAGACCAAGGATAGCTCCTCTAGATGGATCAATTGCACCTTTAACAATATCTCCAGCATCGCCATCAACAACATTATCACCTAGATCAAGAAATCTTGCTTGAGGCTGTCTACCAAGCACTCTATATCGCTCATCATCGGGAAGATATCCTAAGAAATTACCTCTTCTATCAAATGCTGTCCAAGGACCAACTCTAATAACCTCCTCTTCTGAAAAACTACCATCAGTATCAACTATAGTTCCAGTGAAATGCTTAACCTCGCCTTGAGCTTTCATTTCTTCGAGAAGGTGATACCATAATAATTCTAATTCTTCATTTGATGGAAGCTTCTTAGATTTAGCAAGATCAGTCAGTGTTTGATGTCTTCCAGTTAATTCACCACTAATGATGGATTCTTTAATTTGAGCCCCCATTTCACTAGCAGTACCGCGAACAACACCAAATAATTCTCCAAAAGCACCTAATCTTTCAGCTTTCAAATCCTCTAATTCACTTAACTTAACATCATTCTCGTCAAATTCTTTTTCAAGAACAACCGCTCTATCTTCCTGCACCTTCAAATCGGTAAGAGTTTTATTTAAAATAGCTTGTTGTGTATCTTTTTCAGCTACAAATTTAGCAATTCTTTGACGATTTTCTTCTGTATCATATAAAGCTTCTTCTTGAACTTTAAGAATTAGTTGTTCTAGAGAAGTAACTTCAGCAGGAGTTTCATTTTCTTCTTGAGCAAAAGAGCTTAAAGGGAAAATAACAATTGATAAAAAAGAAGTTAATATAATTAATTTATTTAATGTGTAATTTTTCATTTTTTTCACCCTTTTAATCTGAAGTTATTTCAAGTGGAACAACCATTAAATCCGGAGCTGCTTGTTCATTGGCAATTCTGATACCGACTTGAATTGGAAGACGATAAGATCCACCTAATCTTTTCCATTCGCCTTCAGATTTATTCCATACTGCAGCATCATCGCCATCTAAAGTTTGATAAATATAAGAATTTCTTCCTATTCTTAAGAAATTGACTGTTCTATCATCATCTGGGCTAACCTTACCAGTGTATGCTTCAATTGTACGACCATATTCATTTTCAATTTCATAAGCTTCAGAAATTTTTCTATATTTTTCAGCTGGAGATGCATCTGGGTTATTCATAAGTGTTCTTAAACCCGCCACTCTTTGTCTTCTTTCATCAATAAGAAATGGAACATCAAGTTCCACAAAAGTATCAAGAGCATCAATCATTTTAAACATTAAAGGCATAACGGATCGAGTTAAACTACTAATACGTGCAATATCTTCTTCAACTCTAACCATTTTTCTTTCTTGCCTATCAATCAGAATCTCTAACTGATCATTGTATTGTGTAAGATCTATCAATTGTTGATAGTTCTGTCTAAACTCTTGCACGATAACATTAGTGCTATCATCAAGTGCATCTATTTGACCTTGAGCTTCTTTAGAAGCATTATTAGATTGTGCAAAAAGAGATCTAACTGGATCTAATTGTCTAGCTGGATCAATAGTTTTTTGAGCATTTACTACATTAGTTAATAAAATAACCATTGATAAAAATGCAATTGTTTTAATGTTCATATTTAAAGACATAGCGTCCCCTTCATTATTAAGCTGATAGAATAAAATACTTATTCTACATATAGTTAGTTATACAGTTTTAAAAATTTACTGAATTGTCAACCCTGAATCTGTTCCCCTTTAATCATTCGACCAAAAATTATTAGCAGTCTGAAACAATTTAATCAAATTAGAAATTAAAAAAATTTAAATTTTTATCTTGCAAATATTGACCATGATTATTATATCCTATGTAAATATGACGCGTGCGTCATTTTTTATTATTAGATACCATGAGCAAAACAGTAAAAACATCATTAATAACCCTTGCCTTACTTCTTTTTTGGATGTTTACGGGTATTTTTTCAAATGAAGATAAAAACGCTAGCTCTATAGTTAATATTGATAATAACAATGCAGAAAATAGCTCTGCACTTGTTAGNGCTAAGGTTTTTAATGCAAAGCCAAAGATTTCTTTTGTTGTATTAAGAGGAAGAACAGAAGCAGATAGAAATGTCTTCATTGCAGCAGAGACTACGGGAATTATCGAAAATATTTATTTTGAGAAAGGAGAAAAGGTAAAAAAAGGAGACATAATATGTAAACAGTCTGTAGATGCAAGAAAGGCGAGAGTTGATGAAGCAAATGCTCTGATGCGACAGAGAGAATTGGAATGGCAAGCCTCAAAAACTCTAGTAGAAAAAGGATACAGATCACAAACACAATTAGCTGCCTCATCAGCAGCATATGATGCTTCAAAAGCTCTTGTTAAACAAATGGAGCAAGAATTAGACAATATAAACATTAGAGCACCTTTTGATGGAATATTTAATGAAAAACTTGCTGAAATTGGAGACTTTTTATCTATAGGAAAACCTTGTGGAAAAGTGGTTGACTACAATCCAATAAAAATTACCGCTCAAGTTTCAGAAAAAGAAATCCTTAATGTAAAAATTGGTCTTAATGGCATAGCAAACCTATCAACTGGAGAAAAAGTCGAGGGCCTTGTAACTTATGTCTCGAATACTGCTGATCCCGCAACAAGAACTTTTCGAATCGAAATGGAAGTTGAAAACAATAACTCCAATTATAAAGACGGTTTGACTGCAGAAATATTTATACCTGTAAAAGAAATTAATGGTCATTTAATTCCTCCATCTTCGTTAACCTTAAATGAAGAAGGCCAAGTGGGTGTTCGTCACATCGTAAACAAAAATATAGCTCAATTTTCAAAAGTTGAAATTTTAGGTGATGAAGATGAGTATGTATGGATAGCTGGTTTACCTGAAAAAGTTACTATTATTACCGTTGGGCATGAATTTGTATCAAGTGGAGATTTTGTCAATTACAAACTACAGGATGAAAGCAGTTGATTAATTTGATTGATTACATAATGGCTGCCAGAAAAACTACTGTTTTTCTAATGCTTATTCTCATAACAATTGGAACTCTAACTTTTATATCAATTCCAAAGGATGCTGAACCCGATATAGATGTCCCTTTTGTATATGTCNCAGTGGTTTTNCCAGGTATATCACCTGAAGACTCTGAAAGACTTATAGTTAGACCCCTTGAGACNGAATTAAAAAACATTGAGGGATTAAAAGAAATTTCCGGTATGGCATCACAAAATTATGGTTCAGTATTATTGGAATTTGATATTAGTTTTGATAAAGACAAAGTTTTAAGTGATGTTAGAGAAAAAGTAGATCTAGCAAAATCTGAATTTCCTCAAGACGCTGAGGAGCCTCAAGTCTTAGAATTTAATATGGCAACTATGCCAGTGATAACAGTCTCACTATCAGGAAGAGTTCCAAATCGAACTTTAATTTTCCACGCAAAAGAACTTCAAAATCAAATTGAACGTATTCCAGGTATATTAGAGGCACCAATAGTTGGAGATAAAGAGGAATTACTAGAAATTCTTGTAAGTCCGTCAAAGCTTGAAAATTATGATGTTTCTCTTGCCGATTTAATAAGATCAATCACTGGTAATAATAGAATTGTTGCAGCAGGTTCAATTAATAAAGGGCAAGGAAAATTTTCTGTGAAAGTACCCGCAGTTTATGAAAGTGCTCAAGATGTTTATAACATAGGGATTATTTCACGTGGTGAAGGTACTGTAAAACTTGGCGATATTGCGGAAATAAGAAGTACCTTCAAAGAAAACGAAACTTATGCTCGTATTGATGGTAAGCCTGCAATTCATCTAGATGTAAAAAAAAGAATTGGTGAAAATGTAATTTTAATAAATAAAGAAATTAGAAAGGTTGGAAATAAATATAAAGGAGACAATCTTCCTAATAATATATTTNTAGATTACTCAGCAGATACATCTGACTACATTAATGAGATGCTTGATTCTTTATCTAACGCCATCTCAAATGCCATTATAAGCGTCATGCTTTTAGTCATAGCCTCATTAGGAATAAGATCAGCTTTAATGGTAGGTATATCAATTCCTACATCTTTTTTAATGGCAATTACGCTTCTTGCTCTTTCTGGTGGATATATAAATATGATGGTTATGTTTGGTCTATTGGTATCAGTAGGTTTATTGGTTGATGGTTCAATAGTAATGGTTGAATATGCTGACAGAAAGATGGCTGAAGGTCTCAACAGAAAGGCTGCTTACACTCAAGCCTACAAAAGGATGATATGGCCTATTATATCATCAACTGCGACAACTCTAGCGGCATTTCTACCGCTTGTTTTATGGCCAGGCATACCCGGACAATTTATGAAATGGATGCCATTTATGGTAAGTCTAGTATTAGTTTCCTCTTTGCTCTCTGCGCTTATTTTTATACCAGTTATGGGATCACTATTCGGCAAAACAGAACAAAAAAACAAAATCAAATTGGATGAAGAATTTAATTTCGCAAAATTGAAAGGTATTACATTGACCTACGCTAAGTTGCTAGAAAAATGTCTAAAAAAACCAATTGCGGTTTTAATATCAGCAGTTCTTATAGTTTTTTCATTAATAGTACTCTATGCAAATTTTAATGCTGGTTCACAATATTCAGTTGATACTGACTCCAATCAAATGTTAGTGCATGTTAACGCTAGAGGAAATTTATCACCTGAGGAAAAGCTTAATCTTTCAGTTGATGTTGAGAAAATAGTAATGAATACAGATGGTGTTGATCGAGTTCTTACCTCGATAGGATCTGGAGATGGATTTAATGTTTATTCTGCAATGGGTGGTTCGGGAAATAGAACTGATCAAATTGCATCTTTAATGGTGGAGTTAAAGCCAGTTTATGAGAGAAGATCAGCAGATAAAATTAAAGATGATATTTTAAGTGAAACGAAACTTTTACCGGGAATTGTTGTTGAAGCCTATAAAATTGAAAATAAACCTGATACTGGTAAAGATATTCAAATGGAAGTAACTTCAAACAATCAAGATAATCTTGAAAAAGTTACAAAAATCATTACCTCAAAATTAGAAAATATGTATGGCATTCAAGAAGTTGATAATACTATGCCATTACCTGGTATTGAATGGATTATAAATGTAGATAGAGAACTTGCTGGTCGTTTTGGCGCTGATATATCTACAATTGGAGCAATTGTTCAATTAGTAACTAATGGAATTCTGGTAGATAAATATAGACCTGATAATTCTGATGATGAAGTTGATATTAGAGTTCGTTTCCCAGAAGAATACAGAATGATTGAAGAATTTGATCAACTAAGAATTCCCACAAGCGAGGGAGCTGTTCCATTATCAAATTTTGTAACAAGAACACCTAGTNCNAAAGTGTCAACCATAGAAAGACTTGATGGATTAAGAATTTTTAAAATTAGGGCAAATACAGCAATTGATCCTTCAACAGGAAAAAAGTTCCTGGCTGTTGATAAAAGCAATGAATTAAAGGAATGGATTTCGGAACAAAATCTTCCTAAAGATGTCATTATCAAATTTGCTGGTGCTGATGAAGAAAGAGAAGAGTCAGCTGCTTTTCTTGGTAACGCTATGATAGGNGCATTGTTTCTTATGTTCATAATTTTGTTAACTCAGTTTAACAGTTTTTATCAAGCAGCTATAACTTTATCCACTGTCATCCTTTCAACTATAGGAGCNTTAACAGGTCTTATGATTGTTGGTCAGTATTTTTCAGTTATCATGACTGGATTAGGTATTGTTTCTTTAGCAGGAATAATTGTTAATAATTCTATAGTGTTAATTGATACATACAATAGACTTAGACTTCAACATGATGATCCATTAGAAACAATACTGCANTCTGCTGTCCAAAGATTTAGACCTATTGTTTTAACAACTGCTACAACAATGATTGCTNTNATACCTGTTGCTCTACAAATTACAATTGGTTGGTTTGATAGGAGTATTGAATTTGGAGGATTAATGGCAGCTTGGTGGGTCCCATTTTCTACAGCNGTTATATGGGGATTAGGTTTTTCAAGTATTTTAACACTTTTTCTTGTACCTACTCTTTTAAGTATGCCAATATATTTCAAGAATAATAAATATAAAGTCTTGAAATTTTTTGGAAGCAAGACTCAACCAGCAGAGTAAAAATGTTAAATATTGGGGTATTTTGTTCATCACTTGATGGTGAAAAGATCTTTTCTGACAAAACAAAAGAGTTAGGTGCTTTCATGGCAAAAGAAAGTTATTCTTTAGTTTATGGAGGTGGAAAACTTGGCCTAATGGGTGATTTAGCTAGGAGTGTTAAAGAAAATGGTTCGATGGTTATTTCGGTCATTCCAAGTTATTTAAACAAACCTAATATTATTTTTGATGAGTCAGATAAAATTTATGAAACTGAAAACCTTTTTGAAAGNAAAAAAAANTTAATTCAATTATCTGATGTTTTAATTGCNCTTCCAGGGGGTGTAGGTACTTTAGATGAAGTTTTTGATGTACTTGCNTTATTTGCNTTAGGCGAAATTAACAAAAGTATATTTTTATTAAATATTAATAATTTTTGGCTACCGTTTCTCGAAATAATTCAACACCTAAAGAAAAATAAAATGATTAGGGCCAGTGATGATAAATTTATTGAGGCAAGAAGCTTAAAAAACCTATATGTTGCCAACAGTATTGAGGATATATTCTCCCATCCACAATTTATTTAATATTGGATTTTATTAATTTATAATTAATGGAGTCCATTAATGCCTCAAATGANGCNTCTATAATATTNGGACTAATACCAACCGTAAACCAACTTTGATTTTTGCTATCNGAGCTCTCAATCACAACTCTGGTAATAGCTTCAGTACCTCCATCAAGAATACGAACTTTATAATCNACCAAGATAAGATCTTGTATATATTCATTATAAATTCCTAAATCTTTTCTTAATGCGTTATCCAAAGCATTAACTGGNCCATTGCCCTCGCCTAAAGAATTAATAATTCTGTCATCTACATTAATTGATATATTTGCTTTTGATAGAGAACTATTATCTTTAGAACCAGATATTGTAACCTCATAACTTTCAACAGAAAAAAAGGTTGGAACTTGATCTAATACATTTTTTGCTAGAATTTCAAAAGAAGCACCGGCCCCATCATAAGAATAACCTTGAAATTCTTTTTCTTTTACTATCTCAAGAAGTTTATTTATTCTCTTATCATCGCTATTAATTTCCATACCAATTGATTCAAGTCTCGACAGAAGATTTGATTTGCCTGCTTGATTTGAAACCAAAATTTTTCTATTGTTGCCTACCAGTTCTGGATTAACATGCTCATATGTTGTTGGGTCTTTCATGACAGCTGATACGTGAAGCCCACCTTTATGAGCGAAAGCATTNTCTCCAACATAAGGCTGATGATTATTAGGATGTTTATTTAAAATATCATCAACTAGTCGAGATAAATTTTTTAATTCAGATAATTTNTCGACATCGATAGAAATATCATATTTCTCAGAATATTCTTTCTTAAGTAATAATGTTGGAATTATAGAAATCAAATTAGCATTTCCACATCTTTCACCAAGACCATTTATAGTTCCTTGAAGATGCCTTGCTCCAGCGTCGATAGCTGCAAGACTATTTGCCACTGCATTTTCTGTATCATTATGACAATGAATTCCGATCTTATCTCCTGAAAATTTTCTTGTAATTTCACCGACAATTTGAAAAATTTCATTTGGAAGAGTGCCTCCGTTTGTGTCGCATAAGACAACCCATTCAGCTCCAGATTCTAATGCAGCTTCAATACATTTAAATGAAAATTCTGGATTTGATTTAAAACCATCAAAAAAATGCTCACAATCAATAAGGGGTTCTTTATTATTTTCCTTTATTGATAAAACAGAATCTTTAATTGCCTCAATGTTTTCCTCTAAAGAAATTCCCAAAGCTAAATCAACATGAAAATCCCAAGTTTTAGCAACCAAGCAAATAGAGTCAGAATGTGCATCAATTAACGATCTAAGTTGAGGGTCGTTGTCAGCAGATCTTCCGGACCTTTTTGTCATTCCAAATGCAGTAAATTTTGCATTTGAAAATTTATTATTCTTTTCAAAAAATTTTGTATCAGTTGGATTTGCTCCTGGCCACCCTCCTTCAATATAATCTATACCAATATTGTCTAGAGCCTTAGCAATATTAACCTTGTCCTGAACTGAGAAATCTACACCTTGGGTTTGTTGGCCATCCCTTAGAGTAGTATCAAACAAAATAACCTTTTCTTTGGACATATTATCTTCTCTTTAATCTTTCCATTACTTTATTATAGCCCATTAATAAAATAAGTTTATTTAATTCTGGTCCTTTTGTCTTACCTGTCAAAGCAAGCCTTATTGGCATAAATAAATCCTTGCCTTTTCTTTGAGTTTTTTCTTTTATCTTCAATATCCATTGATCCCAAGTTTCAGTATTCCATGGTTCATTTGGTAAGAGATCTTGTGCAATATTTAGATATTCATAATCAATATCAGTATTAATATTTATAGGATCATCTATAACTCTAATCCACTCAAGAACCTCAGATATATTTGAAATATTCTGTTTAATACAATCCCAAAATTCTATATTAAAGCTTCCTTTATCATCTCCAAGAAGTGAAATAATTTTTTCAAAGTCATAATTTGAAAGTAATTCAGAATTAAGTTTGTAAAGTTGATCATTGCTATATCTTGCGGGCGCTCTACCTAATGATGTAATTTCAAATTTTTGAGCTAAAAGATTCAATGAATTATATGCCTCTATATCAACTGAACTACCTATTGATGCATTTAGAGAGTTAATTGCATTAGGATCAATACCATCTTCTCTAAGTTGATTGATTGAAGCTGCAGAATTTCTCTTTGAAAAAGGTTCGCCACTTTCTGAAACCAACAAAGAATTGTGACCAAATATTGGAATACCGGAGTCAAGAGCATTAAAAATCTCAATTTGTATACCTGAGTTAGTAATATGATCTTCACCTCTTATTATATGTGTTATATTCATTTCTATATCATCTACAACACTCGGAAGGTTATAAAGATAATCTCCATCCTCTCTTTTTAAAACAGGGTCGGATTGAGCTGCTAGATCAACATTAACCTCACCTCTAATTAAATCATCAAAAGTAATTTTTTTATTAGAAAGCTTGAATCTCCAATGAGGCTTTTTTCCAGATTCTAAAAAAGAATCTATCTCATCCTTAGTATGTTTCAAAGCTGCTCTGTCATAAACAGGNGGCATCCTTCTTGCTATTAATCTTTTTCTTTTTTTATCTAATTCATCTGGCGTCTCAAAACATGGATAAACAAGCTCTTTATTTTTAAGAAGTTCGAAAGCCTCATCATATAATTTAATTCTCTCTGATTGCTGATAGTATTCATCATAATTTAAACCAAGCCAATTAAGATCTTGCTGAATATTATTTATAAATTTATCTTTGCTTCTCTCTGTGTCGGTATCATCAATTCTTAAAATAAAATGACCATTATCTTTTTTTGAGACTAAATAATTTAATAATGCGGTCCTTACATTTCCTACATGCAATAAACCCGACGGGCTAGGGGCAAATCTTGTTATAGGGTTATTCACTTTTATCTCTGTATTTATTAGTTATTGGATATCTTCGATCTCTTCCAAAATTTCTAAGGCTAATTTTAACCCCTGGAGCAGATTGTCTTCTTTTATATTCAGAGACATACAACAAGTTCTCTACTTTTTTAATCTCATCTCGAGAAAAACCTTTTTTCTCAAGTTCGTTTGTGCTTAATTCATATTCAACTAAACCTTCTAATATTTGATCTAATTGATCATANGAGGGTAGAGAGTCAGAATCTTTTTGATTATCTCGAAGTTCGGCAGTTGGTTCTTTGCTAATTATTGTTTCAGGAATTATATTTTTCTTTGTTAATAATACATTTTTTGGCACATTCAAATTTCGCCAATTTGCAAGAGCATATAATTCTGTTTTGTAAATATCTTTTATAGGATTAAATCCGCCATTCATATCTCCGTATAGAGTAGAATAACCAACTGAAACCTCAGACTTATTTCCCGTTGTTATAAGCATCTTTCCTATCTTATTTGATATAGCCATCAAAATTGTACCTCTTATTCTCGATTGTAGATTTTCTTCTGTGATATCAGTTGGTANCCCTTTAAATAACTCTTCTAAGGAATCTTCTAATGACAAGAAAGTATTGCCNATAGGTATAGAATCTAAATGAATTTCGAGTCTTTTTGCGCAATCTTTTGCATCATCCAAACTATTTTTAGATGTGTAAACAGAAGGCAACATATAAGCATTGACTTTGTCTTTTCCGAGAGCATCAACCGCTACAGCGGCACAAAAGGCTGAGTCAATTCCTCCAGATAATCCTAAAATTACTCCAGGAAAATTATTTTTAGCTACATAATCTNTTAAGCCAATGACCATAGCCATATATATGTTTTCCAGATCAGATACCTGAGCTTTTTCAAAAGGTAAATCATTAAACTTTTTTGCACTGACATTAAATTCAACTACAGAAGTATTTTCTTCCCATGAAGGTGCTTCAAAAACTACTTCTTTATTTCCATTCATTACAAGACTACTTCCATCGAAAACTAGTTCGTCTTGTCCTCCAAATTGATTAACATACACAAAAGGTGTTTTAACCTCTGTTACCCTATCCTCGATAATTGTTTTTCTCTGGTTGATCTTATATTTATCGAATGGAGATCCATTTGGGGAAATTATTAATTCACAGCCTTGGTCTTTAAGTTCCTTGCATACATTATCCATCCATATATCTTCACAAATTGGTATCCCCAACTTAATCCCTCTAAAATTAAAGATTTCTGGAGTATTATTTTTANTGAAAACCCTTTTTTCATCAAAAACACTATAATTAGGTAAATTAACTTTTTTTGAAAAACCAATTAATTGACCTTTNTCTATGACTGCAGCAGCATTAAANAGTTTATTTTTNTCATAAATCGGTAGACCAATAATTACTCCTAATTCTTTTTCTTCTGAATAAGTTATTAGTGAATCTAGTGCATTTTTACAGGCAGAAACAAATGATTTTTTTAAAACTAGGTCTTCAGGAGGATATCCAGATAAAAAGAGTTCTGAAAAAATAACCAAATCAGAGTCTAGTTTCTTTGCATCTTGAAGCACATCAATAGCTTTATTAAGGTTACCCTCGATGTCTCCAACAATATTATTCAATTGTGCTAAAAATAGTTTCATTTTCTTATGATCTTATATTTATCATAACTTTAAACAAGTTTGCTTATTTATTATAACATTATATATATTTATCAATGTCTTTATCGTAGAGGAGTTGATTATGAGCAGTAATAGAAGCAAAGAAATTCATTTAGCCAGTAGGCCAAATGGATTACCAAAAGATGAAAATTTTTCAATCCAAGAAGTTGACCTAAGTGATCCTAGTAGCAATGAAGTTTTGGTAAAAAATTTATGGATGTCAGTTGATCCTTATATGAGGGGAAGAATGATAGATAGGAAAAGCTATGTACCGCCATTTCAAATTGATCAAGTGCTTGAAGGTGGAGCTATCGGTATAGTTGAAAAATCAAACTCAAGCCAGCTTAATGAAGGCGATTATGTTATGTCGAACTATGGATGGAGAGAATACTTTGTAACTAATGAAAAAAATCTAAAAGTAATCAACCCAGAATATGGACCAATTCAAGCTTATTTAGGTGCTCTTGGTATGCCAGGCTTAACTGCATATGCAGGTCTTCTTGAGGTCGGTAAACTTAATGATGGAGAAAATGTTTTGGTTTCTGCGGCTGCAGGCGCTGTAGGTTCAGTAGTATGTCAAATTGCTAAAGCCAAAGGTTGTAAGGTTTATGGAACCTCTGGTTCTGATGAAAAATGTAAATGGCTTGAAGAAGAGTTAGGTATTGACAAAGCAATTAATTATAAAAAGGTTGAAAATTTGATATCAGAATACAGAGCTCAAATTAACGGAGGTATTGATGTTTATTTTGAAAATGTTGGTGGAGACCACCTTGAAGCTGGTATCAATATTTTAAATGTCGGTGGAAGAATTGCACTTTGCGGAATGATTGATCAATACAATGATGAAGCTGTTAGAAGCGGTCCATCTAATTTAATGATGTTAATTATGAAAAATGCAAGTATGGAAGGCTTCATTGTGTCAAAATATAATCATCTTCAGGATCAATTCTTAAAAGATATGAAAAAATGGATTGATTCTGGAAAATTATCTTGGAAAGAGACTGTAATAGAAGGTATTGATAATGCGCCTAAAGCTTTCATAAATTTATTTTCGGGAAAAAATACTGGTAAAATGCTTGTAAAGATATCATAAGACAAACATGAACAATTTAAAAATTGAAGATTTAATTGTCGATTTTGATTTTTTTGATAATTGGGAAGATAAATATAAGTATATCATCGAATTAGGAAAAAATTGCCCATCTTTAGATGAGAATGAAAAAAACAATGAAACCAAGGTTGATGGTTGTGCAAGCCAGGTATGGTTAGTTACAAAAAGAGAAAAATTAGATGATAGAGTTATCTTAAAATTCAGAGGTGACTCTGATGCGTTAATAGTAAAAGGTCTTGTTGTTATTCTTTTTTCAATATTTTCAAATAAATCACCAAAAGAGATAATTGAAATAAATGCTTTTGAAATACTAAGAAGTCTTGATCTAGAAAAAAATCTTACAATGCAAAGATCAAACGGATTATCCTCAATGGTAAAAAGAATAAAAAAAGAAGCTCAAAAATACATCTAATCATGAACAAAAATTTTTTATATTATATGATCGGACAAGGGTCATGGTTCCTCTCTCAAGGCCTTCAAATGGTTCTTTTCCCCACAATACTTGTATTGATGTTAAATGTTTCACCAGCTTTTTATGGTTTAGCGCAAGTATCAATTCTTGCTCCTTCAATATTCTTAATTGTTTTAGGTGGAGCAATTGCTGATAGGACTGATACAAGAAAACTNTTAGGAATAATTCATCTACTAGCAACATTACCTTTATTTCTTATNTTGTTTGGACTTAATTATAGTTTTTTATCATTTCAGATTATGATTCTATATGGTCTAACTACCGGAACAGCGCAAGCATTTGCACTTCCAGCAAGAGATAGTTTACTTAATAAAGTAGCTAACGGGAATATTCAAAAAACCGTAATTACAGCAATGCTAATTCAATTTATTTGTCAACTAAGCGGAATGAGCATGGGAGGNTTAGCTGATGAATGGGGAATCTTTCCTCTTGTTATTATGCAAATTATTGCTCTTTTGGTTGGTGGTTATTTTGCATTTCGCCTTCCAAAAAGAGATGAGGTTTCTTCACTGCCTAAAGTGAGAGAAATGTTTGAAGAAATAGCCGAAGGCTTTGCTGAAGTAAAAAAATCAAAGGAAATATTTCCGGTTGTCATTGCAATGGGTATTGTTGGCATTTGTTATATGGGAAACAATCTTGTAGCCCTTCCATACATAACTACTGAAAGGTATGGTCTAGGATCTGCAGGATTTGCAATAGTTACATCTTCGTTTTGGGCGGGAACAGTTTTTTCAAATCTTGTTTTAATATTTAATCAACAATTAAAAAATTGGGGAAAAATAATGGTATTTAATCTTTTTTTTGGAACCATTTTAATTTTCTTAGTTTTTAATATTCCATTTTGGCTATTTTGTNTCTTAGTTTTTGCTTGGGGAAGTGGAGCAGGTGTAGTCATATCAATGAGCAGAACAATAACACAAACTTTNGCAAGAGAAACTCATAGAGGAAGAATATTATCTATATATTCNTTAGCGATNTTTTCTTTTGGACCNTTGGGAGCATTAATTTGTGGTTTTATAATAGAAAATTTTGGAATAGCAAANAATGTTATTATATCATCATTAACAGCTATGACAGCGCTTTCAGTTTTGGTTCTTAAAACTGACATTTATAAAATTAAAGCACCAAAATAGATTATGAATATTCCTTTTCATCCCACCAAGGAAAGTAATCTGGCATATCTCCAATTCCATCAGGAAAGTTTGCATCTCTTTTTTCTAAAAACGAAGTAACGCCCTCTTTTGCGTCTTGCATTCTACCTCTAGCAAAAATACCTCTACTATCAATTTTATGCGCTTCCATAGGATGATCTGCTCCAGCCATTTTCCATAACATTTGTCTTGAAAGAGCAACTGATACTGGTGCACAATTTTTTGTTATCTCATGTGCAATTTCTTTTGCATCATCAAGNAATTTATCGGCCTTNTGAATTGACCTTACTAGACCACCTTTTAAAGCNTCCTCTGCAGGAAATACTTTTCCTGAATANACCCATTCAAGAGCTTGAGAAATTCCGACTATTTTTGGTAAAAACCATGAAGAACANGCTTCAGGAACTAATCCTCTTCTTGCAAAAACAAAGCCATATCTTGCNTCCTCAGAAGCNAATCTAATATCCATAGCAAGTTGCATAGTAACTCCAACTCCAACAGCAGGNCCATTACATGCAGAAATGACTGGTTTTAAACAATCAAAAATCCTTAATGTTACTAAACCTCCGCCATCTCTNATGCTTGGGTTAGACCAATCAATCTCNCCATTNTCTNAAACCGCACCTTGTTTATCTTTACGNTCAATACGGCTCTCAAAATCAAATGTTTTTGCTCCTGCNGAAAGATCNGCTCCCGCACAAAAACCTCTACCTGCGCCTGTAACTATTATGGCTTTTACATTATCGTCTTTATCTGCCTCATCAAATGCCTTGATTAGATCGGTCTGCATTTGGAAATTAAAAGCATTTAATTTGTCAGGCCTATTAAGTGTGATCGTTAAAATATTATCTTCTATTTCATACAACAAAGTTTCAAAACTCATTTCTTTCTCCAATCTATCTATAATATAGACTTTCTTTTTTAATAATTTTTATAATATGATACAGATTAAATTAATTAAATAAAAATAGGTTTTTTTAATGCACCCACATATACATGCCAAAAATAATCCTGATAAACCTGCATATATCATGGCTAATTCAGGGGAAATAGTTACTTATAAAGAGCTTGATGAGAGATCGAATAAAATTGCCAATTTATTTAGATCCAAGAACTTAAAATCTGGAGACCATATTGCGATATTTATGGAAAATAATGTCAGGTTTACAGAAATATTATGGGCTGCACAAAGATCAGGGCTTTATTACACACCCATCTCATCAAGATTAACAGCTTCAGAAGTAGAGTATATAATCCGTGACTGTGAAGCTAAACTAATTATTACTTCAAATGNTCTAAAACATGTAGTGATTGAATTAACAGGACTGATTAATGATATTTCTGAAAGATACATTATTGATGGACATCTTGATGGCTGGAATAGTCTTGAAGAAAACCTAAATTCAATGCCCACCACTCCAATTGAAGATGAGATAATGGGTCAAGATATGCTTTATTCATCTGGTACAACAGGCAAGCCGAAGGGAATAAAACTTCCTCTAAAAAATATACCTATAGAACAGTCAGAAGATTTAATGCAGGTAGTAACAGGTCTATATGGAACTAATGAAGATACAGTGTATTTATCACCAGCTCCCTTATATCACGCTGCTCCTTTAAGGTTTACAATGGGTGTAAATTATATAGGTGGAACAAATATTATCATGGAAAANTTTGATGCTGAAAGCTCTTTAAAGTTTATAGAAAAATACTCTGTTACAATGAGTCAATGGGTTCCAACAATGTTTGTAAAAATGTTTAAGCTCCCTGAAGAAGTAAGAAATAATTATAATTTATCATCACACAAATGCGCTATTCATGCCGCTGCACCTTGTCCCGTAAAAATAAAAAAAATGATGATAGAATGGTGGGGTCCAATAATTCATGAATTTTATGCTGGCTCTGAAGGTAATGGATTTATTGCATGTAATTCAGAAGAATGGTTAGCCCANGAAGGCACTGTTGGAAAACCAATTGTTGGTATACCTCATATATGTGATGACAATGGCCAAGAATTACCTATAGGGGAGGAGGGAACAATCTGGTTTGAAGGTGACAGTGATTTTAAATATCATAAAGACGATAAAAAAACTAAAGAATCTAGACATCCNTCTCACANCAATTGGTCAACATTAGGTGATGTNGGAAAACTTGATNAAGATGGATATCTCTATTTAACNGACAGAAAAGCATTTATGATAATTACAGGAGGAGTAAATGTATATCCTCAAGAAACAGAAAATCTTTTAATTACACATCCGAAAGTATCTGATTGTGCNGTTATTGGTGTTCCAAATGANGAATTTGGAGAAGAAGTAAAAGCAATAATAGANCCAATTNATTGGTCTGANCGTGGTAATGAACTTGANGACGAATTAATAAATTTTTGTAAAGAAAACCTATCTTCTATCAAGTGNCCTAAAACTATAGATTTCGAAAAGGAACTTCCTAGACATCCCACAGGAAAGCTCTATAAAAGATTATTAAAAGATCGATACTGGGGGAATAAAGACTCTAAAATTGTGTAAGAAAGGAAAATATTATGAGAGAATTTGAAAATGTAGCTGAATTAGCTGATTGTGTTGGTGAGGAAATTGGAGTTAGTGATTGGTTTTCAATTGATCAAGACAGAATAAATGATTTTGCAGATGCAACNGGAGATCATCAATGGATACATATTGATCCTGAGAGAACTGANTCTGAATTAGGAATGCCTACAATTGCTCATGGTTTTTTAACTTTATCTTTAGTGCCTATGCTGACATCTCAAATCAGTACCATAAAGAGTGTTACNAGAGGTATAAATTATGGAACTAACAAAGTTAGNTTTACTAACATGGTNCCAGTAAATTCAAAAGTTAGAGCTAAATCCAAACTTGTTGAGGCACAANCCAAAGCAGGAGGNACTCAATTAACNTCAGAAATAAGTATTGAAATCCAAGGGCAAGATAGACCTGCTATGGTAGCTGAAACAGTATCAATAGTATTTGAGTAGAATTCTCAATCATGGTTTCTAATAAGGAGTTAAAACCTCCAAAAGCCAGAAAAAAGACAAAAAAAACAAAGATTCATGGCTTAACGATCAATGATGATTATTCTTGGCTAAGGGATAATAACTGGCAAGAAGTTTTAAGAGAACCTTCTTTATTGAAACCTAATATAAAGAAATATCTTGATGAAGAGAACAATTGGACCAAACAAAAACTTAAGAATCTGAAGAAACCTCAAAAAATCATTTTTGATGAAATTAAATCAAGAATTAATGAAAATGATAAATCTCTTCCAATTAAAGATG
>PBXC01000005.1 GCA_002728335.1 Rhodobiaceae bacterium
CAGCCAGAAGATAATGCAACAATTTTATATACTTCTGGATCAACAGGATATCCAAAGGGTGTATGCTCATCGCATAGATCTATTATTTCTACTTTACTTCAGTGGATGGTTGTATCTGCAGCAAGAAATATTCGNGATAATATCGANCCAGATGATGGAGTTCAGCCTTCTTGCCTTTTAACNGTCCCTTTATTTCATGTNACNGGAAGNCATGCTCAATTCATGCTTTCTTTTTTATCTGGAAGAAAAATGGTTCTAATGTATAAGTGGGACTCAGAAATAGCATTATCTTTAATNGAAAANGAAAAAATCACTACACTTAATGGCGTTCCTACTATGACATTGGANGTTATGAGGAATGAAAGTAGAAAAAAATATGATTTATCCTCTTTAAAAGAACTTTCTGGTGGAGGAGCCGCAAGGCCTTCATCTCATGTAAAAGAATTAAAAGCAGAATTTCCCAACGCGTCTCCAGGATTAGGTTATGGTTTGACAGAAACTAATGCTGCAGGAGCGGTCATTTCTGGAGATGACTATATTGAAAGACCTGGGTCAACAGGAAAACCCACACCTCCGTTAACAAAAATTAAAATCGTTGATAACAATAATAAAGAATGTAAATCTAATGAAGTTGGAGAGGTTTGGATAAAATCTATCACCAATTTTACAAAATATTGGAAAAATGAAAAGGCAACTAATGAAGCATTTTTTAATGATTGGTTTAGATCAGGTGATCTAGGTTATTTGGATGATGATAATTACTTATTTATTGTAGATAGAGCAAAAGACATTGTTATTAGGGGTGGTGAGAATATTTCCTGTCTAGAAGTAGAAGACGCAATTAATAAGCACCCTAATATCCTTGAGGCGAGTGTTTTTGGTGTTCCAGATGAAAGATTAGGAGAAAAGCTATGTTGTTCGATTTCTCTTAAAGAAATAAATGAATTTAATGAAATTGAATTAAATAAATATCTCGGTGAATATATAGCAAATTTCAAAATTCCTGAATATTATGATTTACACGAAAAAAAACTTCCAAGAACAGCCTCAGGTAAAATATATAAACTAAAATTAAGAGATAAGGTTAAAGAGAAATTGGCTATTTCTGACTAAATATTCGGAATGTTGCAGATGCTGCAGCAACCTCTTCTTTATTATCATCACATATTTTGGACTCGGCAAATCCGATCGATTTACCAATTTTGATAACATTGCCTTCTCCCAAAAAGATACCGGGTGATGCTGGGGCTAAAAATATTGTTTTAAGTTCAATAGTTGCATGCTTGTTATCATGCATTGTATGAAGAGCATGACCACATAGCATATCTAATGCAGTAGAAAGAATGCCTCCAGTTATCATATTGTTTCTATTAGCAAAGCGATTATCTAAATTATATTTATGAATTACATGGCCTTTTTCTATTTTTACATGCTCACGTCCTAATAATTCTCCAATAGGTGGTATTATGGTTAAATCCTTCATATGAAATTCCTTTATCAAACATTAATAAGATAATTTGTTTTTTAAAAAAAGAAGATATTTGCTCCTTTTACTAAGTTGATGTATGTCTAAGGACATTAATTTGAGAAAAAAAATGACTCATGGAAGAAAATTTTATGAACCACTAGCTGATGGTGCTCCTAAACCTAAAATAGATCTAAGCAATGAATTAGAGAGAGTTATTCATTTCTTTCCTCCTCATCTAAAAAAAGTTACAGACAAGTTAGATGAAATTGCAAAAAAAGCAGATGTTATACTTGGTAATCTTGAAGACGGAATTGCTCCAAAGGATAAAATCAATGCAAGAAAAGAATTTGCAAAAAAATCCAAAAAATTAAATCTAAAAAACACATCCTTATGGACAAGAGTAAATTCAATTTCGAGCAAATGGTTTTTAGATGACATATCTTTTCTAGTAAAAGAGCTGGGNAACACCCTTGATGTTATCATGCTACCAATGATAAGTACTCCAGAAGAGATTTTATTTGCTGATCGAATAATTGCTCTTAATGAGGCAGAAAATAAATTAAACAAACAAATTAAAATTCATATAATTCTTGAGACAGCAGAAGGAGTTATGAATGTAGAGTCTTTAGCTGCATGCAGTCCTAGGCTCCATGGATTTAGTCTTGGTCCAGCAGATCTTGCTGCATCAAGGGGCATGAAAACAGTTAGAGTTGGAGGAAGTCATCCAGATTATGGTATTCTGACTGACCCAAAAGAAAAAACATCAAAAAGGGAATTTCTTCAACAGGATCTTTGGCATTATTCCTTATCTAAAATGATAGATGCTTGTGCATCAAATAATATAAAGGCCTTTTTTGGCCCTTATGGAGACTTTGATGACCCTGAAGGATGTGAAATACAATTTAGGAATGCTTTCATTCTTGGGTGTCATGGAGCATGGTCTCTTCATCCATCGCAAATTGACATAGCAAAAAAAGTCTTCTGTCCTAGTGATGATGAGGTGAAAAAAGCCGCAAAAATCATTAACGCAATGGGTGATGGTACGGGAGCAGTAAAGGTTGATGGAAAAATGCAAGATGAGGCAACAGTTAAACAAGCTAATGTAATAATTGAATTAGCAAAAAAAATTAAAAAAAAGGACCCTAAACTATCAAAGAATTTTTCTAAGTATATATCTTGATGCATATATTACTTACAAATTATAAGAAATTGATTAAGGTAAACAATACCTAATTAAATCTTCTGGAGATTACTATGGAAAGAGATGCTAAATTTAAAATAGGTGAAATAGTTAAACATCGTTTTTTGTCATTTAGAGGAGTAATTTTTGATGTTGATCCAACATTTAACAATACTGAAGAATGGTGGTTATCTATTCCTGAAGATATAAGACCAAAAAAAGATCAACCTTTTTATCACCTTCTAGCAGAAAATGAAGTAACAGAATATGTTGCATATGTATCTGAACAAAATTTACTTTATGATGATACAGGTGAACCAGTAAGACATCCTCAAGTCACAGAAATTTTTGGTACTTTTAAAAATGGCTGTTACGAAATTCAGTCAAGTAAAATGCATTAAAGGGTTTTTTAATTTTGATAAAAGATAGAAGACCTTACTTTATAAGAAATTTAATAGAAAATTTTTATAAATTTTGGACTTACTATTTTATAAAACCTCAATTTAAATCTGTAGGTAAAAATCTTGATATAAACAAACCTTGGAACTTGGACATTTATGGAAACAATATACACATCGGTAACAATGTTCACTTCAGAACCTCAAAATATATAATTACACAAATTTGTGCTTGGAATAGAAATGACTCTAATGCATCAATTATTATAGGTGATAATGTTTTAATATCTCCAGGAGTAAGAATATTATCCGCTAAACAAATCACAATTGGAAACAATGTCATGCTTGCAAGTAATGTTTATATAAGTGATTCAGACTGGCATAATGTTTATGATAGAATTAAAACACCGGGTAAAAGTAAAGAAATTATAATAAAAGAAAATGCATGGATAGGAGAAGGATCAAAAATTTCTAAAGGGGTAACAATCGGAGAAAACTCAATTATTGGCTTAGGTTCAATAGTTATATCAGATGTACCAGATAATAAAATTTACGCTGGTAATCCTGCAAAAGAAATAAAGTCTATTGATATAGATAAGAAAATTAGGAAAAGAGAGGATCTTTTTATTTCTGATAACTATAACAATTTAATGAAATATCTACTTAAAGAAGATTTAAAGAATAATTCCATTTTAACATGGATTAGAACACTTATATTTCCAAGAAAAGGTGATTAAAAGATAGATTTGATTTTCTCTTCATTTATTCCCCAATCCATTAAGGCTATTTCATTATGCTCACCATTCATAACAGAAGGACCATTAATTTTAGATTCTGTTCTAGAAAATCTAGGCGCAACATTAGGCTGAATTACCCCATCAATTTCTACGAATGTTTCTCTATCTATATTATGTTGATGTTTTGGTGCTTCATGTATTGAAAGAACAGGACTAAAACAAACATCAGTCCCTTCCATCAAATTACACCATTCATCTCTTGTTTTTGTTTTAAAAATATCTTCAATTTTAATTTTTAAAAGAGGCCATTTTTCGCGATTCATTTGATCATCAAAATCAGGATCTTCAATACCAGCCTTTTCTAGTAATAATGCATAAAATTGTGGTTCAATAGATCCGATAGAAATAAATTTATTATCTTTAGTTTCGTACACATCATAAAAGTGAGCGCCTGTATCTAATAAATTTGAACCTCTTGTGTTTTGCCAAATTTTAGAACTTGTAAATCCATAAAACATAGACATTAAAGATGCAGAACCATCAGTCATGGCACAATCAACAACTTGACCCTCTCCAGAATTATTTGCTTCATGGAGAGCGGCTAACATACCCATNGCAAGATAAAGTGCACCTCCTCCAAAATCGCCAACAAGATTTAAAGGTGGTACAGGTTTTTCACCTTTCCTTCCTATTGCATCTAATGCTCCTGTAAGCGAAATATAATTAATATCATGACCAGCGGCTTGCGATAAACTTCCATGCTGACCCCATCCAGTCATTCTGCCATAAACTAATTTCTTATTAACTTTAAAGCAATCTTCAGGTCCAAGACCTAAGCTTTCCATTTTACCTGGTCGCATTCCCTCTTGAAGTATGTCGGCCTTAGAAACAAGATCAAGACAAATATCTAAATGAAGAGGGTCTTTTAGATTAAGAACTACCGATTTTTTTCCACGTCCTTCTATTATATGTTTTGATCCTCCTTTTGGTGATCTATCTATTCTTAACACATCAGCACCCATATCAGCTAAAAGCATGCCGCAAAAAGGGCCTGGCCCTATTCCAGCAAATTCGAGTACTTTTACTTTACTTAATGGNCCACTCATATTTTCTCCCTTAATTACTTTATCAATCAANACTAATATTAAGTTCAGTAATTTTTTTTCTCAATGTATTTCTGTTTAAACCTAATAATTCTGCTGCTTTTAGTTGATTACCATTCTTATTTTTTAGAACTTCAAAAAGCAAAACTTTTTCAAGTTCAGTTACAAAATAATTATATACATCTCCCTGATATTCTGTATTAATTTTATTTATATTTTTTGAAAGGTAATTTTCTAAAATTTTAGAAAATTGACTATCAGTATCTANCATCTGCTGATCAAGTTTTTGCAGATTTTTGATCTCTTTNACAAGATCTTCATTCATTATAATTTCATCTGNATAAAGAGCACATAATTTTAAAATAAAGTTTTCAAGTTCTCTTACATTACCTGGCCATTGGTATTTCTCTAAGATTTGAAAAGATTCAGTATTAAACTTTTTTGGTTCAAGTTTTAGTGTTTTAGCTTTTTCTAAAAAATGATTTACTAATTCTGGAATATCTTCTTTTCTTTCNCTTAAAGGAGGTATGTTAATTGGAACTACATTGAGCCTATAAAATAAATCTTCTCTAAATTCACCTTTTTCGATGAGGNTTGAAAGATTTTTGTGTGTAGCAGCTATAATTCTTGTGTCTGCTAGAATTTTTTCTTTCCCTCCGATTGGTGTAAATTCGCCCTCCTGCAAAACCCTTAATAACCTAGTTTGAGCATCTATCGGCATATCACCAATTTCATCCAAAAATAGAGTTCCTTTTTCTGCAAGTTTAAATTTACCATCGCTTTTTTGATGAGCGCCTGTAAAAGACCCTTTTTCATGTCCAAATAGCTCGCTTTCAATCAAATCATTTGGGATTGCAGCCATATTGAGGGCTATAAAAGGTTTTTCTGATCTCGCACTATATTTATGCAAGGCCTTAGCTACCAATTCCTTTCCTGTTCCGCTTTCACCATATATCATAACAGTAAGGTCATTTTGCGATAAGCGTGCTATAGATTTATATAATTCTTGCATAGAAGGTGATCTTCCAACAATTAGTTGTTTTTCAGATTCATTTTTTAATTTAGTTTTATTTTTAGAATTTTGTTTACTTTCTAATGCTTTCTTTACTAGCTTTTGAAGCTCATCAAGATCAAATGGTTTAGGTAAATATTCATAAGCTCCTTGCTTTGTTGCTGAAATTGCTGTTTGTAAATTATTTTTTGCACTTACCACAATAACAGGAAGACTCTCTCTGTATTCAATAATTTGAGGTAAAATATCAAAGAGTTCACCATCAGGGAGCATAACATCGGTAATAAGAGCATCTCCCTTATTGCTTTCTATTAATTTCCAAAGCTCTTTAAGGTTAGATGCNAAAATGACATCATAACCTAGNTCTTGAAGATATCTCGAAGTAACCAATCTAATGGATTCATCATCTTCNGCTATTATTAAAGTTTTGTTACTCATTTTAAAACTCCGACATTAATCTAATAATAAATTTTGTTCCTTGATCAGTTAAGTCAAGCTCAATTGATCCATTGTGATCNCTAATAATTTTGGAAACTATTGATAGCCCAAGTCCACCTTGACCAACTTTTTTTGTACTAACAAATGGTTGAAAAATTTCCTGTGATATTGAATCTGATATACCAGGTCCATTATCCATCACAGAAATCTTAATTGGCAATTTTACTCTTTCTTCGCTTGATTTTTCTTTAACAATATATCCGTGCTCATAATTAGTTGATAATATAATCTCATTATCNGAATCTGGCTCATTACTGAATGCNTCAATTGAATTTTTAATAAGATTAATAAATACTTGAATTAATTGNTCTTCATTGCCAATAACATCTGGAATTGAAGGATCAAATACTTCNTTTATTTTGATTTCCTTATNACTTGAATTTATCATAACATCTTTAACATGACGTAGAATTGAATGTATATTAATTGGNCTCAGATCAATAGGAGTAGATNCGTCAAAAATTTGAAGATTATCAACAAGTCTTCTAATTCTATCTACTTCAGTTATTATAAGATCAGTCATAATAGTTTCATGACTTTCAACATTTTTTTCTAAGATTTGCGCAGCCCCTCTAATGCCGGAGAGAGGATTTTTAACCTCATGCGCAAGAATTTGAGACATATTTGACATCGCTATTTTATTTTTTTGATTTTCATTTTGAAGTACTAATTTCTTTTCATGAAAATCCTCTGCTAAAATAATTTGATAATAATTTTCTAACCCTATTACTGGGGTTACCTCAACATCTACATCTTTATGAGATCCGGAAATGGGAGTTGATAAATCAACTTTATATTCTTTAAATGTCGATTCTTTCTTAATAGAGCTATCTATCAGAGATAAAACTGGGGACGAAAAAGGAAGAATTTCCTCGATTGATTTCTTTATTAAAACTTTAGAGCTTAATTTAAAAAAATCTTCTGTAGCTGGATTTACCATTANTATAAACTTATTCTTATCAATTATTAAAATTGGAAAGTTAATTGAATTTATGACATGCTTATGTATATTAGTTTCATTAATCATTTTAATTGCCTAATTTTTAAGCATTTATATATGATGCCTAATAATTAGGCAAATTATGTTTCTAAAAAAAGTATATGATACATTTTATTATATTAGCTGCAGGTAAAAGCGAACGTTTCAAAAAGAAAAAGAATAAAATTTCTAAACAATTTTATAAATTTCGTGGAATTTCACCTCTTGAACATTTAATTACATCAGTTTCAAATAGCCCTTCAATTAATTCAATTACTTTGGTTATTAATAAGGATGACAAAGAAGAAATAAAGGGATTTAAAATGAAATACCCTAAATTAAATACTGTTGTTAGTGGAGGAAATACTCGTCAAAAATCAGTCTTCATAGCTCTTAAAAATATTCGTAAAAAAAGAATAAAAACTAGGAATGATATAGTCTTAATTCACGATGCTGCTAGACCATTTTTAGAAAATCGAATTATCGAAAATTGTATCTTACATTTAAAGAAATATGATGGAGTTTTTCCTGCTTTAAATACAGATGACACTCTTAGAAATAAAAAAAACTTAAATACTTATGATAGGGATATTATTATTAGCTCTCAAACACCTCAAGCATTCAAATTTGACAAAATTTATATTGCTTATAAACGAGCAAAAGGTGATTATTCTGATGATGTTGCCATAGCAAATGAGTTTGGATTAAGATTAAAAAAAATAGAAGGGCAGAAATTAAATTTTAAGATAACAAATCCTTCAGATATCGTAATATATGAAAAACTAATAGATCAATACTATAGAACTAGAGTTGGTAATGGATTTGATTTTCATAAATTTAAAAAAGGCAAATCAATTAAACTTGGCGGTCTAAAAATTAAAAGTAAGTTTTCTTTAGAAGCCAATTCTGACGGCGACCCTATTTTGCATTCAATTACTGATGCTATTTTAGGAGCGCTAAATGAAAAAGATATCGGCTTTCATTTTGAGCCCGATAGTAAAACATATAAAAATGTAAACTCAGTTATTTTTATCAATAAAGCGCTAAAACTACTTAAAAACAAAAAAGGTGAAATTATTAATCTGGACTTGAATATAATATGTGATTATCCAAAAATTAATCCAATTAGAGATAATATTAGAAATAATTTATCTAAGATCCTTAAAATTAAGAAAGATAGTATTAATATTAAGGCTACATCAACGGAGGATGAAGGTTTTGTAAATACAAAAAAAGGAATAGCATGCCAAACAATGATTTCTCTTAGAGTATTTGATTATGCTTAACAAATTCATAGTTAATTTTTGTACTCTCTTTAATTTGGGTTTTATAAAATTTATGCCAGGAACCTTTGGTTCATTAGTTTCGCTTCCAATAGGATATATAATTTTAAAATTATTTGGTTTTTGGATATTTATCCTCATAATTACCCTNCTACTTGCAATAAGTTATTATGCTATATCAAAGTATTTGATAGCAAAAAAATCAAAAGATCCAAAAGAAATTATTATTGATGAGTTTATTGGTCAATTTATAGCTTTAATTTTTATTCCAGATACTATTTTAGGATTACTAGTAAGTTTTTTATTATTTAGATTTTTTGATATTACTAAACTTTATCCTNTTAATAAGGCAGAAAAAATACCTGGAGCAATAGGTGTTTTAGCNGATGATGTTGTAGCAGGATTGATGACAGCATGTATAATAATAATTTTTAATATAGTTGGTATTAATTTATGAATAAANTCGAAATAGGAAAACTAGCTCAAAAACTTGTCAAAGAATGTGATAAACAAGAAAGAATAGTAGCTACAGCNGAAAGCTGCACTGGCGGAATGTTAAGCAGCTATATAACCTCTGTTTCAGGTTCATCAAATATTTTTGACAGAGGNTTTATCACTTACTCNAANGATGCAAAAATTAATATGATAAATGTAAAAAAGAAAACNATAGATCAATNTGGAGCAGTTTCAAAAGAAACAGCTNTAGAGATGGCTGAAGGAACTATAAAAAATTCTCTCGCTTCATTGGCTATCTCGATAACTGGAGTGGCTGGACCCGGCGGAGGNACATCAGTNAATCCTGTTGGAACNGTNTATATTGCTTCAATAATTGATGATAAAAAAGATGTAAAAAANTTTAATTTTCAAGATAAAGGTAGGGATTTCATAAGGCGGGCATCTGTATACGAAGCGCTNAAATTATTACTTNATACTCTTAAGAGATAGATANCAACCTCTTTTCAAAAGATGAAATTGTTTCTTTTATTAAGACCCCTGATGCGCTTTCAATTGCCTTTTCTAAAATTTTGTTATTCAAATCTAATTCCAAATTAACCGAAACTAGAGTTCCATCATCATACTCATCAAAAACCCAACTTGCCTCTAAATAACGAAAAGAACCCTTTACCCCTAATGCATTTATTTTTTTTTCATAATCATAAAGTGTAACTTTACTCACAAACGAACCTGAAAAAAGAAGGTATTTCATATTAAGTTTTGCAAAAAAATATTCATGGACTCTTCTTTCAATAATTGATTTTTCGCACCAAGGTATAAATTCAGAATACGATTCAACATCCGAAACTAAACCATAAAGATTTTCAGCCGAAGAACTTGAATGGACCTTTTTCTCAATTTTTATCAATTAACTAATTTTTTTAATTCTTTTTTGTTTAAGAATTTTAAAATCCTCTTCTGCATGATGAGAGGAGCGAGTTAGAGGACTAGATGAAACCATCAAGAAGCCTTTAGACTCAGCTATTATTTTGTAACTTTCAAATTCATCCGGAGTAACATATTTAACAACTGGAGCATGCTTTTTTGTTGGCTGTAAATATTGACCTAATGTTAAAAAATCAACCTTTGCAGCCCTTAAGTCGTCCATTACCTGCATAATTTCATTTTTCTCTTCTCCGAGTCCAAGCATTAATCCAGATTTTGTAAATATATTAGGATTTTTATCCTTGACCTCATTTAATAACCTAAGAGAATTAAAATATCTTGCTCCAGGTCTTATGGATAAATACAGACGCGGAACTGTTTCAAGGTTATGATTAAATACATCTGGACAATCTTTTAATAATATTCCCAAGGCATTTTCTTTTTTCAAAAAATCTGGGGTTAATATCTCAATAGTGGTTTCAGGAGATATTTTCCTGATAGCATTTATGGTTTTTGCAAAATGTTCTGCCCCGCCATCATCGAGGTCGTCTCTATCTACAGAGGTAATTACTACATGACTTAAATCCATTTTTTTTACTGCTTGTGAGATTTTATATGGTTCAAATACATCTAGTTTATCAGGTAGTCCTGTTTTAACATTACAAAATGCACATGCTCTGGTGCATGTGTCTCCCATGATCATAAAAGTAGCATGATTTTTTTGCCAACACTCTGATATATTTGGACAATTAGCTTCTTCACAAACGGTTACAATTTTAGAATCAGACAGAATTTTTTTTGTCTTAAGAAATTTTTCTGATCCAGAAACTCTTACTCTTAACCAATCTGGTTTTTTAATTTGAGCTGTCTCTTTGTTGTTTCTTTTTTCAGGGTGACGAATGGATGACACTTTTGTAAATCCTCAAAATTATGGAATAATTTATCAAAAAAATTTAATATAAGCAATTTAGTCTTTAGTCAGTTTAGTTTAATAATATAATCATCTTCCTGAGCATAACCTAAATACTCCCTTATCGTTTGATCAACAAGATCGGAATCTTTAAATTCCACTATATTTTTAATTTTAATTTCCATTGTTTTGTTATCATTTTTAATTTTTTGTAATTCTTTTGTGTTGAATGCTATTTCGTGATTCAGCTTATTCAAAGACATCATACCCCTTGATGAATAAAGTAAATTAGTTAATGCAAAAAAATTAATGAATAAAAAGAAAATTATTAAAGAAGAATTAATCAATAGTTCCTTATAATTTGCTTTAAATAAGCTACTTCTTAGATATCTAAAAAAACGAATCATTGAATCAAAGAATCATAAAAGACTATGATTGGTCAATAGTTAAAATTAATTCTTCTTTAAAATTGATTTACCTGCGTAACTAGAATTATTCTGGAGATTACTCTCAATTCTAATTAATTGGTTATATTTAGCAACTCTATCAGATCTCGTCATTGATCCTGTTTTTATCTGGCCAGAATTTGTAGCCACAGATAAATCCGCAATAAATGTATCCTCTGTTTCTCCAGAACGATGGGAAATAACACAAGAATATTTATTGTTTTTAGCAATATTAATAGTTTCTAATGTTTCAGTTATAGTTCCTATTTGATTAACTTTTATTAGTATTGAATTGGCCGCATTCTTATCTATACCCATTTTTAATCTTTCTGGATTAGTTACAAAAAGATCATCACCCACAATCTGTGTTTTTTTTCCAATTCTTTCATTAAGATTTATCCATCCACTCCAATCATCTTCATGCAAGGGGTCTTCAATTGAAAAAATGGGATATTTGTTTGTAAGCTCCTCCCACATATCAATTAAATCTTCACTGCTAGATGCGTTATCATTAGATAAAAAATATTGACCATCTTTATATAATTCTGAAGCTGCTATGTCTAAAGCAAAGACTATATCCTCTTCCAATTTATAGCCTGCTTTTTCAATTGCCTTACATAGATAAGACAAAGCTTCTTCACTTGTTTTTAAATCTGGCGCTACACCTCCTTCATCTCCGACATTGGTGCTAAATCCATCATTCTCTAATAAATTTTTTAGTGAATGAAAAATTTCAGAGCCAGTTATAATTGCTTGATTGAATGTTTCTGAAGATATTGGCATAATCATAAATTCTTGAATAAACAATGAATTATTAGAATGCGCCCCACCATTAATTAGATTCATCATAGGGACAGGTAGAATATATGAGTCTGAAGAATTCAAATACTCATATAAAGGCTTTCCTTCTGAATTAGCTTGAGCCCTTGATAATGCTAGCGAAACACCTAAAATTGCATTTGCACCTAATCGAGATTTATTTTTAGTTGAGTCAAGATCAATCATTCTATTATCGATTGCTTCTTGTTCGCATGCTTCCATTCCACAAAGTAAGTCATTTATTTCAGTGTTAATACCATTTACGGCTTTTAAAACTGTTTTTCCTGATAAAGCTTTTGCACCATCCCTAAGCTCATAAGCTTCATATGCGCCTGTGGAAGCTCCCGAGGGAACAGATGCCCTTCCAAAACTTCCATCTTCTAGGGTTATATCAACTTCAATTGTAGGGTTTCCTCTACTATCGAAAATCTGCCTTCCATGAATTTTTTTAATTTTTGACATTGAAAAATTTAGTACTACATCTTATTCATTATTGCTATTAAATTATAATAATCGACTAAATGGGACAACAATATAAGTAAGATAAAATTATGAAACACCTAGGAAAAGAAAATAAAAACTTTACTGAGCCATCAGTAAAAATTTTAGATAAAGTAGAAAACAAAAGAAAGGAAAGCTTTCTTGTTAGATTCTCTCAACCAGAATTTACAAGCATTTGCCCTGTTACCTCGCAACCAGATTTTGCTCACATAGTTATCGATTATGTCCCAAACAAATGGATTGTTGAGTCAAAATCTTTAAAATTGTATTTTCAAAGCTTTAGAAATCATCAATCCTTTCATGAAGATGTAACAATGATAATTGCAAAAGATATAACTAAATTTTTAAAACCTAAATGGTTTCGTATTGGAACTTATTGGTATCCAAGAGGTGGAATGCCCATTGATGTATTTTGGCAATCTTCTCTACCGCCTAAAAATTTATGGATACCTGATCAAGGGGTAAGCGGTTACCGTGGAAGAGGTTAAAAATTAAAATTTTTCTGATTTAACAAGATCATCAATCAATTTTACTTTTACAATCATATCTTCAAAATCTTCAAGTCTTGTAGCTGAAGGTCCATCACAAAGTGCTTCATCTGGATTAGGGTGAACTTCAATGAATAATCCTGATATTTTAAGGGCAATCGCAGCTCTGGCAAGATCTTCTGCCTGATGAGATCTTCCTCCAGCTGAATTACCTTGTCCTCCTGGTAATTGAAGGGAGTGCGTTACATCAAGAATAATTGGAAAATTGAAAGTCTTTTGTTCAGATATTCCAAGAAAATCTACGATAAGATTATCATACCCAAAAGATGAACCTCTTTCACAAAGAATAATATTATCATTTCCAAATGAATAACATTTATCAATTATATTTTTCATTTGATAAGGAGACAAAAATTGTCCTTTCTTAATATTAAGTGGTAATTGAGTTTTACATGCCGCACTTATAAGGTCTGTTTGTCTACAAAGAAAAGCAGGTATCTGCAATATATCGACTACTTGTGCGATTTCTTCAATCTGACCCTTTTCATGAATGTCAGTTATTATTGGTAAATCAAGATGCTTTTTAATGGATTTAAAAATTTTTATACCGCTTTTAAGTCCAGGACCTCTATAAGACTCAATAGATGATCTATTTGCTTTATCAAAAGAAGCTTTAAAAATAAAAGGAATATTATGCTTAATTGCTATTTCTTTAAGTTGTTCAGCAACCTTAAGAGCCATATTCTCATCTTCTAATACATTTAATCCTGCTATAATTGTCATAGGCGAATTATTGGATATGCTTATTTCTTTAACTTTAATTTCTTTCATTTTTTTATTTTACCATTAGTTTTCGATTTTTTAACTGATGCTTTAATAAAAGATGAAAATAATGGATGAGGATTAAATGGCCTTGATTTCAATTCAGGATGAAATTGTACACCTATAAACCAAGGATGATTTTTTAATTCAACTATTTCAGGTAGCAATCCATCTGGAGACATTCCAACAAACCTCAATCCTGCTTTTTCTAGCTCATCAACAAATGACATATTAACTTCATATCTATGCCTATGTCTTTCATTAATTTTCTTAGAACCATAAATATCTCTTACTTTTGAATTTTTTGAAAGTATTGCAGGATAAGATCCTAATCGCATTGTTCCACCATATTCACTTTCTAAATCTCTTGTTTGAATTTCTTTATCTTTTATCCACTCAGTAAGCAATCCGATTACGGGTGTTTCAGTTTTACCAAATTCACTTGAGCTAGCAGATTTATACCCTATTAAATTTCTTGCGGCATCAACAACTGCCATTTGCATTCCAAAACAGATACCGAAAAAAGGTATATTATTTTCTCTAGCATATTTTGATGCAAAAATTTTACCCTCTGACCCTCTTTTGCCAAACCCTCCAGGAACTAATATTCCGTTCACATCGGCAAAAATTTTTTTATTTTTACTCTTTTCTAATTTATCGGTATCAATATTTTTAATTTTTACTCTAACATTATTTGATATACCTCCATGCGTTAGAGCCTCAAACAATGATTTGTAAGCATCATTTAAATCAAGATATTTTCCTACAACGCCAATTTTAACCTCTCCAATTGGTTTTCTAATTCTATCAACAACTGTATTCCATTTTCTCAGATTTGATTTAGGAATAGTATTTTTTCCTAACGCATTCAAAACAGCAATATCTAAACCATTATTTTTTAAATCCCTTGGAACGGCATAAATTGTATCTACATCGATAGCTTGAATTACTGAATTTTCATTAACATTACAAAAAACTGAAATTTTTCTTATATCAGATTTTGAAATTTTTCTATCACACCTACAAACAAGTATATCCGGTTGAATACCAATTGATCTTAATTCCTTTACAGAATGTTGGGTGGGTTTCGTTTTGACTTCACCCGCAGCGCTAATATATGGAACAAGGGTCAAATGAAGAAAACAAGTCATATTTTTCTTTAATTCATTACTTAGCTGTCTTATTGCTTCAAAGAAAGGTAGCCCCTCAATATCGCCTACTGTTCCTCCAATTTCACATAAACAAAAGTCAATATTTTCATTATTAGAAAGAATAAATTTTTTTATCTCATCAGTGACATGAGGAATAATCTGAACTGTTCGCCCAAGGTAATCCCCTTTTCTTTCCTTGCTTATGATTCTTTTATAAATTTGACCTGTCGTAATGTTATCATTAATCGATGCGGGAACATTCGTAAATCTTTCATAATGACCCAAATCAAGATCAGTCTCAGCGCCATCATCAGTAACAAAAACTTCACCATGCTGAAAAGGATTCATTGTTCCAGGATCAACATTAAGATAAGGATCAAGTTTTTTAATTTTTACACTAAATCCTCTTGATTGAAGAAGAGCGCCTAATGCAGCTGATGTGAGTCCTTTTCCTAATGAAGATGCCACGCCACCAGTTATAAAAATATACTGTGTCATGGAAGTTAAGTATAACAAATAGAGAGGAAATTACAAAGATAAAGTATATTAATTCAAATCTGGTAATTCATTCATATCCTCTTCTAAATCAAGATCGATTTGAGGAAGATTATCTGAACTTATATCATCAATGATTGATGAATTTTGACCTGAGCTTGATAATAGCGCCAAAGATAGACTTGTAATAAAAAATATTGTGGCAAAAATGGCTGTCATTCTTGATAAAACATTTCCAACAGCTCTACCAGACATGAAATCTCCGGAACCACCTATTCCGAGACCACCACCTTCAGATCTTTGCAATAAAACAAGAACTATTAATACAATAGCTATAATAAGATGTATTACTAAAATAAAACTCAACATAATATGTATGCTTTTAAACGATGATTAAAAATAATTCAAATCATTAAATAAATTGCTTAAGAATAGATTTCATATCCCTAATTTTTAGACTAGCGCCTCCAATGAGTGCGCCCCCAACATTTTTTATAGATAAAATTTGAAAAACATTTTTTGAATTAACCGAGCCGCCATAAAGAATTCTTATTTTTTTTGATTTTTTTCCATATAATTTTTCGAGTTTATTAGAAATATAATCATGGACTTCCTCAATATCAGAATAATCAGGAACCAAGCCGGTGCCAATAGCCCATATCGGCTCATAAGCAATTTCCAATAAATTTGGATTTATATTATTCTTTAATGCGCCATTTAATTGATTGCCCAAAACTCTTAATGTTTTTGAATTTCTTCTATCTAATAAACTTTCACCAATACACAAAATTGCTTTGATATTATTTTTTTGTACATTTAATATTTTCTTATTCAAAAGATTGTTATTTTCATTGTGGTATAACCTTCTTTCGGAATGACCAACTATGCAATAAGAAGCATTTAAATCACTTAACATATTTGCAGAAACCTCGCCTGTATAAGCGCCAAAGTCATGTTCACTGCAATCTTGAGCGCCAATTTGAATTTGTGATCTTTGGGTAAGCTGGCAGAATCTATCAATCATTGTGAATGGAGGACAAATAAGAATATCAACATTTTTACTTAATTTTATAGAATTAAATTTCACTAAATTTTTAATAAAAGAAATATCTTTTTTCTCTCCATTTAACTTCCAATTTCCTGCTATTAGTAATTTTTTAGACATTATTTTTTATCCTTTATTTATTAATTATAATATAAGCTATTTCTTGCGTTTTTGTTAACAGAAGATACATTAAGCGAAAAATAGTTTTATAAATAACTGAAGGTTAAAATTTATGTTAGATTTTTTAAGAAGAAACGCCTCTGGACCATTTGGACTTGCATTAATAATACTACTTGTCCTTGCATTTTCTGTTTGGGGTATTGGAGATATTTTTAGAAACTATGACTCAGGAACTTTGGCAAGAATTGGTGACAGAGATGTAGATTCACAAGAGTTTTTATTTCGTTACAACAGAGAAATTAATAGATTATCAAATGAATTAGAGAGATTTATTAGTAACGAAGAAGCGAGAGAGTCAGGGTTAGATATCCAAGTTTTATCAAATCTAATAATTGAAAAAACTTTAAATTCTTCAGGTGATGATATGAAATTAAGACCATCCGATAAATCTCTTACTGAGAGACTAAAGAATACCAACTCTTTTAGAAATGCATTTAATCAATTTGATAAAAATGTTTTTAATCAAATATTAAGGCAAAATGGGATTACTGAGGATCTATTTTTCAGTATGGAAAGAGATACAATTGCTCAAGCTCAAATATATAGGGCATTATTTGAAGATTTAAATATTTCTAAGGAATTTGGAAACTTAATTTATAGATTTCAAAATGAGGATAGAAAAGTTGAATATATTGTAATTAATACAAGTGATGAAAATATTGATAAATACGATATTAGCAATGAAGATTTACTTATTCATTATAATAATAATAAAGAACTTTATAGCTCAGACGCTAAAAGAGATTTCACATTAATTTCATTATTAAAATCAGAGCTAAGTTCACTTATTGATGTTGATGAGAGCATTATTAAAGAAATATATGAAACCAATTTGAGTGAATACGAAACTCCGGAAAAGAGGACATATTATGTTATTCCATTCAATTCTTCAGAAGAGAGTAATTTTGCTCTTAGTAATTTCGAAGAAAACTCCGAAATAATAAATATCTTATCTGATAGGGGCCTAACTACTGAAGATGTTTTGCAGTCTTCCTTGTCTTTTGAAGAAGGATTAAATGAAGATATTTCAAGAAAAGCATTTTCATCAGAAGTAAATACTTTAGTAGGTCCTGTACAGGGACCTTTTGGTCCATCTCTGATTTATGTCACAGAAATAGAACCAGCTTTAAAAAGTAATTTTTTGGAAGTAAAAGAAAAAATCGAACAAGACTATAAATCTGAAGAAACTCAAAATAAAATTTATGAACTTTATAATATCATAGAGGATCAAAGGGCTGAAGGATTCACTTTTGAGGAAATAGCTGAGAATAATAATCTAAAAATAACTCAACATTCATCAGTTAACAGTGCTGGAGATAATTTTAATTTATTAAATATAGATTTATCATTAAGAAACTCAATTATTGAAACTATATTTGAAGCTGACATAGGTCTTGAGATGGACCCTTTTGAAGATCAAGAAGGTAATGTGGTATTCATTAGGATAGACAATATTGATGAAGAAAAGATTTTTGCATTTGATAAAGTAAAAAATGAAGTTGAAATGGATATCATTAATCAACTTCAAAAAAATGAACTAGAAAAATTATCAGAGCAGTATCTCAATGATATTAATAATAACATTAATTCCCTAGAGCAGATTGCAGATAAGCTTGATATTGCAATACTTACAAGAGATAAACTAAATAGATATTCATTTGATGAAGTATTTTCTAGACTAGCAATAGAAGAAATTTTTAAAACAAGCATTAATAAGCCATTTAAAGCTAATGTTGGAATTGGTGACAGCATAATAATTGGACTTATAAAAGAAATTTCAACTAGAGAGCAGAATGAAGAAAGCATTATCTCAATAACTCAACAGAATGAAGAAAATCTTAGAAATGAATTATTATTCATTCTAGCAGAAGAATTACAAAAAGAATTATCAAGTGATTTTTATCCTGAAAGGCTAGATTTTTTATTTGAAACAATTAATGCTCAGGGAACATTCTAAAAAAAATGGTAGAAAAACTTTCTATTAATTCTGAAGATTTTAATAAAAATTATAACAATAAAGAACCTCAGTTAATTGTTTTAAAATTTAAGTCAGAATCCATAGATCTCCTTAATAGTTTCATGAAAATATCTGAAGATCATGAAAATAGTTTTCTTTTTGAATCATTAAAAGATGGTGATCTCAGCGGAAGGTATTCGGTTATAGGCATAAAACCTGATAAAATATTAAAAATAAGAAAAAAAGTATCTAAGATATACAATGGAAAAAAAATTGCAGAAACTATTAATAAAGAACCAATAGAGGCAATAAGATACTTTGTTAATAATAGCTTAATTAAAATTGCTGAAGATATTCCTTCAATAGCATCAGGTATATTTGGTTACATTGGTTATGATTTTGTTGCAAACATTGAAGAGCTTCCTGAAGAAAAGATCGATGAATTTAACATACCAGATTGTATTTTATTAAGGCCTTCCATTACAGTGGTTTTTGACAAAAAACTTGATGAGATTCTTATCTGTAAAGCAGTTTGGTACGATGATAATACTAATGCGGATACTGCATTTAATTTGGCTGAGTCTGAATTAAGTCAAATTAAAGAAAAAATTAAATCCGATCAAATTATTAAATTAAAAAGCAATCAAAAAGAATTAGGAAGCATTCAATCTAACTTCACAAAAGAACAATATTTTGAAAATGTAAGAAAAGCGAGAGAATTCATTAAAGCAGGAGATATATTTCAGGTTGTTCCTAGTCAAAGACTATCAATCGAATTTAATGCTCATCCATTTTTGCTATATGAAACATTACGAAGAATTAATCCATCGCCTTATATGTATTACATAAAATTCGGTGATTTCTTTATCGTAGGTTCTAGTCCTGAGACATTAGTTAAAGTTGAAAAAAATAAAGTAACAATTAAACCAATTGCAGGAACTAGGCTTAAAGAAAAAGGAAAAGAAAAAGAAATAAAAGAAGATTTATTATCTGACCCAAAAGAATTAGCAGAGCATCTAATGCTTCTTGACCTTGGAAGAAATGATGTTGGGAGGGTTTCAAAAGTTGGCTCAATAAATGTTAAAGAGTCATTTCAAATTCAAGAAACTTCTCACTTATATCATATTTACTCTACTGTTGAAGGAGATCTAAATCCTGAAGAAGATAGAGTATCTGCATTATGCGCGGGTTTTCCGGCAGGGACAGTTACAGGAGCACCTAAGATTAGAGCAATGGAAATAATTAATGAAATCGAAGACAGGAAAAGAAGTATTTATTCAGGGGCAATTGGTTATTTTTCATCCTCTGGGGACATGGATACTGCTATCGCCTTAAGAACAGCTGTTATAAAAGATAATAAAATGTATGTTCAAGCAGGTGGAGGAGTTGTATATGATTCTGATGAAGAATATGAATTCAATGAAACACTAAATAAAGCCCAAGCTTTGTTTTCAGCTGCTAAAGAAGTATTCACGAAACAGGAAATGAAATGATTATTCTGATTGATAATTATGATAGTTTTACATGGAATTTATATCATTTCCTTGGTGACTTAGGACAAAAAGTCAAAGTTTTTAGAAATGATAAGGTAGGCATCGATAAATTAATTGGTCTAAAGCCTAAAGCTTTTGTTATTTCTCCCGGCCCAGGTGAACCAACTAGCGCAGGAATTAGCGTTGATTTAGTCAGAAGATGTGTTGATTCAAAAATTCCATTACTTGGAGTTTGCCTTGGTCATCAAGCCATAGCATATGCTTTAAATGGAAAAATTATTAGAGCACAAAAAATATTTCATGGAAAAATTTGTGAAATAATTACAGATGAAAAAGGAATCTTTACAGATATACCAAAAAATTTCAATGCAACACGNTATCATTCATTAGTTATTGAAGAAAAATCTCTTCCAAACGATCTTTATGTTTCTGCGAGAACTGAAGAGGGAACAATTATGGGGGTAAGGCATAAAAACAATATCATTGAAGGTATTCAGTTTCATCCAGAAAGCATAGCCACAGAATATGGACATAAAATGCTTAGTAATTTCTTAGGGCTTATAAAATGAGTAATTTTAATAATATTATAAGAGATATTAAAAAACATAAGGCTTTAAAAAAAGAAGATATTAAATTCTGCTTTAATTTTATTTTAGAGGGAAAAGCTAACGAACTTGAAATAGAGAATTTTTTAATTGGCTTAAATGATAAAGGTATAACTATTGACGATATTACGGCAGGTGTTGAAGTTTTAAGAGAAAAATCATCAAAAGTTAATATTCCAGAAAATGCTATTGATACTTGCGGAACTGGCGGTGATAAATCAGGAACTTATAATATTTCTACTGCCGCCACAATTGTGGCTGCCGGTGCCGGGTGTATAATTGCAAAACATGGGAATAGAGCTTTAACTTCAAAATCTGGATCTTCTCAAGTCTTGGAAGAATTAGGTGTTAAAATTAATTCTAGTTCTGAAAATATTTTGAACTGTATAGATAAATCGAATATTGGNTTTATGTTTGCAGCTAATCATCACTCAGCTATGAAATATGTAGGGCCAGTAAGACAAAAAATAAAAGAAAGGACAATATTTAATCTTTTAGGCCCTTTAAGTAATCCAGGAAATGTTAAAAAACAATTAATAGGAGTATTTAATACGAAATGGCTAAACCCTCTTGCGGAAACACTTAAAAAATTAGGCTCTAAACATGTTATGCTTGTATGTGGTTCTGATGGTTTAGATGANATAACAACAACAACAAAAACATATGTTGCTGAATTAAAAAATAATGAAATTATAAATTATGAAATAAACCCAGAAGACTATGGCCTCAATAAGGCTGACCCCAGCGAATTAATTGGGGATACACCAACAATAAATGCACAAAAAATTTTAAAACTTCTTGATGGAGAAAAAGGTGCCTTCAGAAATATAGTAATCTTAAATGCAGCAGCCGCAATTTATGTTTTTGGTATTGCAGAAAATATCAAACATGGAGTGGAATTAGCGAATAAATCGATTGATGAAGGCAGCGCAAANTCATCATTAGAAAAACTTATTAAGGCATCAAATGAAAAATAATATACTTGATAAGATAAAGGACTATAAAATTAGTGAAGTAGAAGAGAAAAAATTAAATTTTCCTCAAGAAGACATTGTTAATTTAATTAAAAATNTTAATAGCACTCGAGGTTTTCACAGTAATCTCAAAGAAAAAAACAATAATGGTTATCCAGGTATTATTGCTGAAGTTAAAAAGGCAAGTCCTTCAAAGGGAATAATTAAACAGGATTTTAATCATATAGACATTGCAAATGATTATGAGGCTGGAAATGCTTCTTGTATTTCAGTGTTAACCGACTTTCCTTCGTTTCAGGGTAAATTAGAATTTCTTAAAGATATTCATGAGAATGTTAATCTGCCATTGCTTAGAAAAGATTTTATGATTGATCCTTATCAAGTTTATGAGGCAAGACTTTATAGGGCTGATTGTATATTAATAATAATGAAGATGGTAAATCAAGAAACTGCTAATGAATTAAATGAAACTGCAAAAAAAATGAAAATGGATGTTATTTTTGAAGTTAATAATGAGGATGAATTGAACAAGGCTCTTGATTTAAAACCAAAAATGATAGGAATTAATAATAGAGATCTAAGAACATTTAAAACAGACTTAAATAATAGTATTAATCTCTCAAAAAAAATTAGCGATGAAATCACATTAATAAGTGAATCTGGAATATCAGAAAGGAAAGATATTGANCTTCTGTTAGATCATAATATTAGAAACTTTTTAATTGGTGAAAGCATCATGAAATCATCAAATATAATAAATGTATTAAAATCATTTACTGGTAAATATTAATGAAGAAATTAAGTCACATAAANAACAAAGGTGAAGCAAATATGGTTGATATTCAAGATAAGAAATCATCCAAAAGAGTTGCGATTGCCGAAGGATCAATAANTCTGAGTAAAAAAGCTTTAAATCAAATTAATGATGATAAAGTTTCTAAGGGCAATGTTATAAATACTGCAAGAATTGCTGGTATAATGGGAGCAAAAAAAACTTCGGATTTGATACCGCTTTGTCACCCTATTCCTATTGAAGCAATAAAAATTGATTTTTCCATTAATGAAAAAGATATCAATGTTTTAGCGACTGTTTCCACAACAAATAAAACCGGCGTTGAAATGGAAGCATTAGTGGCTGTAAATATAGCTTGTTTAACAATTTATGACATGGTCAAAAGTGTTGATAAAAAAGCAAAAATTAATTCTATCAAGCTCATTAGAAAAAGTGGGGGGAAATCAGGCGATTGGAAAAGAAAATAAAACTTTTAAGCGTTGAACAGGCCCAAAGAATAATTTTTAAAAATATAAAACCTTTAAAATTTAAAGAAAAAATAAATATAGAAAATTCATANAAAAGGGTTTTAAGGTCAAATATAAATTCTAAAAGGAATCAACCTGAATTAGATCTTTCATCGATGGATGGTTATGCAGTAAGAAAAAAGGACCTTAATAAAATACCTATAACCTTGAAATTAATTGGAGAAATTAAAGCTGGCGATAAAGTAAGTAGAGGCATTCAAAAAAACCAGGCTTTTAGAATTTATACTGGAGCTCCAATACCTAAAGGTGCTGATAAAATTATAATACAGGAAAATTGCATTGAAACTGAAGATGAGGTTTCAATTAAAAAAGAAAATAAAGAAAATTTTATTAGAAAAAAATCCAATGATATTAGTAATAAATTTGTTTTAAAGGCACCTAAACTTATCAATACAAGAGATATTGCTTTAATGGGCGTCATGAATCAAAGAAAAATAGAAGTATTCAGAAAGCCTAAGATTGGTATTCTTGCTACTGGAGATGAAATTACTGAAGTAGGAGAAAAAACAAATAAATATAATCAACCAGCTTCGTCAAAACCATCGATAATTTCTCTTATTAAGAATTGGGGCGGTGATCCAATTGATTTTGGTATTGCAAAAGATAAGGATATAGAATTATCAAAAAAAATTGGAAAGGCTAATAAATGTGATTTATTTGTAACGATTGGAGGNGCATCTGTTGGAAAATATGATTTAACTCATAGTTCATTAATAAAAATGGGTTTTAAGTTAGATTTTTGGAAAATTGCTATGCAACCTGGTAAGCCAATGATGTTTGGTTCAAGTAAAAACACATTTGTTATAGGATTACCAGGAAATCCTGTTTCAGCTTTAATTTGTAGTGAAATTTTCTTAAAAAAAGCTATTTATGCATTACAAGGCATAAAACATGAAGATTTTACTATAAATGCAATTTTAGATAATGATATTGCTCCAACTAGCTTTAGGAAACAATATTTAAGAGGAAATTTGTATTTTGATAAAAAAACAAGTGAAATGAGGGTAAAATTATTAAAAAACCAGGATAGCGCTTCATTGCTNCCTTANTCAAAATCAAATTCGTTAATTATGATTGATCCTCANTCAAAAAAACAGAAAAAAGGATCNAAAGTAAGAGTTTATGTTTTAAATAATTAANTTATTGACCTTTAAAAAGAACAAAAGTAAAACATTGTTCTACTTAAGTTCTATTTTATTTTGGAGGTTATGTAATGCTAACAAAAAAACAAAATGAATTGCTGATATATATACATCAGAATTTAAGAGAAACTGGTGTCGCTCCTTCTTATGAAGAAATGAAGGAAGCTTTAGATTTAAGATCCAAGTCAGGAATACATAGATTAATTAATGCACTTGAAGAACGAGGATTTATAAGAAGATTAGCTCATAGGGCAAGGGCCATAGAAATTATAAAACTGCCTACTTCAAGTACTGTAAATTCCAAAGGTAATTTTAAACCTGAAGTTATTGAGGGCAATAAAGAAAAAGATCTTTTTAGTCTGAATGAAGAGTCAATTGAAGTTAGAATGATGGGAAAAATTGCTGCAGGTACACCTATAGCTGCAATTGAGTACGAAAAAAATAAAATCTCTGTTCCGGGAAGTATGATTGGTACTGGAGACCATTATGCTCTAGAAATTGAAGGTGACTCAATGATTGGTGCAGGTATTCTTGATAATGATAAAGCTATTATCAAAAAAGTTGATGATGCACTATCAGGGCAAATTGTCGTTGCACTTGTTGATGGTGAAGAGGCTACATTAAAAAGACTTAGAAAAAAGGGAAACACTATTGCTCTTGAACCTGCCAATCCAGCATATGAAACAAAAATATATGGCCCTGAAAGGATTCAAATTCAAGGAATATTAGTCGGAATTTTAAGATCTTATTAGCTATAGCGAATTGTAGTGATTTTCTGTGTGAATTGATATATCAATTCAAAGATGTATAAAGTTATTTTTAAAAAATGATTACTACTAGATTTGCACCATCCCCTACTGGTTTTTTGCATATTGGCGGAGTAAGAACTGCATTATTTAACTGGCTTTATGCAAAAAAAAATTCAGGTAAATTTTTATTAAGAATTGAAGATACTGATAGAGAAAGATCTAGCAAAGAAGCAATTAAAAAAATTATTGATGGTTTGAATTGGTTAGGTTTAGAAAATGATGGAGAAATAGTATATCAACACAAAAATGAAGAAAGGCATATTGAAGTTGCCCATATACTGCTAGAGGCAGGCTTTGCCTACAGGGATTGGGAATTAGAAAATGACTATGGTGATTTAGAAAAAAATCACGCTATTAGATTTAAAACACCTAAAGAGGGAGAAACCATCATAAATGATAAAGTTCAAGGTGATGTTGAAATTAAAAATAAAGAAATTGAAGATTTTGTTTTATTAAGATCAAATGGAACTCCAACATACATGTTATCAGTAGTAGTAGATGATTACGATATGAATGTAACTGATATCATAAGAGGTGATGATCACCTTACCAACGCTGCTAAACAAAAATTAATTTATGATTCTCTTAAATGGGAATGTCCGACTTTTACACATATACCTTTAATTCATGGTCAAGACGGATCAAAGTTATCAAAAAGACATGGTGCTTTAGGCATAGAATTTTATAAAGAAGAGGGTTATTTACCGGAAGCACTAATTAATTACCTTCTTAGACTTGGTTGGAGTCATGGAGATCAAGAAATTTTCAGTTTAGAAGAAATGATAAAATATTTTTCAATAGAAAAAATAAGAAAATCTCCATCAAAATTTGATATAGATAAACTAAATGATATTAATTCAATTTACCTAAAAAATACCCCTATTGAAACTCTTATAAGTAAAATTGATAGCTCACATAGTAATCTTAGTGAAAAGAAATTTAAATCTTTAAGTATTGTTATGCCCGAAATTTTAAAACGATGTAAAAATATAAAAGATATTGAAAAGAATATTAATTTTATAATTAATGAAAGACCCATCAAGATTGATAATGAAGCAAATAAATTAATAAATGATGTTTCATTAAATTCTTTAGAAAAACTATCAAAAATATTGAAAAAACTTGATAAATGGGATGCTAATGAGATAGAACATACTATTAAAAATTTTTTGAAGGATGAAGGACTTAACTTTAAGGATATTGGGTTACCTTTAAGAGCAGTTTTAGTGGGTTTTTTGTCTCCAATCGGTATTAACACAATTATCGAGTCTCTTGGTAAGGATGAAGTGTTAGCTAGGATAGAGGATATAATTAAATAACAAAAATGACTGATAAAATTAAAGAAAAAGCTAATTTAAAAATGAATGATAACCTTTATGATTTCGATGTTCATGAGGGTACAATTGGTCCTGATGTTCTTGATATTTCAAAATTATATGCTCAATCTGGAAAATTTACTTACGATCCTGGTTTTACTTCTACAGCAAATTGTAAATCAACTATTACTTATATTGATGGTGAAGAAGGAACTCTTCTATATAGAGGATACCCTATCGATCAACTTGCTGAGCAAGGTAATTATCTTGAGACTTGTTTTCTTTTGCTAAATGGTGAACTCCCCAATCAAGATGAATATAATAAATTTGAAGAAACAATTAATGAGTACACACTAGTTAACGAACAATTAAATAGATTTTTTACTGGTTTTAGACCTGATGCACACCCTATGGCAATTATGTGTGGTGTTGTTGGTGCTCTGTCAGCCTTTTATCACGACTCTCTTGATATAAATGATCCAGAACAGAGAAGAATTGCTTGTCATAGACTTATTGCTAAAATGCCTACATTAGCTGCGATGGCGTATAAACATTCATTAGGGCAGCCTTTTATGTACCCTAAAAATGATCTTGATTATGCTGCAAATTTTTTAAACATGTGTTTTGGGTTGCCTACTGAAGATAAAAATGTCGATAGTACTCTAGCCAAAGCTATGGATAAAATTTTAATTCTACATGCGGATCATGAGCAAAATGCTTCTACCTCCACTGTAAGATTAGCTGGATCGTCTGGAGCAAACCCTTTTGCGTGTATTGCCTCTGGTATTGCTTGTTTATGGGGTCCTGCTCATGGCGGTGCAAATGAGGCATGTATAAGAATGCTAGAAGAAATTAATAGCGTAGATAATATTCCTGAATATGTAAAAAAGGCTAAAGATAAAAATGACCCATTCAGATTAATGGGTTTTGGTCATAGAGTTTATAAAAACTTTGATCCAAGAGCTAAAGTAATGCAAAAAATCTGTCATGAAGTTTTAGATCACTTAGGCATAAAGGATGACCCATTGCTAGCAATAGCAGTTGAACTTGAAAAAATTGCATTAGAAGATGATTATTTCGTAGAAAAGAAACTTTATCCAAATATTGATTTTTACTCAGGTATCGTAATGAAGTCTCTAGGTTTTCCGATGGATATGTTCACAGTGTTGTTTGCTGTTGGAAGAACTGTTGGATGGGTTTCTCAATGGAATGAAATGATTGAGGATACAAGTCAAAGAATTGGTAGGCCTCGTCAATTGTATGTTGGCAGTGAACATAGACAGTATGTCGGTATCCATAAAAGATAATTAATTTTCTAAAATATTTTTTATAATATTACTGGCATTTTCGCTTGGATTATTGATATTTTTTTTCATAATTAATTTAAATTCTCTTAGATCTTCAATCTGTTTTTTTTGGATTTCACTGTCTAATAATAATTTATTTATNTCATCAATAAGGTTCTCTTTAGTATAATTATCCTGCAACAACTCTTTAGAAGACTCTCTTCCTAAAATAAGATTCACTAACGAAACNAATTTTACCTTGACCATTCTTGAAATAAAAAACCAAGTAAATTTATCCATTTTATAAATAACTATAGTAGGTGTTTCAGTTAATCCTAATTCTAAAGTTACTGTTCCGGATGCTGCACATGCAAAATCTGCTATTTTAAATAACGAATACTTTTCATTATCATCTGTAATTACTTTAATATCTGGAAAATACTCTCTTATTTGATTTAGCTGTTTATGTCCTGTTGCTATTAAAATATTTATTTTTAAATCCTGACTCCTTAAATACTCTATTGCTTGAGACATTATAGGGGAATGTCTTTCAATCTCACTTCTACGACTTCCTGGTAAGAAAATAATAGTCTTATCTCCATTNAATAAATCNAATTGATTAGAAAAATTCTTATCATCAATTTTTTTTACTTTTTCTATAAATGGATGGCCAACNTATGTTGTTTTTAAACCATATTTTTCAAAGAAATTANCTTCAAATGGAATAACNGATAAAAGATAATTAAAATATTTTGACATTTTCTTTGCTCTACCATGTCTCCATGCCCATACAGTTGGCGCGACATAACAAATTATAGGAATATCAGGTAGGTATCTTTTTANTTTTTTTGCAACCCTATGATTAAAATCAGGGCTATCAATAAGAATTATAATGTCAGGCTTTATTTGAACAATATCATTAACAACATCATTAATTTTTCTTAATAAAAAAAATAATTTTTTTATAACTGGAAAAATACCGAAAATTGAAATGTGACTCATATCAAATAAAGATCTAAAATTATTTGACTGCATTTTTTCGCCTCCAACACCATTAAAAATCGGTGAGTCAAATTTAGTTTGTAGTGATTTTATTAATTGATCGCCTAAAATATCTCCAGATGGCTCGCCAGCAACTATATAAATTTTTGGNTTTTTATAAATTTTCATTNCTTAATCCATAAATNAAAATNTTATTATCGNTAGCANATTTTANTACNNNCTCTTTATCCGATATAAATGATGATCGATTTTCTATAGCTATACCNCAAAGCCCTATTTCATTTACAAGATGCATTGTTTGCATTCCAATAGCAGGAAGATCAACTCTCCTATCTTGAATGGGTTTAGCNAATTTNACAAGAACACCCTTTTTANTGAATTTTAATTCCTTTTGANATTATATCTTTTAACATTTTNTCTGTTCCTGAATCATCTTCAGAAGCTATAATTTCTNTATCAACGACAACGCAAGCCTGGCCTATATCCTTTGAACCGATATTCTTACAGTTTGTTATAGCAATATCTATATCAATTTGTGTTTGCTCATCAATCTTCTCTCCAGCTAACAATCCTTCAGACATAAGTAAATGAGAGATATATTTTTCTGCTCCCACAACTTTAAATTTATTATCAATTTCTAGAAAATTAAGTAGAGCTTTTAATATCGATGCATCTCCTTTAACAGGTAACATAATTAATTTGAAAAATAATTTCAAAGCACCAGAATCGGGCTTTAAAAGCCAAACATTCGGTTTTTCAACCCCTCCAATAAGTATCAATTCTTCACAATTATTTTCTTTTAAAGCCTGAATTGCTCTACCAATTTGACCCATCCTTATCCAAATATGTGGATAGCGTTCAAGATCCCTGGATGCAGCGCCTTTCAATGCAACAATAAAGACTTCTTTATTTTTTTGAGAGATAGACTCAGCTACTTCTAAAGGAAAGGTTCCATTGCCTGCTATTAAACCAACCTTCATTGATACCTTCTATACTTCGGTTGGCGAAACATAAGCTCTATTTGTTTCNACTGATACAAAACTAGTAATTATTTTAGCAGAATTAAATTCAAATTTTTCTTCACTTAATTTTTTTACTCTACTTTTGAATTCAAGTTCGTTTTCATCAAATAAAATTGAATAAGCTCTCTTAACTTCTTCAATTTCATTCTTTGAAAAATTTCTTCTTCTCATGCCAACTAGATTTACACCCTCTAGATTAGCCCTATTTCCAACAGCCATACCAAAAGGTAATAAATCACGTGTTACAGCAGCTAAACCTCCGATAAACGAATGNCACCCTACACGACTCCATTGATGAACAGCTGATAAACCCCCTAGAATTGCCCAATCACCTACNTCAACATGCCCTGCTAATGTTGCATTATTAGCGAAAACACAATTATTTCCAACCTTGCAATCATGGGCAATATGTGCCCCAACCATAAATAGATTATTATCACCAATCTCCGTTATCATTCCGCCTTCTTTTGTTCCAGAATGCATTGTNACATGTTCGCGAATTTTATTATTAGAACCTATTACTAGCGCACTGTTCTCATCATCATATTTTAAGTCTTGNGGTTCAGACCCAATAACAGAAAATGGCCATATCTTTGTACCTTCACCAATAGTTGTGCGCCCTGAAACACTTATATGAGATAACAANGTTACTTTATCACCAATAGTAACATCTCCATAAATATTACAAAAAGGTCCAATTGTTACATCTTTTCCTACTTTGACCGAGGAACTAATAATTGCAGTATCATGAATTTTAGTCATTTTGAGATTCATCCAATCTAACAACCATTGCGGCAAAACTTGCTTCACAAGCCAACTGATCATCAACAAACGATTTTCCATAAAACTGCCATATATCACCTCTGCTTTTTTCTTTTTTTACCTCCATTCTAATTTGATCTCCTGGTGTTATTGGTTTTCTAAATCTTGCCTTATCTATTTTCATAAGAAAAACAGATAAATTTGCTGAATCTTTNTTCTCATTTTCTAGAACTACAAGACAGCTTGCAGCTTGAGCCATTGCCTCAACAATTAAGACACCAGGCATTATAGGTCTGTCGGGAAAGTGGCCCTGAAAAAATGGCTCATTAATTGTAACACTTTTAATAGCGATTAAACTCTCTGTGTCATAGCTTAGAATTCTGTCTACAAGCAAGAATGGATATCTATGAGGAATTAATTTCATCACTTCCTGTGCTTTTTCTATTGGATCATCATTATTCATTTATTTACCTATTTTTTTAATAACTTTNTCATTGCGATTAACTCTTTTTTCCATATATCCATTTTCTTCACAGGCCAACCAGCCCATTTTTGTCCAGGTGGAAGACTTTTGGTAACTCCTGTTTTTGCGGCAATTTGTGATCCTTTACCAATGGTTAAATGGCCAACAGCACCTGATTTAGCCCCCATGACAACAAAATCCTCTAAAACTGTTGAACCAGCCAAGCCAACCATCCCAGTAAGTATACAATTTTGACCTATTNTACAATTATGAGCCACATGCACTAAATTATCCAATTTTGTCCCTTTACCAATAATTGTATTCTCTGCAGTTCCACGATCAATCGTACAGTTGGCACCTATTTCAACATCATCATGAATTTCTACTAAACCTAATTGTGGGATCTTTTGATGGCCAGAAGATGACATCGCAAAGCCAAAACCATCTTGCCCTATGCTGCTACCATTATGAATTTTAACATTATTTCCAATAGAGCAATGAGTAATTGAAACATTAGAACCTATATAACAATTTGNTCCTATTACAACATTTGATCCAATTACAGCGTTTGATGCTATAAATGAATTATCACCTATTGATGCATTTTTTCCAATAACAGCTCCAATTTCAACNATTACTCCTTCACCTAATGAAAAATGATCAAGTGTTTCTTTGGAAAAATTATTTTTCATTTGGGTAAGAAAATTTACATTCAATTCATTAGGATAAAATTTCTGTGAAATTAAAGCAAAACCCATATAAGGATCATCACATATCAATAAAGGCATTCCTTTTGGAGCTAGGTCTGCATGATCATTACTAATAATGCATGCTCCTGCATTTGATTCTTCTAAGTCCTTTTTGTAGGTGAGATTTGAAAAGAATGAAATTTCATTTGATTTTGCATTTTTTAATGATGCAATATCTTCTATAACAACCTCTGAATTTTTCAAAGAGTCTAATTTACCACTAATGTGATCAGATAATTTTTTTAGCGTATAAGGGCCAGAATTTTCAAAAAATCTCTTTTCATTCATAAGAAATAATTTTAATCCTGATCGACAATTACATCTATTTTTGGAAGTCTTTTGTTTAATTTTTTAATTACTTCGGCAGATACATCTAATTTTGGATCAGCAAATAANAATGATTGTCTTTCTAAAAGCATTTTAGCGCCCTTTTCATTAACTATTTCAGTTAAAATTGGACTAATTACTGAATCAATTGAATTTGAAGCTCTTTGAATAGCCTGCTGTATTTTTTGAAGTCTAACATTTAATTCATTTTGTTTTTCTTCAGCTTCTTTTCTAAGCTCATCTGCTCTTTCCTGAAAAACATCAGGAGAAAGAAGCGTTCTTTCATCTTCTAACTTTTTGCCTTTTTCTTGAAGAGATGTTGTAATCTCATCTCTAAGTTTAATAATTTCACTATTCAATTCTTCACTTTGTTCTCTCAAAGAGGAACCTGCTTTAGATTGGCCAACAATATATTGCAGATTAATAAATAGTATATCTTCTGAAGCTGACAGTTTTGAACTAAAACTCGCTAAGAATATTGCTGCTAAAGCTAATATAAAATATTTTTTCATAATTTCTCCTCCAGATAGTTACGAATTGCAAGATAACTATAGAATTTGCTTAAATCAATCATTAAAAATATGCCAATAAATATATGTTACAACAAGTTACTCTACTAAATCTTTAGAATCTTGTTCCACCACTAAATCTAAAGAATTTAGCATCATCATAATCTTCACTAACAACTGCTCTTCCTATATCAAATCGTATAGGTCCGAAGGGTGAATTCCAATTTAGTGTTACGCCAACAGTAGCTCTAAATGTTGCATCATCAACAAATCTGGTACATAAAGTGCCATAAATTTCATTTAAACCTGCGCTATCATTTCTACATGCCTCATTAATTGCAGAGTAATTCTGATTAAGTAGCTCAGATAAATTATAAAACGGACTATTAATATCTCCCAATAATTCTTGTGCTCTTAATGTATTCAAAACCCTGTCTTCATCATCATTTTTTCCAATAATACCAAAATCTGTAAATAAGGCAGTTCTTAGACCAAACTCATCTGGAAGACCGAGTGGAACTGTTACCTCGAGTGTACCAATAGCAAAAAATTCAGCTCCTCGTGGTCGGTCAGTAACTTTCTCCTTAGGGCCTACGCCAGCTCTATCAAATCCTCTAAANGTATTTCCACCCTTAAAAAATCTATCATTAATTCTTAAATCTTTACTACCATAATTATAAATATAACCAGCATTTGCTCCTGCGCTCAAAACCCAATCACGAGCAATTTCATAATAATATCTTCCGCCGAGATTAGATCTGATATATTCAGATTCACCGAGAAGACCAGCGATATCTTGACCAAAAGAAAAAGTCCATCCTCGAGTTGTATCTATTGGATCGTCTCTTGTATCAATCACATAACTATAACCTATTTCAGATTTATCAGCATTGTAATCATCAGCTAAATTATATCCACTTTGGAAGAAGTAACTTGATATCTCTTCTTTTAAATATCTGTAAAATACTGAAAGGCTTGCATATTCTGCCATAGGCCATACTGCCCTTATAGATGCACCAGATTGAGTTGATCTATAAGATGAATATCTTCTGTAATCATTATCAATATGAAAGATATCAAAGCCCGCAGTCAATCTTCTTCCTAGGAAATAAGGCTGAGTGAANCCAATTTCAAATTGCTTTCTTCTCTCAGATGTCGAAATATTTAATCTTACTGATTGTCCTCTCCCTAATAAATTTCTTTCAGAAATACCAATTTCTAATAACAAGCTTTCGGCAGAGGAAAATCCTGCTCCAAGACTTAATTCACCTGTAGGTTGTTCTTCGACTTCAAAATCAACTATCATTCTATCTTCTTCAGTTCCAGGCCGGATTGATGTTTCAACTTCCCTAAAATAACCTAAAGATTTTATCTTAGTTTCCGATCTATCAATTAAAACTTTATTGTATGCATCTCCCTCAGAAACTCTTAATTCACGTCTAATAACTTCGTCTCTTGTTCTTGTATTTTCATTAATGTTGATTTTTTCTATATAAACCCTTGGCCCTTCTTCAATAGAGTAAACAATATCAACAATTCCTTCTTCCCTTTTTCGTCTTACTCTTGGCCTTACTTCAGCTGAAGCATATCCTTCTTCTCCAACAGCTAAAGTTAGTGCATCTACAGTAAGATCAATATCGGTTGCTTTATACTGGTTACCTTTTCTGTGTTCTATAAGATATAAAAGCTCATCAGTATTCATATTTTCTAGAGAGCTCTCAATAAAAGACTCTCCAAATTCATAAATTTGACCCTCATCTAGAACAAAAGTTATAACAAAGTTTTGTCCATCCTTGGTTANTTCAGCAACAGCTGATACAACCTGAAAATCAGCATAACCTTCATCTAGATAAAATTTTCTAATTTGCTCTCTATCATATGCTAGTTTATCAGGATCGTATGAGTCATCTGAAGAGAAAAACCTCCACCATTTGGACTCTTTTGTAACTAATTGACTTTTTAGCTTTCTATCTCTGAAACTTCTATTTCCTAAAAAATTGATTGAGGAAACGCCTGTTGTTGGACCTTCAGTTATTTCGAATATCAGATCGATCCTATTCTGAGGCTGCCTTATAACTTTAGGCTCTATAAACGCAGAAAATCTTCCTGATCTTCTGTATAATTCAATTAATCTTTGAACATCAGCTTGNACTTTTGACCTTGTATAAACCGATCTAGGACCTAACTCAATTTCCTCTTCAAATTTATCGTCTTTGAGTGCTTTATTACCTTCAAAATCAATTCGATTAATTATAGGGTTTTCGATGACAAAAACTATTAAGCCGGAGTTTTCATATCTGATAGCAACATCAGCAAATAAACCAGTGTTAAAAAGAATTTTTAAGGATCTATCTACCTCTGCATCATCATAAAGATCCCCAGGTTTGACCGTCATATAAGATTTAATTGTATCAGACTCAATTCTTTGAGATCCTCTTACTTCAATAAACATTATTCTCTCATAAATCTGAGAAGATTGTATATTTTGATTTTCAGTAACTTCCTGAGCATAAATAATTGATGAAAAGAAAGCGAACAAAAGTAAAGATTTTATAAATACTGCCANATTGTATTTAAACATATCGATCCTTTTTTTTGTTTTTAAAAATTCTATAATCGACTTATATCAAGAAAAGTAACAAATATCATCAATGCAATTAAAAGACTCATTCCTATTTGCATTCCAACTTCTTGTGTTTTCTGACTAAGAGGTTTTCCCCTTAAAACTTCAAATGAGTAATAGAGAAGATGCCCGCCATCTAATACAGGAATGGGTAAAAGATTAATTATGCCTAAATTTACTGAAATAGCAGCTATCAATGCTAGTAGAGGAATAATACCGTAATTAGAAATTTCTCCCGAAATTTGAATTATTTTNATTGGACCACCCATTTGATCAATGGACTCTCTTCCAACAATTAAATTTCCTAAATAATTTAATATCTTTGCTGAGAGATTGTATGTTTCTTTAGTCCCTCGAAATAAAGAAGAAATAAATCCATATTTTCTTAATTCAACATGCTCAGGATTCTGAGACCCTATTACACCAATTCTGGCACTAGAATATTCATTACCAAATCTATCTTTTGAAGAAATGACTTCGGGTGTTAAGAAAACTGTTTCTTCTAAGCCATCTCTTATAATTGTTAATTCAATTTCACTACTTGGATTTTCAAGTACATAATNTCTTAAATCNTTAAAATAAAGGATCTCATTACCATCAGCATATATAATTTCATCGCCTGTTTTTAAACCAGCATTATAAGCAGGAGACTCATCTACAACTTGACCTACATACGGCTGAACAAGGCTTTCACCTCGAAANAAGAATATAATTGAAAAAATAAAAATTGCTAAAATAAAATTAAATAATGGNCCAGCAGCTGTTGTAGCAATTTTTTTCCAGACCGATTTATTATGAAAGTTCTTGTCGCTATCAATATTATCTGAGGCTTCTAATTTCTTACCAGAGGGNTCCTCGTCACCGTAAAACTTTACATAACCTCCAATAGGAAGAATTGCTACTCTCCATAGAGTGCCGGATTTATCTCTTTTACCCCATATTTGTTTACCCATACCAATTGAAAAGGTNTCAACACCAATTCCACACCATCTTCCGACAGAATAATGTCCNAACTCATGAATAAAAACTACTACAGTTATAAGTAAAGCAAATGCCAAAAAATATTGGATTGCTATCGGTAAATATTGAATTATTGTTTGAATTATATCCATTTAAAATCTTAATTTTATAAGTTCCTCTGTTTTTTGCCTTGTTAAACTATCTAAATTTAAAATATTATCAAGATTATCTCTATAATTTAAAGAGTTATTACTAATTAGCTTCGAAACATATTCTATAGATTCTTCAACTACAACCAAAATATCTATGAATCTAATCTTTTTATCAAGAAAAGCTTTTACAGCAACTTCATTTGATGAGTTAAGAATAATTGATTTGTCTTTGCTATCTTCATTTAAAACTGATCTAACAAGCTTTAAAGCGTGATATTCATCTTCATTAATTGTTTCAAATGTTAAATTATTCAAAGAATNAATACCCATCTTTTGATCAACACTAAAATAATTATTTGGATAAAAAATTGCGTATTTTATTGGATGCGTCATATTGGGGTGTCCGAAAGCAGCAAAAAAAGTATTATCTTCAAAAGAAACAATTCCGTGAGCTATTGATTGTCTATGAATAACAACCTTTATATTATCCTCAGACAAATTAAAAAGATGTTTTGCCTCAATTATCTCTAGTCCCTTATTCATTAGCGTGGCTGAATCAACTGAAATTTTTTTTCCCATTGTCCAATTTGGGTTTTTAATAGCATCTTGAACTTCGACATTTAATAGCTCTTCTTTTGTGTATCCATAAAAAGGTCCGCCAGACGCAGTAAGATAAATATCTTTCAATTTATTATTAGAGCTATTAAGAATTTGGAAAATAGCACTATGTTCGCTATCTAAAGGTAAAATTTGAGCTTCATATTTTTTAGCTTCTGACATAATTAATGACCCAGCTGAAACAAAACACTCTTTATTAGCAATGCAAACTTTTTTTGAATTCTTTATTGATTCTAATAAAGGNCGAAGACCAGCTAAACCCACTATTCCAGCTACAACTATATCTGTACAAATCTTTGCNCATTCCAACAATCCCTCATCACCAATATAATATTCCATTTTATCTGTATTAATTTCATTCTTTACTTTCTCAAGGTCAGACGCATTATTAAAACATATAGCTTCGGGATTAAATTCATTTGCAAATAAAATAAGATCATCAATATTTTTATTTGCTGTTAAAACTTTTACTTCAAACTGNTCTTTATTTTCTCTTATAATATCAAGCGTTGTTGTACCAACTGATCCAGTACAGCCAAAAATAGATATGGTTTTTTTAGCCATAAACTTAACCTAGAATAATTTGAATNGGGTTTTCTAAATTACCTATCAAGATTGAAATGGGTAAAAGTATAAAAAATACAAACAAAATACTATCTGCCCGGTCAAAAAGACCTCCATGCCCAGGCAACATTATACCGGAGTCCTTCATGTTTGTTTTTCTNTTAAGGTAAGAAATTAATAAATCTCCAATAATTGAAAAAATTGCAATAAATAATCCTATAAAAATAAAGGTAACAGGATTATGAAGCGAATAAATTAAAGAAAGTATTGAAAACCACAATACACTCAATAAAACCGATGCAGTAAAGCCTGAGTATGTTTTATTTGGAGATATTTTTTTAAAAATCTTCGGCCCAGAAAAATACTTACCAAAAATATACCCNGAGATATCAGATACNATAATTGTTGAAATAATTATTAAGATTGNAAGCAATCCATTTTCAAGACTTCTTATATATTCTAGAAAGCACAAACTTAATAAAATATATATGTAACCAAAACATGACCAAAAAGGAGGAGCANTAAAATATGCCGAAAATGAAGAAATAATTATTGAACCAACTATAACAAAAAGTAAATCTAATGCTGAATAACCATCAGTAAAGAGTACAAAAGTTGCAAAAAATAATGCTAAAAGACCCCTAANGATCCATTGAGTTTGAGAAATAATTCTCATCCACTCGAAGAAAAGGACTGCTGAAANAAAAAAAATAAATAACTTCAGATAAAATTCACCAAAATAAAGCGNCAAGAAACTTAAAAACGCTAAACCGGCTGCACTATAGGATCTTATTTTGATATCAGAGAACATTTACCTATACTCAGAAATAACATTTCCAAATCTTCTTGATCTGTTTTTATAATCATTAATTGCTACATCCAATTTATTCTTGTTAAAATCTGGCCACAAGCATTCTTCAAAGTAAACTTCAGAATAAGATAATTGCCATAATAGAAAATTAGATATTCTTTTTTCCGAGCCCGTTCTAATTATTAAATCGGGATCAGGTATGCCTGCAGAGTATAAATTACTCTCGAATATATTTTTATCAATTTTATTTGGATCTAATTCGCCTTTAGCTGCAGCAAATGCAATCTTTTTCGTGGCATTTATAATTTCTTGTCTTCCGCTATAATTAAAAGCTATCTGAAGATATAAGCCAGAATTATTAATTGTGAGTGATTCTGCTCCTTTAATAAGATCTATAATATCTTTAGGAATATCTTTCCTACTCCCTATTACTTTTATCCTTACATCATTATTATGTAACTCTGAAAGATCGTTTGAAATAAACTTTCTGAGTAACTGCATTAATTTTGAGGTTTCTTCTTTAGGTCGTTTCCAGTTATCTATTGAAAAAGTAAACAAGGTTAAATAATCCAAATTATAACCTTTAAGGTCTCTAAGTAATTTTCTTAGAGTAATCAACCCTTGAGCATGTCCTTCATATCTTGGTAAACCTCTTGAATTGGCCCACCTACCATTACCATCCATTATTAAGGCAATATGTGAAATTTGTTTTTCTATTTCATTTTTAGAGGTATTTTTTACCATTAAACTTAAACTTGTCGAATTTCATTTTCTTTTTGAGACAGCATTTCNTCAATTTTTTTTATATAATCATCTGTAAGTTCTTGAACTTCATTTGATAAATCGATTGCCCGATCTTTTCCAACTGTGCCATCTTTTTCTATTTTCTTTATCTCATCCATTCCATCTCTTCTTACATTTCGAATAGCTATACGCGATTGTTCCGCATATTTTCCTGCAATTTTTGAGAGTTCTTCTCTTCTTTCCTCATTGAGCTCAGGTATTGGAATTCTTATCAATTCACCATCAACTTGAGGATTCAAACCTAGTCCTGACTCATGAATTGCTTTCTCAACTGCAATAACTAACCCTTTATCCCAAACTTGTATCGATATCATTCTTGCTTCCGGAACAGAAATACTACCTACTTGATCAATAGGCATTTTCTGTCCATAAGCATCAATCATGATACCATCGACCATATTGGTTGAAGCTCTTCCAGTTCTTAAACCTGTAAGATCACCATTAAATGAAGAAATAGCTCCGTCCATTCTTTTAATCAGATCATCTTTATTAATTTCACTCATTTTTACCCCTCAACTATTGAACAATTACCTTTTCCCTCGATAATGTTCAAAAAACTATTATTTTCTTTAATTGAGAATACTATTATCGGTATATTGTTATCTCTTGCAAGAGAAACAGCTGAAGAGTCTAAAACACGAAGGTTTTTAGATAAGACCTCACTATATGAAATTTTGTCAAATTTAATTGCATCACTATCTTTCATAGGGTCCTTATCATAGATACCGTCGACTTTTGTTCCTTTAAATATTGCATCACAATCCATTTCACTTGCTCTAAGAGCTGCGGCTGTATCAGTCGTAAAATAAGGATTACCTGTCCCTGCTGCAAAAATAACAATTCTATTTTTTTCCATATGTCTTATGGCTCTTCGTCTTGTGTAAGTTTCACATACTTCAGTCATTGAAATAGCTGATTGAATTCTTGTTTGAAAATCTAATCTCTCTAAAGAATTTTGCATAGCTAGTGAATTCATTACAGTTGCTAGCATACCCATATAATCTGCACTAGCTCTATCCATTCCTGCCGCTGCACCAGATAATCCTCTAAATATATTACCCGCTCCAATAACAAGACAAATCTCTACCCCTAATTTGCAAACTTGAGAAATTTCTTTAGCAACTCTGTCTACTGTAGAAACATCTATTCCATATGAACCAACTCCCATTAATGATTCTCCAGATATCTTTAGAAGAACTCTTTTAAAGTTAGTTTTGTTCATTAAGACCTCATATTAAGTTAACCATTATTAGGATATTAGTGAGTCAACTTCATTGGCAAAATCTTCACCTTTTTTTTCAATACCCTCTCCTAAACCCATCCTAATAAATTCTTTAATTTTTACTGGTTTATCAAGTGAATTAAGTATATCGGAAATCTTACTCTCTCCATCAACAACAAATATCTGTTCGAGCAGGACACTTTCTTGATAGTATTTTTTTAATCTACCTTCTGTCATTTTTTCAATAATTTCTTCTGGTTTTCCAGATTCTCTAGCCTCTTCTGCTAATATATTTTTTTCTCTTTCAAGAACATCCTCGGGTATATTATCAATACTAATTGAAATTGGGTTTGTTGCCGCTATATGCATTGCTATCTTTTTTCCTAAATCTTCTAATTGCTCTTTATTTGATTCAGATTCTAAACCAACAATAACACCTATCTTACCCATACCATCTGCAACCTGACTATGAATATACGATGAAATTACGCCATTTGTGATCGAAATTTTATTGGCTCTTCTAAGGTTAATATTTTCACCAATAGATGCAATCATTTCAGTAATATATTCTTTAACACTAATACCTTCTTCATCTAATTTTTTTTCAAGAAGATCATCAACGCTTTCACTCTCAATTGATAAAGTAGATAATTTCTTAACAATATTTTGGAAGTCTTCATTTCTTGCAACAAAATCTGTTTCAGAATTAACTTCAATTATTGAAGCGATATTTTCAACACTCTCAACTGCTATTAATCCTTCAGATGCAATACGGCCTTCTTTTTTTGCTGCTTTAGCTATTCCCTTTGTTCTCAGCCAATCAATTGAAGCCTCTATATCGCCATTATTTTCTTTAAGAGCAGTTTTACAGTCCATCATACCAACACCTGTTTTCTCTCTTAACTCTTTTACTAAGCTGGCAGTAATCTCTGACATAAAAATCTCCCTAAAAATTAAGTTAATTTAATCTTTCTTTTCATTTTCGATAGAATCCTGATCTTTTTCTAGATTAATACTATTATCATTTTTATTATTCTCAGGATTATCAATTACCTCTTCAGAATTTTTGGATTCTTTAATATCTGAGGCTTTTGGTTGTTCATCCTTATTTTTAACAATTTCTTCTTGAACTTTCTGAGATTGTACAGAAATTCCATCAAGTGCCGCTTGAGACATTAAATCACAATACAGTCTAATTGATTTAGTGGAGTCATCATTACCAGGAATTGGGTAAGTAATTCCTTCTGGGTCACTATTTGTATCAATTATCGCGGCTATAGGAATATTAAGTTTGTTTGCCTCTTTAATTGCAATTTGTTCTCTAACAGTATCAATTACAAAAATTAGATCTGGAAGACTACCCATGTTTTTAATACCTCCAATTGAAAGCTCTAACTTATCTCTCTCTCTAGTAAGCTTGAGTAGTTCCTTTTTTGTTAATCCCGCTGAATCTTCTTGATCTAATGTTTCTTGAATTGATTTTAATCTTGCTATTGTATTGGATATTGTTTTCCAATTTGTTAACGTTCCCCCAAGCCATCTATGATTTACATAATATTGGGCACACTGAGACGCACTTTCAGAAATGATTTCTGAGGCCTGCCTTTTAGTTCCCACAAACAAAATTCTTCCCCCAGACTGAGTGACTTCTTTAACAGCAGAAAGGGCATTTCTTAACATGCCCATTGTTTGTGAAAGGTCTATTATATGAATATTATTATGTTCTCCATAAATGAAGTCCTTCATTTTAGGGTTCCACCTATGGGTTTGATGTCCAAAATGTACACCAGCCTCAAGTAATTCTTTCATTGAAAAATCAGGTAACGACAATTTATCCTCCTTTACCGGTTAAACCTCCATGAATATTTACCTATTGGCACCGGATTGCCTGGAAAAGCTATATTCATGTGCGTAATGAGAGGGATATAATATTATTATCAATAAAACTGCAACAAAAATTTAAACTTCTTCAATCTTTAATACACCTTCAATTTCTTTTATCGAGGCTTTTATTGATGGATTAACGATAAAATTATTACCTAATTTCAATTCCGTTTGGTATTTATCTTCACCATTCATCAATATTTGAACCAATATTTTTGAATTTCCTTTATCTTCAACTCTATCACGAATTTTTAGAATAGTTTCAGGATTATTTACATAAACTTTCAAGACATTAATATTTTTTTTCATTAGTTCCTCTAAAGGAAATAAATCAATAGTAAGCAATCTCAGATTGTTATCATTTCTCTGAGTTTCTACTTCTGCAATTATTGAAAGCCCAGGAATTAGGAAATTTCTGACTTTAAAAAGAATATCTGAAAAAAGCGTTATCTCAAATTGATTGTTTTCATCTGTTAAACCTACAAATGCAAAATTTCTTCCTCTCTGGGACTTTCGTTCTTTAACATATGATATTGTTCCAGCTATTTTATATTTTGTTTCTGAACTATTAATATCNCTATAATACTTAATTTTTTTATCTTTTATTATCTGTTCATATTCATTTAAAGGATGTCCTGATAGATAAAAACCTATTGCGGTAAACTCCTTTTCTAGGCTTTCTGAATTTGTCCAGTTATCAACCTCNGGAAGAGGTATATGACTAAAATTCTCAAACTCATCATCAAATAAATAATCTTGATTGTTCGANTTTTTCTCCATTGCTGCATTNGAAATACTGGATAGAATATTAATTGATTGATAAACTTTATTTCTGTTGTTTTCGATAGCATCAAAAGNCCCTGAATAAGCTAAAAATTCAAGATTTTTCTTGGAAAGAACAGATGCGTCTAATCTTTGAGCAAAATCATATAAATCTTTAAAATTTCCATTTTGATGAACTTCATCATTTATTTGAATCATATCTTTCTGGCTTGTATTTTTAATTGCTCCAAGACCATATCTGATATCGTTTTCTTCAACATCAAAATCCATTTTTGATTTATTTATATCTGGTGGAAGTATTTTGATGCCCATTTTTTTTGCATCATTAACAAAAACACTTAATTTATCAGTATTATCTTTTTCAAGAGACATCGATGCTGTAATAAAAAATTCTGGAAAATGCGTTTTTAAATATGCTGTTTGATAAGCTATTAAAGCATATGCAGCTGCATGTGATTTGTTAAAACCATATCCAGCAAATACAGCAACTTGTTCAAATATATAATCTGCTTTTTTTTCATTTATGCCGTTTTTAATAGCTCCAGATATAAATCTCTCTTTTTGCGCGTCCATTTCACTTTTAATTTTCTTACCCATTGCTCTTCTTAAAATATCTGCTTCACCAAGAGAGTAATTAGAGAGAATTTGAGCTGTTTGCATTACTTGCTCTTGATAAATAATAACCCCATATGTTTCTTTTAAGATTTTTTCAAGACTATCATCCATATAATCGGGTTTATCATCCCCTTTCTTACAAGCTATATATTTTGGAATATTGTCCATAGGTCCAGGCCTATACAATGCTACTAAGGCGATTATATCTTCAAAACAATCTGGCTGCATGTTCCTCAAAACATCTTGCATACCACTACTCTCAAGCTGGAAAATACCTATAGTATTTCCAGTACCTAGCAGCTCATAAGTAGCCTTATCATCAAGAGGGATTTTAGATATATCAATATCAATATCTTTCTTTTGTTTGATTAAATTTATTGCTTTATCGATAACTGTAAGAGTTTTTAATCCTAAAAAATCAAATTTAACTAAACCTGCTGCCTCAACCCATTTCATATTAAATTGCGTAACGGGCATTTCAGATCTTGGGTCTCGGTAAAGAGGAACTATATTTTGCAGAGGCTCATCTCCGATTACCAATCCTGCAGCATGTGTTGATGCGTTTCTATATAAACCCTCTAATTCAAGCCCTATTTTAAGCATTGAAGCAATATCATCATCGTTATCTCTCTCTTCTCTGATTCTTATATCGCCATCTATAGCTTCACTTAATGTAGTTGGATTAGCAGGGTTATTTGGAACCAATTTACAAATCCTATCAACTTGACCATAAGGAAGCCCCAAAACTCTTCCTACATCTCTTAATACTGCTCGAGATTGTAAACTTCCAAAGGTTATAATTTGCGCTACACTATCTTTTCCATATTTATCTTGAACATACTCAATAACCTCCTCTCTTCTATCCTGACAAAAATCAATATCAAAATCTGGTAATGAAATTCTTTCAGGATTTAAAAATCTTTCAAAAATTAGATTAAATTTAATAGGATCAAGGTCTGTGATTGTTAAAGCCCAAGCAACAAGAGAGCCTGCTCCTGAACCTCTTCCAGGACCAACGGGGATATTTTTACTTTTCGACCACTTAATAAAATCTGCAACAATTAAGAAGTATCCAGGAAAATTCATAGATATAATTATATCTAACTCGGTTTTTAGACGATCCCAATATATCTCTTCATTACTAATATTGTTTTCTTGTATTTTAACTTTTAGCCCTTCTTTGGCCTGATGAACTAATTCATCTGTTTCTCCTTGAGAATCTAGACCACTAAATCTTGGGAGTCGAGGATCCGATTTACTTACCTTAAAAGCAGTTCTATGAGCAATTTCAAGTGAATTATTAATTGCGTCTGGCATATCTTCAAATAAATTGATCATTTCTTCGGGTGACTTAAAATAAAACTCGTTGGTTAATGTTTCACGATTAGAATTATTAACTGTTGTCGATTCTTTTATCGCTATTAATGCATCATGAGAGGTAAATCGGTCCTTAGACTCAAAAAATATCGTATTTGATGCAACTATAGGCAAATTTAAGTCATTTGATATATCAAGTAAGTCAATTTCAAAATCATCTTTTCCCATTCTTTGAATTTCTATATAAAGCCTATCTTGAAAAATTTTTTTTAATTTATGAGTTAACTCTAAAGCATCTTTTTTAAGGCCAAATTTTAAATAGTTATTAATTAAACCTCCGTATCCACCTGAAAGCAAAATTAGACCCTCATTGAAATCTGATAACTTACTAAGCTTCAATTTTTCATCATCATTTGATAGAAAAAGTTCAGATGATAATCTTATTAAATTTTTATAACCCTCTTCATTTTTAGCCAAGCAAACGATTGAACCATCCATTTTCTGATTATAAAATGATAAATTACAACCAATTATCGGTTGAATTCCTTTTTCAATTAACTTTTCAGAAAACTCAAGGGCACCAAATAAATTATTTCTATCAGTTAATCCGATGGCCGGTATTTTGTGATTTATAGCTTTATTAACTATGCTTTCTATCTGCATAGCACCTTCTAGTAAAGAATACTGAGATGTTGTCCTTAAAGGAATGTAATTTATACTACCCATTTGATTATTTAATTAAGTCCTCAATATTAATTAATCTATCTTGTAAGTTTGCAATATCAATATTGTGAGTAGCTAAAAATAAACTACAATTATACTCTTCGACTAACTCATTAAATAAACTAATAACACTTAAAGAAGTCTTACTATCAAGATTTCCAGTTGGTTCATCAGCAATTATTAGGGATGGTTTTCCTATTAATGCTCTTGCTATCGCAGCCCTTTGCTGCTCACCTCCAGATACTTGATTAGGGTAATTATTACCTCGATGAGATAAATTCACATGATTAATAAAATCATTCGCTTTCTCAAGTGCTTCATTTTTACTAATACCATTAATAATTAATGGAAACGCAATATTTTCAAGAATAGTAAAGTCAGACAAGAGGTTATTAAATTGAAAAACATATCCTATGTTCTTCTTTCTTAAATCTGAAATTTCTTTATCCAATGTCCAATTTACTTCATAATCATTAATTGATACTGATCCTGAATTTGGTCTTTCTATAAGGCCAGCAATATTCAAAATAGAAGTCTTTCCAGATCCAGATGGACCTATAATTGCCACTTTTTCTCCTTTTTCAATAAAGATATCTAAATCTGAAAAAACATTAATTACTTTTTCTCTGACAGAATAACTTCTTGAGACTTTATTTAATGAGAGAATATTACTCATTTCTTAGTGCCTCTGCTGGGTCTCTAGCTACAGATCTTATTGCTGGGTATATTGTTGCAATCACAGAGAGAAATAGTGATAAAATAGTAATTGTTATGACCTCAGGAATATGTATTTCAGAAGGCATAGAGATCAGAAAATAAATTTCAGGGTTAAATAAAGTTATATCAAAAATCGACATTAAAAATTGTCTTATGTTTTCAACATAAACACTAACCAAAACTCCAATAATAAGGCCAGAAAATGTTGCAAAAAAACCTATTTTAGCTCCTGAAATTATGAACAATCGAGCTATACTAATTTTTTTCATACCCATTGCCCTTAATATAGATATTTCTCGAGATCTATCTTTTACTAAGATTATTAATCCTGAAACAATATTGATACCAGTAATAACGAGTAGAAGAGAAAATATCAAAAACATCACATTTCGTTCAACAATCAACATCTCCTGTAAATTAGCATTGGTTTGACTCCAATCTCTTGAAAAAACTTCAAAACCTTCTAATTCATTATCTATTTTATCCTTATAAATTAGAGATTTTTCCGGATTATCAACAAAGATTTGAATTACACCCGCTACATTACCTAGATTAAGAAATTCTTGAGCAATTGGTAGACTCATAAAAATAACCGTCGAGTCATAATCAGTCATTCCTATATCGAATATCGCATCAATATCATAAGAATATGATCTTGGTATTGTTCCAAAGGGAGATGAAATTCCTCTTGGAGACATAATTGAGATATTATCTCCAACATTTAGAGATAAGTTAGAAGCTAATCTAGATCCTATGACTACACCTCTACTGTTCTTCTTTAAATCACCAGCAATTATATTAGACGAAACAATATTAATTTTTGATAATTTCTCAAATGGTATTCCTCTTAATAGACCTCCAGAAGACTGACTATCGCCAAGAGCAAGAATTTGCGCTTCAATCATTGGTATAGATTTCTGAACAAATTTAAAGTTATTGATTTTGTTTTCTATTTTTTCAATATCTTTTATTCCTTGCTGTTGGATAGGGTAAACCAATATGTGGCCATTGATATTAACAATCTTATCAATGAGCTCAGTTCTAAAACCATTCATTACTGACATTACAACGACCAATACAGCAACACTTGAGGCAATACCAAGGAATGAAATAAGAGTTATAACAGAAAAAAAACCTTCTTTTCCTTTTGGTCGAAGGTATCTTTTCGAAATCCATAATTCTAATAACAGATTTTTTATAATCTACTCCATTAGATTAATTTATTTAATTCTTTAACAAGCTCACTAATATCGATGCTTACTCTTTGGTCATTAAATCTATTTTTTAACTCACATTTATTATTTTCTAAGTCTCTTGGACCTAAAATGATTTGGAACGGAATTCCAATCAAATCCATATCAGCGTATTTTTTTCCTGCACTTTCATTTCTATCGTCATAAATCACATCAAAATTATTTTTTTTAAGTTCTTTGTAAATCTCTTTAGATGCCCTTATGCACTCATCATTATTTTGCCCCAAATTAATTAAACCAATTTGAAATGGAGCAATTGAAGTCGGCCATAATATTCCCTTATCATCGTGATAGGCTTCAATTATTGCCGCTACTAATCTCGATACGCCAATTCCATATGACCCCATATAAACAGGAACATTCTCACCAACATCGTTAGTAACAAAAGCATTCATAGGTTCGGAATATTTATATCCAAAAGAAAAAATATGACCAATTTCAATTGCTTTACCCTTTTTCTGAAAATCTAATGGTATTTTTTTATATAAATCCTCAACATGTTTGTCTTTAGTTGAGGAGTAAAAATTAGTGAAATTATTATATGCATNTTCTAGTGAGTCTTCGTTCGTATAATCAATATTATCATCTTCGATATCCAGTAATCTTCCATCGTAATAAACTTCAGTCTCACCAGTATTCGTAATAATTGAAAACTCATGGCTTAATTCGCCTCCAATTGGACCACTATCAGCAACTACAGGAATTGCATTTAAACCTAATCTTTTAAATGTTCTCATATATGAAAGAAACATTTTATAGTATGCAGTTTTTGCAGACTCTTTGTCTAAATCAAAAGAGTAAGCATCTTTCATTAAGAATTCTCTACCTCTCAATAATCCAAAACGAGGTCTAATTTCATCTCTAAACTTCCATTGGATATGAAAAAGATTTAAAGGAAGATTTTTGTAAGATTTAACATATGTTCTAAAAATTTCAGTTATTTGCTCCTCATTAGTTGGTCCATATATCAAATTTGCATCATGTCTATCCGATATNCGGAGCATTTCCTCTCCATAGCCGTCATACCTACCAGATTCTATCCATAATTCTGATGATTGAAGAGTTGGCATTAAAACTTCAATAGCTCCCGNAGCTTTTTGTTCCTCTCTAACTATTTCTTCAATTTTCTTTAAAACTTTAAAACCCATAGGTAGCCAAGAATAAATTCCTGCGCTTTCTTGTTTGATCATACCAGCTCTAATTAATAGCTGATGTGAAGGTATTTTTGCGCCAGATGGGTTCTCCTTGCTAGTAGGAATAAAAGACTTTGACCAATACATTTCTGCCTCTTGCTATAAATACTTCATTTATTAAAATCAAAATCTAATTGTAATGAATAATTACTTCAACGAAAGGTTTTTTTCCCCATATGTAATTAATTTCTTTGGTTAGTGCATTTTTGATCTTATTTTCCAAATTTTCATTTACCTTAATTGATTTAATAACCTGAGATAGTCTCTCTTGAATTAAATCCATCAAACGAATACCTTCATCATCAAATTCTGGTATTCCTATAGTATTTATTATAGGTCTTTTTTGAATTTTATTATTATTAACCTGAATACTAACTGTTAATACTCCCGAAAATGACAATCTATTTCTTTGTGAAGAATTTGACTCAAAATCATGAACCAAAATATTACCATCTTTATANATTCTTCCACTTTCAACTTTTTTAACATCTTCGAATCCNTCTTTACTTATAGTTATAAGATCACCATTCTCTATAACTTTTGTTTGAATTCCGCATTGATTTGCAATATTGGAATTCTCTCTCAGATGTCTATGTTCACCGTGAACAGGTATCAAGTATTTAGGTTTCAATAAATCAAACATNTCTATTAATTCATCCTCACANGGGTGTCCTGATACATGAACAAAACTATCTTTTTCTGTAATTACATTTATACCTCTTTTTGCGAATGCATTCTGCAATCTGAGAATACCGTACTCATTACCCGGTATCATTTTAGAAGAAAAAATTACCGTATCACCNTCTTCAGCATATAAATTTCTGTGCTCATCTCTTGCTATTTTCGATAACGCCGCTCTATATTCCCCTTGACTTCCTGTGCATAAAATTAGTGTCTTGTCGGCTGGTAAATAACCAGCATCTTCCTCATCAACAAAATCAGGTATTCCTTTGAAATATCCTGATTTTTTTGCAGCTCTTGCAATTTTGTGCATACCCATTCCAGATAAGACTACTTGTCTATCATTNATAGCTGCAGCTTCAGCCACTGATGTTAACCTTGCAACATTCGAGGCAAAAGTACTTATAAATANTCTTCCTTCAATACCTGAAACTATATCTATTAGCGAGTCTCTAACATCNGACTCAGAGCCTGACTTACCTGGAACTATTGAATTTGTTGAGTCACAAACAAGCAGATCAATATCAAGATTNCTTAATTCATTAGCTTTATTTTTATCGAATTTACCTCCAACTATTGGATCATCGTCTATTTTCCAATCACCTGAATGAAAGATTTTTAAACTTGGAGTTTCTATAACAATTGCGTTCATTTCTGGAATTGAATGAGAAAGTCCAATCGCTTTAATATTAAAAGAACCAATTTCAATTTCTTCCTGATCATCAATTATTTTTAGTTTTTCATCATAATCAATTTTATATTCATTAAATTTTTCTTCTAATAATGAAGCAGTAAATTTTGTTGTATAAATTGGACATCTTAAGTGAGGCCATATAAATGGCATAGCACCTATATGGTCTTCATGTGCATGGGTAAGTATTATTCCTAATAAATTTTTCTTTTTTTTTGCAATAAAGCTTGGGTCCGCCATTTGAAGATCAATACCTGGAGTTCCTGATTGNGAAAAAGTAACTCCACAATCAATCATAATCCACTCTTCATTATTTTCTTGAGAATAACCATATAGATTAAGATTCATTCCAATCTCGCCTGTACCTCCCAATGGTAAAAAATAATTCTTAGACAAGCTTTAATTCCTCAATAATTTCTGCAGCATAAAAAACACTATTTTCTCCATTATATGACAAAATTAGTCCTCCCTCATCATTCAGATCAGAAAATTTTCCATCTACTTTTTCTCCAGTCGGNAATAACATTGAAATGTTTTCATTTATTTTATAAGCAAACCTTTTCCAATCATNTAGAATTTGTGAGAAATTCTCTCCCATTTTCCAAATATTAATTTTAGCTAATAGATTNTTATTCAGCTTATTTAGGAATTCGTCTCTACCAATATTAATGTTAAATTCTTTTTTCAAACTGGTTGCTTTGAATGAACTTTTAGAAGGATGGTTTATGAGATTAACTCCAATTCCAATTGCCAGATATTCTTTATCACTATTTGACTTTAAACTTTCAATTAGAATTCCAGCGCACTTAGAGTCTTTGATTATAATATCATTTGGCCATTTTAAAAAAATTTCTTTATCACCTTTGTTGAACCCTTCAATTGTTTCTCTAAGGGCTAAAGATGTAACAAAAGATAAATGAGGTATATATTGCTTTTCAATTTTATGCTCTAAAACAAATGTACCCATAAAATTACCCTTTTGAGAAACCCAGTATCTATTTTTTCTTCCTCGTCCTGAAGTTTGTTCATTGGCTATAATCCAGAATGGGAAATTACTTTTATAACTTAATGCTCTTTGAGCCTCATTATTTGTGCTATCAATCTGATCTAAAATTATAATATCTATATTCGCTTTATTCATGTCTGCTTAATTTAAAGCTTGTGATGCATCATTTATTATACTCGCTAAAGGAGTAATTGATTGGACAAAAATAAAAGCAAATATAAATATAAAACATAAAGTATTGATCAACCCCAATGACCTTGAAAATGTAATTTTTTTAGCATCAGCAACATCATCAAAAAACATTACTTTTACAAAACGAATATAATAAAAAGCCCCTATAACACTAGCAATAAGAGCAAAAGTTGCTAACAAAATTAACCCCTCATTTACTAGAGACATAAAAACATAATATTTTGCAAAAAAACCTGCCAAGGGTGGAATGCCAGCAAATGAAAACATATAAAGAGCTATTGAAATTGCTAAACTAGGATTATTTACTGATAAACCGGCTAAATCTGAAATATTATCAATATTCTTTTCTGTTCTATTTTGAATATTTATCAAACAAGAAAAGAATCCAATATTCGCAACTATATAAATAATCATATAAATCAAAATACTTTCTATATCACTTTTATTTCCTGTTGATAAAGCTAGTGTTGCGAACCCCATATGAGCAATTGAACTGTAGGCAATCAGTCTTTTAATATTGCTTTGCCAGATAGCAACAACTGAACCAAGCAAAATGGATGAAAAAGATACAAAGATAATAATTTGGGACCAACTTGTTATAAAATTATCAAATGGGACATAAAGAATTCTTATTAGTATTATCATAGCCGCCATTTTAGGAACCGATGCAAAAAATGATGTAACAGGTGTTGCAGCGCCTTGATAAACATCAGGCGCCCACATATGAAAAGGAACAGCAGAAATTTTAAAAATTATACCCGCAAGTAAAAAAGCTAAACCGAATGTAATTCCCAATTGATTAGATGGTACAATTAATTGAGAAATCTCATTTAAGAAAATTGAGCCGGTAAACCCATAAATTAAGGAAGATCCATATAAAAGTAGTCCAGATGATAATGCTCCTAATATAAAATACTTAACGCCACTTTCTGATGAGAAAGAGTCGTTTCTATTAAAGGTTGCAAGGACATATAATGGAAGACTTTGTAATTCAATAGCAAGATATAAAGATACCAAATCATTCGCAGATACCATTAATGCCATTCCGAGCGTTGAAAATAGGATTAATACTGGAAACTCAAAAGCCGATTTGTCATAATTCCTTAACCAATTTGCTGACATTATAATTGATAGAGAAGACGTAAAAAAAATAACAAATTTTGCAAAACTTGAAAGTTTATCTTCTATAAAAAAAGCATTAAATGCAAAAGTCTGATTTTCATAAGGCATCAATTCATTAATAGATAAAATTATCAAAGTAATGAAAGATAGAGTAATGATCAAATTTATTGACTTTTTCTGATAGAACGAACCTATCATTAATAGAGTCATAGCTACCAAAGCTAAAATTAACTCTGGAGCGATTATTGTTAAACTCTTATATAAATCAACCATCACTAATTTCCTCCGGATAAATTAACAGACTCAACTAAAGCAATTGATGAAGCAGATATAAGATCAAGAACCGGTGCGGGATAAATACCAAAAAGAATAATTAAAATTAAAAGAGGGATGAGAGTTGCTTTTTCACCCAAAGTCAAATCTTTTAATGATTTTACAGATTCATTTGTTATCTTTTCAAAAATTACTTTTCGATATAACCATAATCCGTATACCGCAGATAGAATTACACCACTCGCCGCAAAGAAAGCAAAAATCTTATTAAATGAAAAAATCGCCATTATGGTTAAGAATTCACCTACAAACCCACTTGTTCCCGGCAATCCAATATTGGCAAGAGTGAAAACCATTAAAAATAAAGCAAATTTAGGCATTACTGAAACAACACCGCCATAATCTACGATTTGTCTAGTATGCATTCTGTTATAAATCACGCCAACGGATAAAAATAACGCTCCAGAAATAAGTCCGTGTGAAAACATCTGGAATATCCCGCCTTGGACCCCATTAATGTTAAATGTAAAAATCCCCATAGTAACAAAACCCATATGAGCAACAGATGAATAAGCGATGAGTTTTTTAATATCTTCCTGAACATAGGCCACAATTGAAGTGTATATAATTGCAATGACACTTAGTACAAAAATGAAATCAGAAAAATAAAAACTAGCGTCAGGTAGCAATGGCAATGAAAATCTTAAAAAACCATATCCACCCATCTTTAGCAAAATTGCTGCAAGTATAACTGATCCAGCAGTTGGAGCTTCAACATGGGCATCTGGTAACCATGTATGAAATGGCCACATAGGCATTTTAACTGCAAAAGAAGCAAAGAAAGCTAGCCATAATAGATTTTGTATAACACCATGATCAATATTGAAAACTTCATAAATTACAGGCAATTCAGTAGTTCCTGATATTAAAACTATATAAATTATAGCAACTAGCATCAAAACAGATCCTAAAAGCGTATAAAGGAAAAACTTAAAGGCGGAATAAACTCTTCTTTCACCGCCCCATACACCAATAATAACAAACATTGGAATAAGAACGCTTTCAAAAAATAAATAAAAGAGCACTATATCTAACGCACAAAAAGTACCTATCATAAGTGTTTCAAGTATTAAAAATGAACACATATAATAGTCAACACGGTCATTTATAATATTCCAACTAGCGATTATGCATATAGGTGTAAGAAATGTAGAGAGCAATATAAATAATATTGATATACCATCAATACCCATTCTGTATGTCATAAGGCCATTCATAATTGGAATATGCTCATTAAATTGAAAATTTGAGGTACTTATGTCGAAATTATACAAAATGATGAGTGAAATTATAAAAGCAATTAATGATACAAAAAGAGCAATATATTTAGATATTATTTCATAATTTTCTGAGTTAATTAATTTTCCAATGATAATAAATGGTAGCCCAATCAAAGGTAAAAAAGTAAGTATGCTTAATAATGGTAAATTTGTCATAATATTAATAAACCACAAATCTTATCAACAAAAGACCCAAGCCAATAAGCATGGCGAATGCATAATGATAAACAAAACCAGTTTGGATTTTACTTACATTTCTTGACACATTAATAACTAGCGAAGAAATACCGTCAGGACCAAAACCATCAATAATTTTTTTATCAAAAATTAACCATAAAAATTTACCGATTCTTTTTAAGGGATTTACAAATATAAGATCGTAAAATTCATCAAAATACCATTTATTGTATAAAAAATTATAAATAAATGACATTTTACTTGATAGAAATGAAGGCAGATTTTTAAATATCAAATAGAATAAAACAGCTATACTAAAACCAATAATCATCATTACTAATGGTATTTTTTTTACCCAAAAAGGAGAATGGTGAATTTCTTCAAGAATATGATTATCAGGACGCACATAAATAGAGTTACCCCAAAGGTTTTTTATTTCATGTGATAGAAAAAAGTCAGAAAACAAAAAACCAGAAAATATTGCACCAAAGCTTAATAAAAGAAGGGGTAAAGTCATCGATAATGGACTTTCATGTGCTTTTGCCAAAACATCTTGCGATGATCTTGTTTTACCGTGAAAAGTTAAAAAAATAAGTCTCCACGAATAAAAACTTGTTAATAGCGCAGAAAATACAAGTAAATAAAACGCATACTCATGTCCAAAAGCATGACTCGCGTATGCTGACTCAATAATAGCATCTTTTGAATAATAACCTGATAATAAAGGAGCTCCAGTCAAAGCCAAAGTTCCGACTAACATCATTATCCATGTAAATGGAATAATCTTATATAAACCTCCCATTTTCTGGATATTTTGTTCATCAGACATAGCATGAATGACTGACCCAGATCCAAGAAAAAGAAGAGCTTTGAAAAAAGCATGAGTAAAAAGATGAAATATAGCCACTTGGTATGCGCCCACACCTAAAGCAACAAACATATAACCTAGTTGAGAGCAAGTTGAATAGGCAATAATTCTTTTAATATCATTTTGAACAAGGCCGACTGTTGCAGCAAAAAATGCAGTTGATGCGCCAATAATTATAATAAATGATAATGCAAGATCTGAATTTTCAAAAATAGGAGAACACCTTGCAACAAGAAAAATTCCAGCAGTAACCATCGTTGCCGCATGAATTAATGCTGAGACTGGAGTTGGTCCCTCCATAGCATCAGGTAACCAAGTGTGTAAAAAGAGTTGTGCTGATTTACCCATCGCTCCCATAAAAAGTAAAAGACAAGCAATATTTAGAGTGAATTGGTTAATATCATTAATTTTTAGAAAAATTGTATCGAAATTGATAGACCCTGTAGCAATATAAAGTACAGCAATTCCTAAAAGAAAACCAAAATCACCAACTCTATTAACAATAAAAGCTTTCATTGCTGCGGCATTTGCAGAAGGTTTTTCATACCAAAAACCAATTAATAAATAAGATGCTAGACCTACTCCCTCCCATCCAAAAAATAATTGCAATAGATTATCTGAAGTAACAAGCATAAGCATGGCGAAAGTAAAAAAGGATAAATATGAAAAAAATCTAAACTGATAAGGGTCATGACTCATATATCCTATAGAATAAATATGAACTAAAGCTGAAACAGATGTAACGACAACAAGCATAACTGAAGTCAAAGCATCAAATCTTAATGTCCAGGATGCTTCAATAGATCCAGAATTAATCCAATCTATTAAGTATAGATTTTCAGCTTGATGACCGTTTAATGTCAAATAAAATAAATAAGCTGAAAGAAAAGAAGAAGTTAAAATAAAAACACAAGAGATAAAATGACTTAATTTTAACCCAAGAATTTTACCAAAAAAACCTGAAATTATAGAGCCAATCAACGGCAAAAATACTATTAAGAATAATTCCATTAACCTCTCATTTTATTAATTTCGTTAACATTGATATTTCCAGAATTTCTGAAATAGACAACTAAAATAGCTAAGCCAATTGCTGCTTCACCTGCGGCAACAGTGAGAATAAATAGAGAAAAAATTTGTCCGGTAATATCACCCAAAAATACAGAAAAAGAGATAAAATTTATACTCACACTCAAAAGAATTAACTCCAGTGACATAAGTATTATAATTAAGTTTGTTCTGTTTAAGAAAATACCAAAAACACCTGTGAAGAATAAGAAAGCACTTAGAATAGTGTAATGATATATACCTATTTCAAAAATCATTCTGACTCCTCAAATGTAATATCTTTAAGTTCGATATTTTTTTCTTGGTCTCTACTAACTTGTAAAGGAATATCTTGTCTTCGAACATTGTCTCTATGTCTTAATGTTAAAACAATCGCTCCAATCATAGCTACTAACAGTATAAGTCCAGCAATTTGAAAATGATAAAAATGTTCTGTATAAATCTTTGATCCAATTATTTCTGTGTTTGTTAAACCGTTCGTATTATTATCTTGATTAATTATAAATGATTGTTCCTCTGGGTAATAAAAAAACAACACAAGCATTTCAATTATGAGAATACTAGCCGTAACAATACCTGTTCTTATAAATTTAGTTTTTTTGTTTAATTCTTCAAAATTTAAGTCCAGCATCATAACTACAAATAAAAATAAAACTGCTACTGCACCTACATAAACAATAAGCATAATCAGCGCCAAAAATTCTGCACCTGCAATTAGAAATATACCCGCAGCATTAAAAAATGAAAAAATTAAAAATATTACTGAGTTAACGGGATTTTTTGATGTGATAACAAGTAATGCTGAACCAAGAATTAAAAAAGAAAAAAGAAAAAATAAAATTGATGCAAACATTTGTATTTAATTACCTGAAAGGCGCATCCCTCTCAATGTTTCTAACTAGAGACACTTCCCATCTATCTCCATTATCCAGCAGCTTTTCTTTAGTATATAAAAGCTCTTCACGTGTCTCTGTAGCAAACTCAAAGTTAGGTCCCTCGACTATCGCATCTACTGGACAAGCTTCCTGACATAAACCACAATATATACATTTTACCATATCAATATCATATCTTATGGCTTTTCTAATTCCGTCTTCGTTTCTTGGAGATGCATCAATAGTTATTGCTTGGGCTGGGCAGATGGCTTCACAAAGCTTACAAGCGATACATCTTTCCTCACCATTTGGGTAGCGTCTCAAAGCATGTTGTCCTCTAAATCGAGGAGATAGTTTTCCTTTTTCTGAAGGATAATTAATAGTTACTCTTTTTCTAAAAATGAAATACTTCATGGCAGTAAAAAAAGCTTTTATAAAATCGAGCTGTATAAGATTTTTGAATATATATATTATTTTCATCGCTATTATTCCTAAGGGGCTAGATCAAACACAAAAAGAAACGAAGCAGTTAAAACAACCCAAAAAAGTGAAATTGGAAGAAAAACTTTCCAACCTAATCTCATTAATTGATCATATCTATATCTTGGAACAAGAGCTTTTACCATCCCAAACATAAAGAAAATAAAGGCTACTTTTAACATAAACCAAACTATTCCAGGAATTACATTAAGGGGATAGATATCAAAAGGAGGAAGCCATCCACCTAAAAATAAGATTGTAATCATTGCGCACATCAAAAAAGTTGCTGCTAACTCTCCAAGAAAATATAAGAGAAAAAAAGACGAAGAATATTCTACTTGATATCCTGCAACTAACTCAGCTTCAGCTTCAGGTAAATCAAATGGAGGGCGGTTCGTTTCAGCTAAAGCAGATACAAAGAAAATTATAAACATTGGGAAAAGAGGTATAAAAAACCACACCTTCTTTTGAGCAAGAACTATATCAGTAAGATTTAGCGAACCTACGCATAAAAGAACTGTGATAATAACAAACCCAATAGATACTTCATAAGAAACCATTTGCGCAGCAGATCTCATAGCCCCCATAAAAGGATATTTAGAATTTGAAGCCCATCCACCAAGAATAATCCCATAAACCCCTAAAGAGGAAATTGCAAAAATATACAAAATACCAACATTTATATCGGCAACTACCCAATTTTCTGCAAATGGAACAACTGCCCAAGCTGACAAAGCAACAAAGCATGTTACAAGAGGAGCCATAACAAATATTGCTTTATTTGCTTTTTCAGGAATTATCGGTTCTTTTAAAAGTAATTTAAGAAAATCAGCAACAGGTTGGAGCAAGCCAAATGGGCCTACAATATTTGGACCTCTACGTAATTGGACAGCGGCCCACAACTTTCTTTCACCATAAATACCAAGATAAGCCATCATTAATACAGCAAAAATAACTAAAAAAGATTGAAGAAATATAAATAAAATTGAAAGGATATAGTCCATATGATTTACCTATTATTGTCCTTTTTTGTGTATGCATTTCTTTTAGAAAGATTTATAGATGCTCTAGCAATTGAATTTGTTTTCCAGTAACTATCAATTATTCTTTCAAATTTATGTCCATTAAGTTTCTTATACTCACCTTTAATTGGAGATGGCAAAGGCTCAAATTCCATATAAGGATTAACAACTGGAAAGTTAGTAAATAATTGATTTCTTAATTCACTAAAATTTTTAAAACCAATATCATAACTCAATTCATTCGCTAATAAGTAAATTATTTCCCAATTTTCTTTTGCTTCTCCTAAAGGAAATGTAGAGCGAATTGACTCTTGGACCCTTCCTTCCGTATTCATGTATAATCCATTTTGTTCGCAAAAAGCAGCAGCTGGGAATACAAGATCTGCAATCTGAGCACCTTTATCGCCATGATGACCTTGATATATTACAAAACAATTATCATTTTTCTCTAGATTTAATTCATCTACACCGAGAAGATAGAGAACATCTAAATCGTTATTATTGTAATTAGATACTATTTCTTCTGTAATCATCCCATTCTCTGATGGGAAAAAACCAATGCTCATTGCTCCAGGTCTTGAAGCGGCTGAATGAAGTACATTAAAACCATTCCAGTCACTAGTTATAAAATTAAATTTATGAGCAAGCTCAATACAAATATTAAGAAAATTATTGGCATCATTACCTATTAATGCGCCTTGTCCAATAATCATTATCGGCTTTTTCATTGAATTTAAATCTTCACAAAAATCATTATCCTCATTTAAAATATCTTCAACTATCGATGGATTTTCTCCGAGGAAATTAAAGTCAAATGTTAAGTCATTATCAAATCCAATTACTCCAATCTTATAATTATCATCTCTAGATTTTCGTAAAAGTCTTGAATTTAAAAGAGGAGCCTCTTTTCTAAGATCTGAACCTATAATTAGACACCCATCAGAATTTTCTATGCCATTAAAAGTTGAGTTAAAAAGCCATCTCTCAGGTGGTCCTGAAATTCTTGAGTTTTCTTGCCTACAATCAAAGTTATCACTGCCAATATTGTTCATTAATTTCTTTAAAGCATAAACTGTCTCAATATCTACAAGATCTCCTGTAAGTGCAGATATTTTGTTTGGTTGACTTTTAGAAATTTTATCCTTCGCTAATTCNAGAGCATCTTTCCAAGATGTAGCTTTTAAAGATCCATCAACTCTTTTATAAGGTTTGTCAATCCTTTGAACGGTTAAACCATCCCAAAAAAACCTTGTCTTATCTGTTATCCACTCTTCATTGATATCTTCATTTAACCTTGGAAGAACACGCATGACTCTTAATCCTTTAGAGTCAATTCTAATGTTTGAACCCATAGCATCCATTACATCAATGGTTTCAGTTTTATTTAGTTCCCATGGCCTAGCTGAAAAAGCATAAGGTTTAGAAGTCAAAGCGCCTACAGGACATAAATCAATAACATTTCCAGAAAGTTCTGATTCTACTGCTTGATTAAGGTAAGTTGTTATCTCCATATCGTGACCTCTACCAATTGATCCTATTTCATCATTTCCAGATATTTCTGAAGAAAATCTTACGCACCTNGTACAATGAATACATCTAGTCATTTCTGTTTTAATAAATGGACCCATATCTTTTGACTCNACAGCTCTTTTATCTCCATCAAACCTACTAGAACCGTATCCAAAAGCCATTGATTGATCTTGTAAATCACATTCACCACCTTGATCACAAATCGGACAATCAAGTGGATGATTCATTAATAAAAACTCTAAAGCACCTTCCTGAGCATTTTTTACTCTTTCAGATTTAGTATAAATTTTTAAACCTTCTGAAACTTGCATCGCACAAGATGCTACTGGTTTAGGGCTTAACCCCCTTGAATCCTCAACATCAACAAGGCACATTCTACAATTACCAGCAATAGATAGTTTTTCATGATAACAAAATCTTGGAACTTCGACTCCAGCAATTTCACATGCTTGTATGATAGCTAAACCCTCTTCAACTTCATAATCTTTATCATCAATAATAACTTTAACCATAATTCTGATTACTCTCTTTTTGATATTGATCAATCCGATCTTCAATGTGATGTCTAAAGTGCCTAATTAACCCTTGAATTGGCCACGCAGCAGCATCTCCTAGAGCACAAATTGTATGACCTTCAATTCTTTTTGTGAGACTTAAAAGTGTATCTATGTCCTCTTTTTTTGCATCACCCTTGGCCATTTTTTCCATCATCTCCCATAACCAACCAGTACCTTCTCTGCATGGNGTACATTGACCGCAACTCTCATGCTTATAAAAATAAGAAATTCTTGATATTGCTTTTATTAAGTCTGTTGATTTATCCATAACTATTACAGCAGCTGTTCCCAATCCAGACTGAACCGCTTGAAGAGAATCAAAATCCATAAGAACATCATCACAAATTTCTTTTGGTATCATTGGTACAGATGAACCGCCCGGAATTACAGCTAAAAGATTATCCCATCCTCCAATTACTCCTCCTGCATGCTTTTCAATTAAATCTTTTAATGGGATTCCCATCTCTTCTTCAACATTACATGGTGTATTAACATGTCCAGATATACAAAATATTTTAGTGCCAGTATTATTTTCTCTTCCAATTCCAGAAAACCAGTTAGCTCCTCTTCGAAGTATTGTAGGAACAACAGCTATACTCTCGACATTATTTACAGTAGTTGGGCATCCATACAAACCTGCAGCAGCTGGGAAAGGAGGTTTTAGTCTAGGCATACCTTTTTTACCTTCTAAACTCTCTAACAATGCAGTTTCTTCGCCGCAAATATAGGCACCTGCACCATGATGAATANAAATTTCAATATCTAAACCACTTCCACAAGCATTCTTACCTACTAAGCCATCTGCATAAGCTTCTTTTAGAGCTGACTCGAGAACATATCTCTCGTTTATAAATTCACCTCTAATATATATATAACAAACTTGAGCGCCCATAGCTGCACAAGCAATTACACATCCTTCAAGTAATTTATGTGGTTCATTTCTTAATATTTCCCGATCTTTACAGGTTCCTGGNTCAGACTCATCAGCATTAACAACTAAATAATGTGTCTTTCCAGTTGGTTCTTTTGGCATAAAAGTCCATTTTACTCCCGTAGAAAATCCAGCTCCACCCCTACCTCTTAAACCAGAAGCAATAANTTCATCAGTAATTTTCTCTCTACCTTTAAGTAAGATATCCTTTGTATTGTCCCAATCACCTCTTAGCTTGGCATCAGCTAAATTCCAAGATTCAAAACCATATAAATTATTAAAAATTTTATCTTTACTATCTAACATTCAATTTCTTTCTAGGGGTTCTGAAGATTTACGACCTATTTGCGATCCTTTAACGATATTTTTTTTATTTTTTATATCTTTAAGGATTTTAACTGTGCTTTCATAATCCAAATCTTCGTAGTAATCATCATTAATTTGTATCATTGGAGCATTAACACATGCACCCAAACATTCGACCTCTATCCAGCATAATCCATCTTTAGAGACCTCTCGCTCTTGACCAATATAGTCTTTACAAGCTTTCTTGACTTTATCAGCTCCCCGAAGCCAGCAAGGTGTTGTTCCACAAACTTGGACAAAGTAATCTCCGCTAGGTTGTAAGTTAAACATTGAATAAAAAGTCGCAATTTCAAGAACTCTAATTTTTGGCATATCTAAAAAGTCAGACACAGCAATAATAGCTTTTTCAGGCAGCCAACCACCTGCTTTTTGTTGAGCATAAAATAGACTTGGTACAACTGCAGACTGTTTCTTATCATTTGGGTAATTTTCTAATAAAGAATTAAGAAAAATTAAATCTTTATCATCAAAGNTAAAATCAATATCTTGGTTATCTGCTAATCTTCTAACAGTCATCTATCCACCTCACCAAAGACAAGATCTAATGAACCTAATACTGCTGACAAATCAGGAAGAAGATGACCCCTTGTTAAATAATCCAGAGCCTGAAGATGGGCAAAGCCAGGTGCTCTAATTTTACATCTATAGGGTTTATTTGTACCATCAGCTATAAGATAAACACCAAACTCTCCTTTTGGAGCCTCAATAGAGGCATATACCTCACCTGGCCCTACATCGTATCCTTCAGTATATAGTTTAAAGTGATGAATTAGAGCTTCCATTGAAACCTTCATNTCGGCTCTTTTTGGAGGCGCTANCTTTCTATCATCAGTNACAATTGGTCCGGGTTTAAGTTTTTCAATTGCTTGTTTCATTATTAATATTGATTGCCTGCACTCTTCTACNCTTATTAAATATCTATCATAGTTGTCACCGTTTTTTCCGACAGGTATTTTAAAATCATATTCAGAATAGGACTCATATGGCTGTGTCTTTCTAAGGTCCCAGTTATAACCTGAGCCCCTAGCCATTACACCAGTAAGACCCCAATCTAAAACATCCTTTTTGCTAACAACACCAATATCAACATTCCTTTGTTTGAAAATTCTATTTTCAGTAAGTAAGCTCTCAAGATCATCTACTACCTTTAAAAAAGGATCACAGAAGTCATATATATCATTTATCAAGCTATCATCGATATCCTGATGGACCCCTCCAGTCCTGAAGTAAGCAGCATGAAGTCGAGATCCGCATGCCCTTTCATAAAAGGTCATTAGTTTTTCTCTTTCCTCCCAACCCCATAATGTTGGNGTTAAAGCTCCAACATCCATGGCTTGGGCAGGAACATTAATCATATGATTAAGAATTCTACCAATTTCTGAAAACAAAACTCTAATATGCTGTGCTCTAATTGGTACATTTATATTTAGTAGTTGTTCGGTAGCAAGAGCAAAAGCATGTTCTTGATTCATTGGAGCAACATAATCTAATCTATCAAAATAAGGTAAAGCTTGGAGATAGGTTTTGTTTTCAATTAATTTTTCAGTACCTCTATGTAATAAGCCTATATGGGGCTCTACCCTTTCAACAACCTCTCCGTCTAAATCAAGAATCAATCTTAACACNCCATGAGCAGCTGGGTGTTGCGGTCCAAAGTTTATTCTAAATTTTTCATTTTCTTTAGTCATCAATGTTTTCTTCTAAATCATCCTGCTTCTCAGGATACTTAAAGCCTTTCCATGCGCTTTCAAAATCAAAATCTCTATATTCCTGCTTTAAATCAACTTTTTCATAAACCACCCTTTCTTCATCAGGGTTATATCTAACTTCAACGTTACCAGTTAGAGGGAAATCTTTCCTTAAAGGATGACCTTCGAAACCATAATCTGTTAAAATTCTTCTTAGGTCATCATGTCCAATAAAGTTAATACCATATAAATCAAATGCTTCTCTTTCATACCAATCAGCTGATGGAAATATTTTTTTTACCGAAGGGACTGAATTCGAATTATCTGTGAAAGCTTTAATGGTAATTCTCGAATTATTGACCATGGATAATAGATTATAAACAACCTGAAATCTAATTTCTTCATGAGGAAGATCTACGCCGCATAAATCTGTGAGTTGAGTAAATGCAAAAATTTCTTCGTCTTTTAAAACTTTAAGTACATCAACTATATTTGATTGATCAACAAGAATAATCAAGTTTTTATCAAATATCTCTTCCTTTAAAACAAAAGAATTTAGTAACTCAGAATTTTTAATTTCTTGAGATAGAGCATCAGGCATTTTAAATTTTTTCATAAGGTTTCTCTATCTTTCTATTGTTCCTGTTCTTCTGATTTTCTTTTGTAGCTGAAGGATTCCGTACATAAGAGCTTCTGCTGTAGGTGGACATCCAGGTACATAAATATCTACTGGTAAAATTCTGTCACAACCTCTTACAACTGAATAAGAATAATGATAATAACCTCCACCATTAGCGCATGACCCCATTGAAATCACATATCTTGGTTCAGGCATTTGGTCATATACTTTTCTGATTGCTGGAGCCATTTTATTTGTTAGTGTTCCAGCAACTATCATTACATCAGATTGACGAGGAGAACCTCTCGGAGCCGCTCCGTATCTTTCTAAATCATAGCGAGGACCATTTGTTTGAAACATTTCGATTGCGCAACAGGCGAGACCAAATGTCATCCAATGAAGTGAGCCTGTTCTTGCCCAATTTATCAAAGCTTCTGTAGAGGTAACAAAAAAGCCTTTATTATCAATTTCTGCTGACAACTTTTTTATATTTTCATTGTCAATTAATCCCATTCCAATGCACCTTTTTTCCATTCATAGATAAATCCAATAGTGAGAACACCTAAAAATACCATCATTGAAACAAAACCAAAAAGGCCAATATCACCAAAAACTACAGCCCAAGGAAATAAAAATGCGACNTCCAAATCAAAAATTATAAAAAGGATAGCAACTAGATAGAATCTTATATCAAATTTTGTTCTTGCGTCATCAAAAGGCTCAAAACCACATTCATATTGAGATAATTTCTCTTTATCAGGATGTTTTGGTGCAAATAATATAGGAGGTAATGTTAAAGCCATGACCACAAATGCTGACAAGGACATAAAAATTAAAATTGGAAGATAGTCGTTTAAAATGGAACCCATACAATCTCTCCATACTATAGATTATAAATCTAAAGGATTTATAACCGATTCACACTTTGATTACATGCTTATATATAGGAATAAATTACTTTTTTCCAAGGTTTTCGGCGAAATAATTATGACATTAAAAACTTTTTTACTTCATCATTAAAAACACTTGGTTGATCAATATTAACAGCATGACCAGCATCTTTAATAATAATTTTTTTTGATATTTTAATTTTTTTTTCCATATAATCTGCTGCTGCTAAAAAAGGTTTATCGTTTTCACCCACAATAATTAAAGTTGGTACTTTTATATTTGGGAGCTCATTAATTATTCTATCATCTTTTTGAGTTAACATACCCTTAGCAGCATAAACTAACCCCTTTGCATTTCTATGATTTTCGGGATTCATTTCTTTACTTTTACCCTTTAAACCATCNAAACCAATATCTTCGAATTTTTTTGCTTGTTTTAAAGCATAATTATTCCAACTATCCCTTGCTTCGAAATTTTTAAAACCTGGACCAGTATCAATTATTAATAAGTTCTCGACCATTTCAGGGTATTTACAGTAAAAAGCTAGTGACATATATCCACCAAGAGACATCCCTCCAACATTAGCNTTTTCTATTTTCAATTCATTTAAAATTTCTTTGATATCTTCAATTGTTTCTTTCTCATTATAGAGATTTTCATCGTCTGGATAATCAGTTTGTCCGTGACCCCTCATATCCCAAACAATCAGAGTAAAATATTTACTTAGATAATCAATTTGGTCATCCCACATCTTAGAGGTAGCAGAAAAACCATGTGTTAGAAATAGAGCCGGACCATTTCCATAAGTCTCATAATTTATTTTAATTCCATTTCTATTAATTTTAGGCATGAATAATTTATGGTTTGATTTGAGCTTTTAGAGCTTTTTTTGCTTTAGATCCGTATGGAGGTCTAAATACAGATATGACGCTATCTAATTTTGTTTGGGTAAAAACAGTTTTTGCATGAGAGAAATTTTTAAAACCTTCCTCTCCATGATAAGAACCCATACCAGATGGACCGACGCCGCCAAAGGGAGCATTATCTTGAGCTACATGAAAAATTACATCATTAACCGTAACTCCACCAGATGTTGTTTTTTCTATAACAGTATTCAATTCATCATTGTTGCTACCAAAATAGTATAAACCAAGAGGTCTGTCTTTTTTATTAACATAATCAATTGTTTCTTCGAATTTTTCATAAGTTTTAACTGGTAAAATTGGTCCAAAAATTTCTTCCTGCATAACTTTTAAATTATCATCTGGGTTTATTAAGAGCGTTGGTGGAATTTTATAATGTTCTTGCTGCTCAAAATCTTCGTTGGCAGGATTAATTTCTATTATTTCACATCCTTTTTCCTTAGCTTCATCAATATAAGATGTAAGTCTTGAATAATGCCTTTCATTAATAACAGATGTATAATCATCGTTATCTTTAATCGTAGGAAATAAATCTGTAACTGTTTCTTTTACATGCGATATGAATTGATCAAGTTTATTTTCTGGTATCAAAACATAATCTGGAGCAAGACAAATTTGACCTGCGTTCATAGTTTTACCTGCGATGATTCTTTTTGACGAAGTTCTAACATCGCTTGTATCAGATACTATTACAGGTGATTTTCCACCTAACTCAAGTGTAACAGGAACAAGATTTTCTGAGGCTGCCCTCATAACATGCTTTCCAACTGAAGTTGCTCCTGTAAATAATAAATGATCAAAAGGTAGGGATGAAAAATCAGCACCAACTTCTGGACCTCCGGTCACAACAGCAACCTCTTCTTCAGTAAAATTATCTTCAAACATTTGCTTCATTAGATCTGAAGTCCTAGGTGTAAATTCAGATGGTTTTATCATAACACGATTTCCTGCTGCAAAAATACTTCCTAAAGGACCAAAAGTTAGTACAACTGGAAAATTCCAAGGGCTAATAAGACCGATTGTTCCTAGTGGTTGATATTCAACTCTTAATTTAGCGCCTAATAAACCTAATATTGGTGGCGAAACTTTTCTTTTAGAGGGTTTCATCCATTGTTTAATGTTATCTCTAGCAATTTTAAGTGATGTTATTGATGACGCAACATCAGTCAGTAAAGAGCTNGTTTCGCTTCTATGACTNAAATCCTTTGATATGGCTTCTGGTAGTCTATCCTGATATTCAATAATTGAATTTATNAGTCTATCAATCCACTCTTTTCTTTTTTCAAGAGATAAAGGGCCATCTCTTAAATGCGCTTTTTTTTGTAAATCTAATATTCTTAGTAAATCATTTTTATCTGACATTCTGATCCTCAATAAATTTAATAATAAATCTATATAAAGAATAGAATTCAGGCAACAATAAGATTAAAAATGGCGGGAGTGACGAGACTCGAACTCGCGGCCTCTGGCGTGACAGGCCAGCGCTCTAACCAACTGAGCTACACCCCCGCATTTAGATAACTTTTTAATCCTCAAGAGAATTTAAATCAAGTATTTCTATGAAAAAGGTCTAATAAACATTAGACCTTTTTTTTAATCAATGGTGGGCGGTGAGAGGCTCGAACTCCCGACCCTCTGGATGTAAACCAGATGCTCTACCAGCTGAGCTAACCGCCCAAAGACAATTATGTATCTATATAAAATAAATTAGATTTTGTCTTTGGTTTTTTTATCTATTAACAGCGTCTTTTAAACCTTTACCTGATTTAAATTTAGCATTTTTAGATGCAGCTATTTGTATTGCCTCACCTGTTCTTGGGTTTCTTCCTGTAGTAGCAGCTCTATGGCTTACAGAAAATGTGCCAAAGCCAGTAATTTTTACACTACCGCCGCCTGATAATGCTGAAGTAACTGCACCAGTAAAAGCTTCTAAAGCTCTACCAGCATCAGCTTTACTCAAACCAGATGAACTTGCCATTGCATCAATTAGATCATTTTTATTCATTTTTAAACCTCTTTAGTTTGTTGAATAACAATAAATTTATGCTTAATCACATATGTAGGTCAAAAAAAATTGAATCTTTTTTTTTAATGAGCGGTTAAATTTGGATTATTATTGGACAGATTTCTCTGTTCGGCAAGCCATGCGTCTTCATCCCAATCAATAGCGTCAGGTTTTCTAACTAGAGCTAATTCTAGTGCCTCATCAATTGTTGAGACTAGTTTAATATCAAGCTTATCTTTAATATTATCCGGAACTTCTGATAACTCACGATCATTTTCTGAAGGAATTAAAACAGTTTTAATTCCAGACCGTAAAGCAGCTAATAATTTTTCTTTTAGACCTCCAATAGGAAGTACACGACCTCTTAAAGACATTTCACCAGTCATCGCAACATCGTTTTTTACTGGGATTCCTGCCATTACCGAGATAATAGCTATTATCATAGCTACACCGGCAGAGGGTCCGTCCTTTGGTGTAGCTCCCTCAGGAACATGAACATGGATATCTTTCCTTTGAAAAATTGGCGGTTCAATTCCATAATTAACAGCTCTAGATCTAACAAATGATGATGCCGCATCAATAGATTCTTTCATGACATCACCAAGCTTACCTGTAGTGCGGATTTTGCCTTGCCCAGGAACCATTACTGCCTCAACATTAAGAATATCACCTCCAACTTCGGTCCAAGCAAGACCTGTTACAACGCCTACTAAATCATCATTTTCTTTCTTTCCATATCTAAACTTTTTTACACCTAAATATTCAGAAATATTATCAGAACTTACATTTAGCGAATCACTTTTGTTTTGAGATATTTCTTTAACCGCTTTTCTCCCAAGTGAATTTAATTCCCTTTCTAAGTTTCTTACGCCAGCTTCTCTTGTATAATTTTGTATTACAGAACGAATGACTTCATCAGAAATTTTGAATTCCTTATCGGTAAGCGCATTATTGCTTTTTACCTTCTCTATCAAATGTCTTTTCGCAATTTCTAATTTTTCTTCTTCTGTATAACCAGCAATTCTTATAATTTCCATTCTGTCTAATAATGGGCCAGGTATATTCATTGTATTTGCAGTAGTGACAAACATTACTTGAGATAAATCATAGTCAACTTCAAGGTAGTGATCATTAAATGCATTATTCTGCTCTGGATCAAGAACTTCTAGAAGGGCTGAAGCAGGATCACCTCTAAAATCTTGCCCTAGCTTATCAATTTCGTCTAAAAGAAAAACAGGATTAGTTGTTTTTACTTTTTTTAATGCCTGAATTATTCTTCCTGGCATAGAACCAATGTAAGTTCTTCTGTGGCCTCGAATTTCAGCTTCATCTCTAACACCGCCTAGGGACATTCTTATAAATTCTCTCCCTGTTGCAGCAGCAATTGATTTTCCAAGAGATGTTTTACCTACACCTGGGGGCCCTACAAGGCATAAAATAGGCCCTTTAACCTTTGAGGATCGGTTTTGAACGGCCAAATATTCTGTAATTCTATCCTTAACTTTTTCAAGTCCATAATGATCCTTATCTAGTATTTCTTGAGATTTATTAATATCTTTCTTTATTCTTTTCTTTTTACCCCAAGGTATATCTAGCAACCAATCTAGGTAATTTCTCACAACTGTTGCCTCTGCAGACATAGGGCTCATTTGTTTAAGTTTTTTTAATTCATTATATGCTTTTTCTTTTGCTTCTTTAGATAATTTGGTCTTGTTAATTTTCTCTGTTAATTCAGCAATATCTTCTGAAGCTCCACCTTCACCATCTTCTAATTCTTTCTGAATAGCCTTCATTTGTTCATTTAGATAATATTCCTTTTGAGTCTTTTCCATTTGGTTCTTAACTCTTCGTCTTATCTTCTTTTCAACTTGAAGAACTGATAGTTCGCCTTCAATGTAAGACAAAATCATATTTAATCTTTTCTCAAGATCTATCTCCTCGAGAATCTTTTGTTTTTCTTGAATATTAATTGCAATTTGACTAGCAACAGTATCTGCTAATTTATTTTCATCCTCAATATCTTTAACAGAAGTCAAAACTTCGGATGAAGTTTTATTATTAATATTTGCATAAGTTTCGTATTTAGAAACAACAGATCTACCTAAAGCTTTAATAGTGTCAGATATTACTTCACTATTTTCAAACTCTTCAATATCGGCAGTGATATAATCTGCTGTAAACTCAATTTTCTTGACCTTGCATCTNGCCAAACCTTCAACAAGAACTTTAACTGTCCCATCNGGAAGCTTCAGAAGCTGAAGAATTTTTCCTCTTGTTCCTANCTTGAATAGATCTTTTTCAGAAGGGTCATCTACTTCAGAATTTTTTTGAGAAAGAAATAATAACTCTTGATCCTTATCCATTACTTGCTCAAGGGCATTTATAGATTTATCACGCCCAACAAAAAGTGGAACAACCATATTTGGAAAAACAACAATATTTCTTAATGGTAATACTGGTAAGTTCATAGATTTTTTATTTTCAGTCATTATAAATCCTATAATTTATTGTCGAACGATTCTATTAAAAACAGAATAGTGATTTTTAGTTATTATATATATTGGTATTAATTCTGGTCTTATCAAGACCTAAATAGAAAAAATTAACTTGCAGATTTTTCTTTTTCTTCTTTATCGTCAGCGTAGATATAAAGAGGTTTAGCATCACCTTCCACTACTTCACCAGAAATTGCTACTTCAGTAACACCTTTAGTGCTGGGTATTTCAAACATTGTATCAAGTAAAATTGATTCTATTACAGACCTCAATCCACGAGCACCAGTTGCATAAGACATAGTTTTTTTGGCAATCGAACTTAAAGCATCATCAGAAAATTTTAACTCAACATTCTCCATATCAAATAGTTTTTTATATTGTTTTATTAGGGCGTTCTTAGGTTCTGTCAAAATTCTAACTAAAGATTCTTCATCTAGATCTTCTAACGAGGCCCAAACAGGTAATCTTCCTACAAATTCAGGAATTAAACCAAACTTTAATAAATCTTCAGGCTGAAGATCTTTAAGAATTTCTCCGGTCCTTCTTGTATCTTTATCTTTAACTTCAGCACCAAAACCAAGTGATCTCTCTGTTCCTCTATTACCAATTATTTTTTCTAATCCATCAAATGCGCCGCCGCAAATAAATAAGATATTTGTTGTATCAACTTGGAGAAATTCTTGTTGCGGGTGTTTTCTTCCTCCTTGAGGAGGAACTGAAGCGACAGTGCCTTCCATTATCTTGAGTAAAGCTTGTTGAACACCTTCTCCAGATACATCTCTAGTAATTGATGGGTTATCAGATTTTCTGGTAATTTTGTCAACTTCATCAATATAGACTATGCCTCTTTGTGCTCTTTCAACATTGTAGTCAGCAGCCTGTAAGAGCTTAAGGATAATATTTTCTACATCTTCCCCAACATAACCAGCTTCTGTTAATGTCGTAGCATCTGCCATTGTAAAAGGTACATCGAGGATCCTTGCCAATGTTTGAGCTAATAAAGTTTTCCCACATCCTGTTGGTCCAAGTAATAAAATATTTGACTTAGCTAATTCTACATCGTCCTTAGTAGTTTTATCATCAAGTCTCTTGTAATGGTTATGCACAGCAACAGATAGAACTCTTTTTGCGGTTTGTTGACCAATAACATAATCTTGTAAAACATCGAATATTTCTTGAGGAGCAGGGACATTTTCAGAAGATTTCTTATCATTAATTTTGTTCTCTTCTTTAATTATATCCATACATAATTCAACACATTCATCACATATGAATACTGTTGGGCCTGCAATGAGCTTTTTTACCTCATGTTGGCTTTTGCCGCAAAAACTGCAGTAAAGTGTATTTTTTGAGTCTCCACTGTCACTTATTTTACTCATGATACTTAATTAAAGAATTATTTCTCTTCAACATCCCTTTTTTGAACAACTTTATCAATTAAACCAAATTTTTTAGCATCATCCGAGGTCATAAATGTATCTCTATCTAATGCTGCCTCAATTGTTTTTAAGTCTTTGCCAGTATGGTTTACATAAATCTCATTTAATCTGCTTCGCAAGGATATTATTTCTTTTGCATGTCTCTCAATATCTGATGCTTGACCTTGAAAACCACCTGAAGGTTGGTGAACCATTATTCTTGAATTTGGTAAAGCAAATCTTTTACTCTTGGCGCCTGCCGCTAGAAGTAAGCTTCCCATAGAAGCAGCTTGACCTATACAAAGTGTAGACACCTCAGGTTTAATGTATTGCATAGTATCGTATATAGCTAAACCTGATGAAACAACTCCCCCAGGAGAATTAATATACATTGAAATTTCCTTTTTCGGGTTTTCAGCTTCTAAATATAAAAGCTGAGCAGTAATTACGCTTGCCATATAATCTTCAATCGGTCCCGTAACAAAAACAATTCTCTCTTTTAGCAATCTAGAGTAGATATCATAGGCTCTCTCTCCTCTATTTGATTGCTCAACTACCATAGGTATAAGATTACTTTGTGGTGTAAATTTATTTTCCATAGGGATATATATGGGTCAATTCTTCAATTATGCCAAGAAATTATTATTTCCATTGTTATCTAATTAAATATTTATCTATTAAATACAATAACTTAAATAAAAATTTGATTATGCTTTTTTCTTAACTGTTTTTCTTTTTTTTGCTTTATTTTTAGCTTCTTTTGGTTTTTCTTCAGGGGACTCTGCTCCAAATAGATCTTTTCTTGAAACCTTTTTATCTTTTAAAGTTACTTTTTCTAAAACAAAGTCAACAACCTTATCTTCATAAATTGGGGCTGTAAGATTTCTAATTGCATCAGGGTTTTTTTTGTAAAAATCAATAATCTGCTGCTCTTGACCAGGATATTTCTGAACCTCTGATTGTAAAGCAAGATTATAGTCATTATCATCTAACTCAATTTTATTTACTCTGCCGATTTCGGCAATTAGCAAACCGATAGAGATCCTTTTTTCTGACACCTCTTTATAATTCTTTTTTAATTCTTTTTCTTTTAGTTCCAAATCATCAAGGGTTTTCTTTTGTTGCTCCAACTGACTTTCAAGTTGACGCCACATTTGATCAAATTCTTGATCAACAAGAATTTCCGGTAAGTCAAATTTATGATTTTTTTCTAACTCGCTAAATAGGCTATCTTTTAATTTCATTTTCGCAGCTTGATCAAAATCTTTTTTTATTTGTTCTTCTAAAACATTTTTTAAATCTTTTAATGTATCTTGACCAAATTTTTTAGCTAACTCATCATCAACCTTGGAATCAACCGGATTAAGAATATCAATTATTTTTACATCAAATTCAGCATTCTTTCCCTCAAGTTGTTTATTNGGATATTCTTCAGGAAATTTGACTTTAACAATTTTCGTAACTTCAGTTTCTTCACCTACTAACTGGTCCTCAAAAGTATCTATAAATGTTTTAGAACCAAGAACTAATTCTGCTTTTTCGGCAGTTCCACCATCAAACTTTTCACCGTCAACTGAACCTGAATAATCTATTATTACTTTATCACCCTCTTTAGATTTATATCCTTTTTTTGAGGATTTATAATCTTTATTTTGTTGAGCCAAATATTCAAGAGCCTCATCTATATCCTCTTTTTTTGGGCTAGCTACGGGCTTATCTAGCTTGATTTTTTTAAAATCAATAAAATCAATTTCGGGCAATGCCTCAAAACTCATAGAAAATGTAATATCATTTTGCTTATTAATAGAATCTTCCATTTCATCAACCAATTTGATTTCAGGATTAGCGGCAGGTCTTAAATCCTTTTCTTCAAGGACTTTTCTAGAGCTTTCTGAGACTTTTTCTTCAATCACCTCAACAATTGTTTCATTGCCGTATAGTTTTTCAACATGACTAATTGGAACTTTGCCAGGTCTAAAACCTGCAATTTTTACTTTTTGACTTATTTCTATTAATTTTTTTTGNTTTAGATCATCTAAATCTGAGAAAGGAATTTGAACAACGAATTCTTTTTTCAGACCTTTTAATTTTTTTTCTTCTAAAATTTTCATTACTGTCTCTTTTTATGGTGCGGGCGGAGGGAGTCGAACCCCCACGCCGAAGCACAGGTACCTAAAACCTGCGTGTCTACCAATTCCACCACGCCCGCTTTAAAAGGTTTAATAACAGTAGAAAGAGGTTTTATCTAGTGTAAAATAAAATAATTAAAGCTTTAATTCATAGATATGAACACTCCAATATTTATTGAACTTGTAGCCAACATCATTTAAGACACCAACTTTTTTATATTTGAGGGCTCTATGTAAATTAATTGATGGTTTGTTGGGATATGTGATTAGAGCATATAGATTTTTAATATTAGTAGAACTTAACCGAGCTATAAGCTCTGCCATTAACTGTTGACCATATCCTCTACCCTTGAATTTATCACTCACATATACACTTGTTTCTAGAGATTTNTTGTAAGCTTCTTTTTCTCTAAACTTTGTAGAACANACAAATCCAACTAAATCTTTGTTTTGATAGCCAACTAAACAAACTGATGTTTTAGAGTTTTTGAATTGATCAAACCATTTATTTTTTTCACTGATAGTTCTTTGATCTATATCGAATGTATAGGCGGTCTTAGAAATATAATGATTATATATTTCATTAATCCCTTTTAAATCACTTTTCTTTGCTACACTAATTTCCATTTTCATAAATTCGCTTTAATTTTTTTGACATTATTTTTGATATAAATTTGTTCATATCTTCAGCAATTAATCCAGGACCTGCGTCAAGACCAATCTCATTATGTATCCATGATGCAGCAGCAGCAGCATAATGGCTTTTCATTCCTTGTCCGAGAAAGCTTCCACATATACCGGATAATACATCGCCTGATCCAGCGGTAGCTAAAAAAGAAGAAGAGTCTTTAGTTATAAGCGATATTTTTTTTGGTGAAGAAATAATAGTATCATTCCCTTTAAATAAAATAGTTGATTTAGTAATGTTTGCGGCNCTATTTGCTTTATCAATTTTACTNATNTTACCAAAATCAAACAACCTATTAAATTCTCCTTCATGCGGGGTTAAAATTATATTTTCTCNTTTNCGTCTNTTGTTAAGAAGATCAAANAGTTCATTGGGGTTTTTTTGAAACAAGGTTAATCCATCAGCATCTAGCACAAAACTTATTTCACTTTTTATCGCTCTTATAACTAATTCCTTAGTTATNNGATTAATNCCGCATCCTGGACCGATTATTAAAGTATTGATTTTCTTCTCTTTTACAAAATTAAAAAAATCATCTGCATTATTTATCTCTTTTAACATTACTGATGTTAAGTGAGATGCATTNACNAATAAAGAATCAGAANCTGATGCAAGTGTAACAGCTCCAGCGCCTGCTCTAAGNGCCGAAACAGCTGCCAAACGAGAAGCGCCTGTGGAGATTNTTGGACCAGATCTTACAAGAACATGACCTCTCTTATATTTATGATCAGTCATAGATGGCCATTTAAATCTTTTAATCCAAAAATCCGGTGTATTTAATTTTAGTTTAGATAATTTACTAACTTTTAAAATATCTGATTTCTTTTCTCCAATAGAGATAGTATGAATTTCACCTGAATTAATTTTCCCTGGAAGCAAATAATTACCTACCTTAGGAGCAACAAATGTTATTGTATGATCNGCTTTGACTGATANTGGCATCAATTCTCCACTATCAGCATTTATTCCGCTAGCTATATCAATGGACACAATACATGAAGAAGTCTTATTAATTTTTTCAATAATATTTATTATATTTTTTGATAATTTTCTATTTATGCCAATACCAAAAATACTATCAATAATAAGTGAATATTTATTCAATTTTATATTTTGAAATTTTTTTTCATCGACATCTAGTTTATTAAGATTTTCCTTCAAATATNTGTTTATTTTTTTTGAGCTAGAAACAGGAAAACTTATATCAATGTTGTATCCTTTGTTTTTTAAATATCTTGCAATGACAAGGCCATCTCCTCCATTATTACCGGGACCACANAGGATTAATATATTATTATTAAACTTTTTTAGAGAAGGTATAATTTCTTTTTCTATTTTTACAAAGGCCGATTTACCCGCATTTTCCATCAGATCTATAAATTTAATACCTCTTGCAATACATAATTTATCTAATTCATAAGAGGATTTTGATGTAAAAAGACTGGTATNCATTAATTGACCTTAGTTTCTAGACTCTTTCCTAATTTAATTAACTGTAATTGATTTTTTAATAACTTAATTTCCGTTACAGAACAATTTGCAGGTTGGAAATTAACAATTTTTTCAGAANTCATTATATGTCCAATGATATTATTTATAACAACAAAGTGAGTAAAGATTATCGTATCGTTTTTTAGAGAATAAATTTTATCAATTATTTTTTCTCTCCACTCATTGAGGTCGACACCTGATGCTATAGTTTCTTCATCACTTAACAGCTCAGGCCAAGTTAAAGGCAAAACTCTACGTAACCATATAACTCTTTTTTCTAAATCAGCAATTGGAGAAGGTAGCTCTCTAAAAATATCATTTATTTCAACTTCCTGCTTGTACTTACTAAGAGCTAGATTTGCTGTCTGTTTACATCTGGTTAATGGACTCGATACTAAGTCAACTTTATTAAGATCAACCTTATCGATAAAAGGCGCTAATGAAAGCGCTTGAGATTTGCCTAAATCACTCAAAGGTGGGTCTTTTGAAGTCCAGCCATGAGTTGCCTCACCATGCCTTACAAGAA
>PBXC01000006.1 GCA_002728335.1 Rhodobiaceae bacterium
AAGAAATTACAAGCCTTAAAGAGTTCTTAATGGAAGACTTCGATGCGGTTTTTGTTGGAACAGGAGCGCCAAAAGGGAAGGATCTAAGTATTCCTGGTCGAGAAGAATGCGATAAGAACATTCATATTGGTATTGACTTCCTAGCATCTGTTGCATTTGAACATGTAAAAAAAATTGGTAAGAAAGTTATTGTTCTTGGAGGTGGAAATACTGCAATGGATTGCTGTAGAACTGCCATAAGACTTGGTGGCAAGGATGTTAGAGTTTATGTCAGATCTCCAAAAGTAGATATGAAGGCTTCAGATTGGGAAATTGAAGAAGCTGAAATGGAAAACATTCCCATTTTCGAAAACCATGTCCCAAAAGAATTCATTCATGAAAATGGTAAGCTTAAAGCTGTTGCTTTTGAAAAAGTAAAAGCGGAATATAAAGATGGAAAAAGAAAACTCATACCAACAGGAGAGCCAATTGAAATTGTTGAGTGTGATGATGTCCTGATGGCTATTGGTCAGGATAATGCTTTCGAATGGATTGAAAAAGATATTGGCATTGAGTTTGGTGAATGGGATATGCCAATTGTTGATCGAACAACAATGCAATCGACTTTACCTAAAGTTTTCTTTGGAGGGGATGCTGCTTGGGGACCAGAGAATATAATAACGGCTGTTGCACATGCTCATCAAGCTGCAATTTCAATTGATTTATTTTGTAATAATAAGAATCTGAAAAAAAGGCCTGAACCTCATGTTTTTCTTGAATCAACAAAAATGGGCTTACATGAATGGTCTTATGATAATGGGTATGCGGAAGTAGACAGATTAGCAGTTCCTCATGCTGATCCTAAAGTTACATTAGCTGATAGAAAAGTTGAAGTTGAATTGGGTTATGATGATAGAATGGCATTTGAAGAGGCCGCTAGATGTCTCAATTGTGATGTTCAAACTGTATTTGAAGAAAAAAGATGTATTGAATGTGATGCATGTGTCGATATATGCCCAGAAGACTGTATTAATTTTATTCAAAATGCTGATGAGCAAGAGTTAAGAGAAAACATTAGGGTACCAGCCCTTAATCTTGCGCAAGATTTATATGTTTCAGGAAAATTACCTACGAAAAGAGTAATGGTTAAAGACGAAGATCTTTGCTTACATTGTGGCTTATGTGCTGAGAGATGTCCAACTGGTGCATGGGATATGCAAAAATTCTTTTATTTTGGAGCTCAGGCCCATGATGGATGNAAGAAATGACAAAAGTTAACGATTTTGTAATTAAATTTGCCAATGTTAATGGTTCTGGATCTGCTAGTGCAAATTTAATGTTTGCAAAATCAATTTTTNGAATGGGTATTCCTGTCAGCCCAAAAAATATTTTTCCATCCAATATTCAAGGATTACCTACTTGGTATGAAATTCGAGTCAATAAAGACGGCTATATTGCTAGAAGAGATGGGGTAGACTGTCTAATAGCACTAAATCCTCAAACATATCAATCTGACCTAAAGGAATTGGTCAAAGGTGGTTACTTAATTTATGACAGTACTATGGAAAGAAAATTTCCTAGAAAAGATATTAATGTTATTGGCATTCCTATGGCAAGTATTTGTGCTGAACATTACGATGATCCCAGACAAAGACAGCTTTTTAAAAATATAATATGTNTAGGGGCTTTATCAGTTCTTCTTAAAATTGATATGGCGATTCTCAAGGGTTTAATTAAAGAGGAATTCCAAAAGAAACCTAAATTAATTGAACCAAACCTCCATGCCCTTGGTCTTGGTCGAAAATATGCTCAAAATAATTTAGCNTCTAATTTTGGTCTTCAGCTAAAATCTATGCGTCAAAAAAGTAAAAAAATAATGATCCAAGGAAATGAGGCTTCTGGTTTAGGTTGTGTATTTGCAGGTGCTACTGTAGCTTCATGGTATCCAATCACTCCATCTACATCATTAGCAGAAGCTTTCGAAAAATATGTTCATATGTTCAGGAAAGATTCTGATGGAAATATTAAGGGTGCGATAGTTCAAGCTGAGGATGAGTTATCAGCTATTGGTATGGCAATTGGAGCAAACTGGAATGGGGCTAGATCATTTACAGCTACTTCAGGTCCAGGCGTTTCTTTGATGTCTGAATTTCTTGGCTTAGCATATTTTGCTGAAATACCACTCGTGTTATTCAATATCCAGAGAGGCGGACCTTCTACTGGCATGCCTACGCGCACACAACAATCAGATATAATATCTTCTGCTTATGCTTCTCACGGAGATACAAAACAAATACTTCTTTTTCCTTCTGACCCTAAAGAATGTTTTGAAATGTCCATTGAAGCTTTTGATATAGCCGAAAGACTTCAAACACCTGTTATCTTTATGAGTGATTTAGATATAGGAATGAATGATTGGGTTGTAGATGAACTAGAACTAGAAGATACGCATAAATTTGATAGAGGAAAGGTTCTTTCAGCAAAAGATCTTGATGCAATTGAAATGTGGGGGAGATATTTAGATATTGATGGTGATGGAATTCCTTACCGAACAATTCCGGGCACGCATCCTACAAAAGGATCATTCTTTACTAGAGGTACTTCGCATGATGCCTTTGCGGGTTATACAGAAGATGGAAGAATTAATGCAGAAAACCTTAAAAGAATTACCAAGAAATTTGATAAGTCAATTAGGTATTTACCAAAATCAGTTAGGAAGAACGCTAAACAAAAAACTGATATTGGATTAATTTATTTTGGCTCTACATCACCTGCGGTTGAAGAAGCAATAGATTATTTATTTGATGAGGGTTACAATATAGATAGAATTCGTATCCGTTCTTTTCCATTCGATAAAAATCTTAAAAAATTTATTAATGACCATGAGCATGTTTTTATTCTTGAGCAGAATAGAGATGCACAAATGAAGTTTTTAATTTCAAATGAACTTGAAATTGATATAAACCATTTTGTATCTCTTTTAAATTTTGATGGTAGCCCTGTGACCGCAAAGTTTATAGTTGATGAGTTTAAATTAAAAGTTATGGATAATAAAAAAATTCATTCTAAAATTAAAAAATCAAAATCGGCGGCATAAAAATGAGTTTCATAAAAAAACCAATTGCTAGACATCCTAATTTACCTAAAAATAATCTAGGATTAACAAGAAGAGATTATGAAGGAGCTCTATCCACCTTATGTGCTGGATGTGGTCATGACTCTGTTTCATCGGCTATTATTGAAGCATGTTATCAACTGTCGATTCCAGCTCATAGATTAGCAAAATTATCAGGTATTGGTTGTTCGTCAAAGACACCGACATATTTTTTAAATAAATCCCATGGCTTTAATTCGGTTCATGGAAGAATGCCTTCTGTTGCTACAGGAGCTAATCTAGCTAATAGAGATTTATATTATTTAGGTGTATCTGGTGATGGTGATACNGCATCAATTGGATTGGGTCAATTTTGTCATATAATGCGTAGGCGTTTAAATATGGTTTACATATGTGAGAATAATGGAACCTATGGTTTAACTAAGGGCCAATTTTCTGCAACTAATGACAAAGAATCTAAGAGCAGAAAAGGCGTAGATAATATGTTTGAATCAATTGACTTAGCTGCTTTAGCAATTCAGTTAGGCGCAGGATTTGTCGCGCGAAGTTTTTCAGGAGATAAAGATCAATTGATCCCGTTAATTCGTGCTGCTCTCAGTTATAAAGGTTTTGCTTTTATAGATGTAATTTCACCTTGTGTTACATTTAATAATCATGCTCAATCAACAAAGAGTTACGAATATTTTAGAGAACATAATGAAGCTGTAGGTTTTCTAGATGTTATTCCAGAAAATGAAGAAATTTCTGTTCAATATGATGAAGGGAANTCAATAGAAGTNAATGTTCATGATGGNTCGAANATGATTTTNCATAAATTGAATAAAACTTATGACCCNGGAAGCAGAAGAAAAGCAATAGGNAAAATAAATGATTCGAGAGACAAAGGTGAAATTGTTACTGGATTNATATATTTAGATCAAAATGANGAAGATCTNCATGACACNTTACACACTNGNGAGAAACCNNTNAANCAGTTAGGNAAAAGAGATCTCTCNCCAGGTANAAAACANCTNCGTCAAATCAATAAGGTTTTTTCNTAACCCGCTNTTGTATCAACTTTTTCATTCCAGTCTTGCTGACTAATCCATTCACTGAAAGGTGTNAGTTCTATTGGAATTTCATCTAAAACAGGTTTCATNTCGACTTTGAAAGGTTTATGTTCTGAAACATTATTAAATTTGTAAAAATCTGACATACTCTCGATAAATGCATCTCTGTTTTCAGATCGTCCACCTCTCATATCCTCTTCGATGTCGGCAAAAAAGATATCATAAAGTCTGTTTGAGAAATCAACTAAGCTCAATTCTTCATATCTAATTGGTTTACCAAAATGACCTGATAGAAGATCTGCAACTCTAGGAGGAGTGAATACTTCAGGTCCGCCTATATTTATATTTCTTCCTATTAAATCGTCTCTATCTATTGCAGCTATCATAAATTTTGCTACATCATCTAGACATATCCAGCTAGCTTCAAGATTAGGATTATGGGGATATGTGTATAAACTATTTTTCATAATATCTTCTCTAGCCCAATCTGTTAGAAGGTTATCCATAAAAAGAACTGGCTGAAAGGTAGTTGTTTGGACTCCAGCTTGTTTTAAGGTATTAATCATTAGTTTAACGCTATCATATCCTGCTTGTCCTACATCTCCTAATTCCTCAGGAGGGCCCCAACAACATGTATTATAAATTAATCTTCTTACATTTGCCTTTTTTGCCGCAGATCCAACTGTTGCGGCAAAATCAAGTGCCTTATGTGACTCTTCGAATGAAGGTCTAGTGTAAAATACTGAATCAGCTCCTAAACATGCTTCATAAACTGAGTCTGGATCATTATAATCAGCACTAACGATTTCGATGTTATCAAATTGACTTAATCTTTCAGGATTTCTGGTTGTTCCTCTTACTTGATATCCAGCTTTTAAAAGTTGTCTCACCTGTGCCAAACCTGGTCTTCCGCTTGCACTTAATACAGTAACTAATGTCATAATTTCCTCCTAACCTATTTCTGAAATATGTCTTACTGGACTTGTACCATCCCATTCTAAAGATGCTTTGTAAACATAAGAATAAAAATTTTTTAAAGAGTCATTATTGTCATAAATTTCATATAAATGACCAATATCTCTTCCTGGATCGAACCAAGAAAATCTCATTCCATTTCTATCACCTGCTCGCGCAAAAAGTACTTCTTTGCAATCTTGTTTAATTAATTCTTCAGCCTCTCTATCAAAATTTTCTGCAATCCATGCAATATGATGAATTCCATTCTCGTGAACATTTACTTTTGAATGATCAGCAATAAGTTCAATCATAAAATTTTCTCTCCAACCATAGGCCGATGAATGGTTAAATTTTTTATTAATACCATTTATTCTTGAGTCAGCAACTTCGATGTGTTCGTTATAATAAAATGGACCTATGTTAAATCTTTTAGACCAA
>PBXC01000007.1 GCA_002728335.1 Rhodobiaceae bacterium
CTTAACTTAGCGCCTCCAGTTAGTACAATTTTGGGTTTACCATATTTATCGTTCTCTATACCAATATCTTTAAAAAAAACACCATTACTTAAACCTGTCCCAAGAGCTTTAGTTACAGCCTCTTTAGCAGCAAATCTTTTTGCATANGATGATGATCTTTTTAATCTATTATCTGATTTTTTAATTTCAATATCAGTAAAAACCCTATTAACAAATCTATTGCCATATTTAGACAGAGTTTTTTCAATTCTCTCAATATTAATAAGATCATTTCCTATNCCAATAATCATTTGTAACTCCAACTAAAAATTTCTATCACATATATCTNTCATTTTTCTGATAGTTGAATCCAANCCAGAAAAAATTGACTCTGCAACAAGAAAGAAGCCAATATTAACNTCCTGGAGACATGGTATTTCTGTTACTTTTTTAGTAGTAGTAAAATCTAAACCATGTCCAAGATGGACTTCCAAACCTGAATNATATGCAAAAACTGATAATTCATATATTTTTTTAAACTCTATTTCTGCTTGTACATTATCCTCATAAAACAATCGGCAATATTTACCCATATGGAATTCTACGCATTCAACTCCACAATCAATTGAAGATTTCAATTGATCCTCNNTTGGGTCAATAAAAAAAGATGTTCTTATTCCTTTATCTCTGAGAACACCATTTAAGTCAGNATAATAATTTGCATTNCTAAGGACATCCAAACCACCTTCTGTTGTTACCTCTTCCCTTCTCTCAGGAACTATACAACAGGAAAAAGGATTAACATCTAAAGCAATATCTTTCATTTCATCATTTGCAGCAATTTCAAGATTTAATTTACCTGGAAAAGCATTAACTATATTTTCAATATCTTCATCTTTAATATGCCTTCTATCTTCACGCAAATGAGCTGTTATTGAATCAGCGCCAGAATTTAATGCTATCTCAGCAGCTTTTATAGGATCGGGAAAATCCTCCCCTCTCGCATTTCTCAAGGTTGCTATATGATCAATATTAACGCCTAATTTAATATTAAGAGTTTCAGTCATCAAAAGTTCCTTTCTTTATTCTTTTCTTTTTTCGGTAAAAAATAATCAATTTCTTAACAAAAAAATATGATAAAAATGCAGTAGNTAAACCTACAAGCAAACCACCTATTAAGAAAGAGGGAATAAGTGGCTTTATATTTGATAAAAATTCTAAAGAATAAAAAGAAGATTCCCCTAAAAGAGATAAATCAAAATCTTCGACAGGAATAAAAACATTTCCTACATATAATGAGGCAATCCAAATAAAAGGATAAGTTAAAGGCGTTCCAATAAATGTTCCTAGAATNGATGAAAAATAATTAGCTTTTAGCAGCCAAGAAATAAAAATGGCAATAATTATATGAANACCTATCAAAGGATTAAAAGATGCAAAGACTCCTATCGAAAAACCCAATGATATAGAGTGAGGAGTATCAGAAATTCTAATTAATTTAGAAAAATTAATTTTACGCAATTTTTTTTTATTTATCATCCATTACAAACTTCTGCTACCNGGTTTTACAGGTTTAATTTGCCTCAAATCATCTGGAATATTGTCTTTATCAAAAGTTGGAATTTTTAGGGATAGTAAGGTTATTAAGTCTATTCCAAGATTTACTTCTCCGCCTGATCTGTCAATTATTGCTGCTTCACCAATTACATTACCCCCCAATTCATTAACAACTTTTATTGCCTCAATTGATGATAATCCCGTTGTAACAACATCTTCTATCATTAAAAAATTTGAACCTTTTTCAAAAGAAAAACCTCTTCTTAATTCAAATTCTCCATCTACCCTTTCTAAAAACATAAATGGTAAATTTAAAAACATAGCAATNTCATGACCAATAATTAAACCACCCATAGCAGGAGCAATAACATAATCAATTTTATCATTTAAATTTTCATTTATTTTTTCACCTAGAGATTTTGCTATTTTCTTAGCTAATTTTGGATTCGATAAAGCTAAAGCGCATTGAAGGTATTGTGTCGAATGTAACCCAGAAGATAAAATAAAATGCCCCTCAAGCAATGCTCCGCAATCTCTTAATTCTTCAATTAGTTCATTTTCATTCATCAGTGTATTGACCTTTCTACTGAATTAACCTCAGGTAAACCCCTTAATGACTTAATTATGTTATCAATATGACTTTTATCATCTACATCAATATCAATCCTTAAGTTATAAAAATCAGTATCTTTTTCTGTTAAATTTAAATTAGTTATATTTCCACCATAATCACCAATAGCAGCGCTAATAACTCCCAAGGAACCAACCTCATTTATAATACTTAGCATTATTCTTGCCGTAAATGTNACATCAATCTCTTTTTTCCATTGNAATCTCAACCATCTTTCAGGATTATTTTCATGCTTGTGAAGTCCTTCATCCTTAGCGTGATAGATTGTAATTCCTTTTCCAGGAATAGTTATTCCGATAATATTATCACCCGGTACAAGTAAAGAGTTTTTTTGAAAACTAACATCCATATCAGGAAGTAATCCTGAAATAGGTAGGGAAATATTTTTACCATAAAACCTTTTTCTTTTTATTTTTCGTTTCGTGTTTGGATAAACATGATCATAAACTTCAGAGCCAGAAGATTTTCCAGAACCAACTAATTGATAAAGATCAACAAGAGACTTTACGCTCAATGGACCAAACGATCTTTCAAGAATATCTCTTGTTGGTTTTTTTCTATGAGAAGAAAAAACACTTTTAATAATTTCTTTTCCTAAAAGTCTTTGATTCTTAATCATATTTTCTCTAATTGCACGTCTTATCGAGGATTTTGATCTTCCTGTAGTTACAAGATCCTCATATGAGTCTAATGGAACTTCTGATTTAGATTTTATAATTTCAACCTCATCTCCATTTTTTAATTTTGTTCTTCTAGGTTTTTTTTCACCATTAATTTTAACTCCCGAACAAAATAAACCTAAATCAGTATGCAAGGCAAAAGCAAAGTCCAATGCTGTTGAGTCTTTTGGCAGGGCAATGAGTCTTCCCTTTGGTGTAAAACAATAAACTTGATCATGAGATAACTCTAACCTTGTATTTTCAAGGAATTCATCTGTAGCGCCATCTTTTTGAAGAATATCAATTAAATCAGCCATCCAGGCAATAGAAGTTAAATACTCACCATTTGATGAGTCTTTTTCCTTATATGCCCAGTGCGCAGCAACACCTCTTTCATTAATTTCATGCATTTTATTCGTTCTTATTTGAATTTCTACTCGATGATTACTAGGCCCTACTAAGGTAGTATGTATAGATTGATAACCATTCTTCTTTGGTGTTGAGATATAATCTTTGAATAAACCTGGAACTGCTTGCCAATTTTGATGCAATACTCCAAGAACAGCATAACAATCTTCTATTTTGTCAACATATATTCGAAAACCAAACAGGTCCGACAATTGCTCTAATGACTTATTTTTATTTTCTAATTTTAACCAAACAGAATAAATTGATTTTTCTCTTCCTGAGACAAATGCTTTTACCTTATTTGACTTAAGTGCTTTTGATAGTTTGTCGGAGATATCTTTTACAATTTTATTATTTTTCTTTTTTGATACCTTTATTCTTTCCAAGAGTATTGATCTTATTTCAGGTTCTGTTTCTGAAAAGGCAAGATCTTCCAATTCCTCCCTGATTTCATGCATTCCAATTCTTGAAGCAAGAGGCGCATATATGTCTAGAGTTTCTTTAGCTATTCTCTTTCTTCTTTCTTTATTTTTTAAGTGCTTAAGAGTTCTCATATTATGCAATCTATCAGCTAACTTTATGAGAAGAACCCTGATATCTGAAGAACTTGCTAATATTAATTTTCGAAAATCCTCAGCGGCTTTAGATTGATCTGGCTTACTTTCTAATTCATTTAATTTTGTAACACCATCAACAAGTTTGGCAATCTCTTTACCAAAATTTTCTCTAATATCTTTTATAGTTGCTTTTGTATCTTCAATAGTATCGTGCAGAAGAGCGCAGACAAGGGATGATGTGTCTAGATTTAGCTCAGCTAAAATATTTGCCACCTCTATTGGATGAGAAAAGTAAGGATCCCCACTCTCTCTGAGCTGAGAACCATGCATTAACATGCCAAAATGAAATGCTTTTTTTATTATCCTAGTGTCAACTTTGGGATTATACGAAACAATGCGATCAACTAGGTCCGTTTCACGCATTTTTCCAACCTAAATTAGAATGAGCGCCTTGTATTTTTTTTATCATTAAGATTATCTTCAATAGCCTTTAATAATTCTTCTTCCGTCATCTGTTTTTGTTCAGGTTCTTCGGATTCTGGACTTGATTCATCTTCACTTAATGAACTTTGATCAGGAGTATTTGTTTCCTGTTGAATTAGAGGAATATAATCTTCATCGGCCTCATCAACATCGATTTGAGTTTGTAAACTTTCAATTAATTCTTCTTCAAGATTGTCAGAGTCTAATTTATTTTCAGCAATCTCTCTTAATGCAACTACCGGATTCTTATCGTTTTCTCTGTCAACTTGTAGTTCTGCTCCTTCAGCAATTTCTCTTGATCTAAAAGCTGAATACAAAACTAAGTCAAATCTACTTTCGACCTTATCAACACAATCTTCAACAGTAACTCTTGCCATAATTTCTTCCTTAAAAAAGCCTTTTAATCATTAAAGAACACAAAATTCAAGTTTTAAGTTTTATTATTTTATACAACTTATATTAATTTAATAATATAAAATAANCATGAACAAATTAACAGAACCTAATAAAAATTGTTCTAAGTGCAAAAGATTATACAATTTTAGAAAAGAAAATAAGTCTAGTAATCCTGAATGGTTTAATGCTCCTGTTCCTAGTTTCGGAAATTTTTCCTCAAGCTTATTAATTGTTGGGTTAGCTCCAGGTTTGCAAGGAGCTAACAAAACGGGAAGACCTTTTACTGGAGATTATGCAGGGGATTTACTTTATAAAACTATATATAAATTTGGCCTATCAAATGGAAAATATAAGGGAAGTATTGATGATAATCTTAGACTGGAAGATTGTACTATTACTAATGCAGTAAGATGTGTTCCACCTAAAAACAAACCTATTTCAGAAGAAATTAATAATTGTAATATTTTTTTACAAAACACTATCAANAAACATAAAAATCTTAAAGTTATTATTGCTCTTGGCTTGATAGCTCATAAAAGCATAATATCAGCTTTAAATTTGCAGCAAAAATTATATAAATTTAAGCATGGAAATAAACATTACTTCAATAATTTTATAATGATAGATAGCTACCATTGCTCTAGATACAATACGAATACGGGAAGATTAAATGAAAAAATGTTTGAAAAAATTTTTTTAGAAGCAAAGAAGGAAATTTAATTCTAATTGTTTTTTAAAAGTCTTGATTTTTGTCTCTCCCAGTCTCTCGTTTTCTTTACTTCTCTTTTATCATGAATTTTTCTTCCCTTACCTATGCCAATCGCTAGTTTAGCTAATCCCTTCTTATTGAAGTACAATTTTGTTGGAATAATAGTCATTCCTTTTTTTTGAGTCGCTGCAAAAAGTTTATTTATTTCTTTCTTATTCAACAATAATTTTCTATTTCGTCTAGGATTATAATTNGTATCAATCGAATTTTGATAACGAGGAATATTACAATTAATTAAAAAAATCTCTCCATTCTCAGCACTAGCNTAAGATTCTTTAATATTAACTTTATTCTGTCTAATGCTTTTAATTTCTGAGCCCGTCAAAACAATTCCAGCCTCAAAAGTATCTTCTATCTCATATTGAAATGTTGCTTTCCTATTGTCAGCAATAGTTAANTTTCCAGTTTGAGATTTTTTTCTACCTCCTGATTTTGACGACATTATCCTATCTCTAGATCATTAATAATTTTATCAAGAATATCTTTTGTTTCTTTTCTAATTTCGACAAGAGGAAGTCTAATTTCATAATCTATTAGATCCATTTTTGATAAAATATATTTCACTGGAGATGGACTAGTTTCAACAAATAGAGCTTTGTGCAAAGGCATTAAGATTTCATTTAGCTTTTTGGCTTCAATTAAATCATTATTTGAAAAAGCCTTATGCATATCTGAGCAAATTTTAGGAAGAATATTAGCAGTTACGGAAATACATCCTTGTCCACCATTTATCATATAATCATAAATTGTTTCATCTTCACCAGATAGCTGAATNAAATCATTTTTACATAATTCTTTATGTTGTTTAATTCGAGAAATATCACTTGTAGCATCTTTAACGCCCACAATAGAATCAAGTTGCGATAATCTTCCCATCAAATCAACATCAATATCAATTACTGAGCGTGATGGAATATTGTAAATAATTATTGGAATGCCAGAAGAGGCTGAATCTAATGCCTCATAATGAGCATACAATCCCTCAGGAGTAGGTTTATTATAATAAGGNGTNACTACTAATGCCGCATCAGCACCGGCATTTTCTGCGTGCTTTAATAAGTTAATAGCTTCTGCAGTAGAATTTGATCCCGTTCCAGCAATAATTGGTACTCTNTTATTACACTGATCAATGACTATCTCTACTACACGTTCATGTTCATCATGATTCAGAGTCGGGCTCTCACCTGTAGTTCCTACAGGAACTATCCCATCTGTTCCTTCAGATATATGCCAATCGACAAGCTTTCTTAAAGCAGATTCATCAATTTCATTTCCTTTAAAAGGAGTTACCAATGCCACAATTGAGCCTTTAAACATTCTTAATAATCACCCATCATCTTAAAATTCATTTATACTCACCAATGATAACATCATATTTATCTATAATGGAATACATATAATTATTCATAACTTCATTCTTTATTTCATCACTATAATTAACAATTACTGATTGTTTTGCATCTTCAAAAGGTATTGTTTCTTCAGGAAATACCTCAAANACATAAAGTAAGTGATCACCATATATTGATTTAAAGGGACCATNCCAAATATTATTTTCAAGGTTTATGATATTTTCCGAAAAACCTGAGCCGAAATCTGAATCAATTGCTGCTTTATCTTTCTCAATAAAGCTATCGCCATGAATAAAAGGCTCACCTATTTCTTTATTTGAGATATTTTCTGAATCGAGTAAATCTAACTTTATATCCTTGTAATTATTTTTTGGATCAGAAAAAAAAATATGTTTAAAGGAGTATCTTTTATTTAATTTATAAAAATCTATATTTTCATTATAGTATTCGATTAAGTTTTCTTCTTTAACTTTATTTAAATTTTCGCTTTCTTTATAGAATTCTAATTTTTGAATTAATCTTCTTTTTATAATTTTATCATTTTGATCAAGGCCGAGTTTTAGGGCTTCGTGATATAATATTTCTTCTTTAATAAGATTATCTATTATCATATCTATTTCCTTTTTTACTGGAGGCCTTCCAGTTTGATCTTCCCAAATATTTATAAGATTTTTTATTTCTGGTCCCGAAATATATATGCTTGATTTTTGAGAAATATTAATTCCATAGAAAAGAGATAAAAATCCTATGAAAACACCTAAAAGTATAACGATTTTTTTTTTCAATTTAATCTAAGGGATATACCAAATTGGAGATGACCAAGCTCTCTCTTGAATAGTTGGCTTTAGATCTTTCCTTGGTTTTGTTCCTGCTCTAAGTGCATCCCATGTAGACCAACGGCATGTTGGATTCTCTAAAACCCTAACATAATAAAAAGCTTTTAAATCAGGATCAAAATCAGGGTCAGACCAAAAAGTTTTTAATTCCTCATCACCAACATCAGCTGAAATAGAGCAATCAGCAATATTNACTCTTGCGCCATTATCAGGACATCTTTGAGTTACTTGATCAACTTCTTGACCATCAGAGCANACTACATCATATACTTTTTCAAATGGCTCAGCACTTCGATCGTCTATCCATCCTTTTACTATTTGTGCTCTCTGCAAGTGAGCNCCATTTACTCCCTTTTTAGTCCAAATAATAAAATTAGGAATACTATTATTTGAATTAATAATATTGCCTCCCATTGGCACACTTCTTTCATAAAGTTCACTTATTAAACTAGATGAATTTAGATNAATATCGTCAAGATTAAAACCGCCAAAGAATCTTAGAAGAATTCTATTTCCAGATGTAGCATATGTCTCTTTTCTTTTAAAAGCAGAGAANATAGCCTCTCGTGTATTTTCCTCTGCCCAAACAGCCGCNATACCAGANGCTCCCCACTCATCAAAACCTGCTCGCATATATTTTTGACCATCATAATCTACATAATTATATACATCGCTCTGCTCATCAGGAAGATTATTTATAAAATCCATCTGTTCCTGAGGTATGGGTATTGAACCCCTTCCGCCAGGTGTGCCATCTAAAATACCAACTTTCGAGAAGTAGTTACTCTCATCAAATGATGAGGCGCCAGTATGTGTATCACTTGATCCAATAAAACCAAAATTATATGGATTACCTCCAAAGAATTGTTCTAACATTAAACCTTTTTTTAATGCATCTCTAACATAGCTTCCATCTGGCCTACTATACGTTGGAGGAACGCTTCCTACTCTAGTACTCATTATTTCAAAATCAGCCCATTCATCATTAGGAGATAACAACGGATGCGTTTCAGAAGTACCTTTTACCTGAGTTATTTCTACAATTGGTTCATTTCGTATTCTTTGGTTTAAATATTGTGTATCCATTGGCATACCATTAGCTTTATGAATTTCAAACATTCTTCCGTTTGATCCATTACTATTATGAGGTATCGCAATTGAATCAATGCCATTTTCNCGCCATTTGTCCATTGTATTCCATAAATCCTCTGGATTTAGAGAGTCAATTCTTGAATATGGTCTTATAGGTGCTTTTGATGAACCAAAAATAACATTTCTATGAAGATTACCCATTCCCTCNGTTGANGCNGTGAACTCATAAGCTATAAAAGTTGTAAATTTTCCAGGTTCGTAATGTCTTTCAGCAGCATTTGCAACATCAGACCATGCGGATTTATGGGTATCATAATCAAAAACATCCACAGCTAATGAATTATTATTTGTAAGGTATGCTTTGATTATAGAAAAAATACTTCCTAATTCAGCGAATGCCCCGCTTCTGATTAATTCTCTAAAATAATAAAGCCTCTCTGGTGAGCTTTCGACAGTTAAATTCTCTTTTCTATTAACATTATGAAGAGTTTTAACNTAAGGNTGTTGGCCTGGCTTAGAATTAGGATCTGCCCAAGCAGGCATCATTCCCATAAAGAANCCATGATCAGTCACNGCATAGAAATCNAGAGGNTGTCTNAATTTCATATCAAAACCAAGGGGATGNTGAATTGTTCCTCCCTTTGCATATTTATAAGCNTCATCTGGAGTATTNGTAGTNCCAAAGATAAATGCATCAAATGAATGCTTCGTATGGACATGAAGATCTCCAAAATAAACATTTTTATTNTCATTNAAATCTTTTGATTTAATGTAATTCTTTCTTNTCNTTTANACTGAAATCTTTTGTTTCNTGAGATGANTCTGAGCAACTNACTATNAATANTGNAATTAANACTANNAAATATCTCATAACCCCACCCTNAAGANCTTAGAAATNATANTNTATATTTTGANATANTTTATGTCAATATATGGCGGAGAGAGAGGGATTCGAACCCTCGATACGGTTGCCCGCATACTCCCTTAGCAGGGGAGCGCCTTCGACCACTCGGCCACCTCTCCACATAATTAGCTAAAATGCCTATTTTACATATCAATGTAAAGATATTAAAATATATAATTAAAAGAGAAAAAAATGGATAAAAAGTTATCAAATGAACAAAAAGAAATTTTGTATTCTTGTGGAACAGAAATTCCAGGTACAAGCGAGCTTCTTAATGAAAAAAGAAAAGGTGTTTATGTAACAGCTGATAAAGAATTACCTGTTTTTAAATCAGAACATAAATTTGAGTCAGGAACTGGTTGGCCTAGCTTTTATGAAGCTAATCATGAAAACATAATTCTAAAAGAAGATCGATCTCATGGGATGATAAGAACTGAAGTAGTTTCAAAAGAAGGTGAGCACTTAGGGCATGTTTTTAATGATGGTCCACAGCCAACAGGATTAAGGTATTGTATTAATGGGCTTGCTTTAAAATTTATTCCTGATGATGAATAAACATTAATCATAATTTGTTTTTATAATATAAGCTGAAGCTATTGGACAAAAAGCCATAGATAAGCCACTTACTCCTGCTAATAAGGCAAGCTGTCTGAAAAACAACTCCTCAAAACCATTAAAAATTAAAACATCTAAAGCTCCAACCCCAAAAACAAGAATAGGTAAGAATAAAGGCAAGATAATAATTGGCATTATTAAACCATGAATCTTAAGTGATAAAATTAGACTTGATCCCATACATCCAATAGAGCTTAATGCAGGAGTTCCAATGATTAGAGTTACCATCATTGGTATTATGATCTCGGAATCTAGATTGACAAAAATCCCTATAATAGGTGTGATAATTATCATAGGTAAGCAATTTGCTAACCAATGCGAAATAGATTTAATTAATGCAAATCCATAGAACGTAATATCTTCGATTAGATAAATATCAAGAGTTCCATCATAGTAATCATCATGAAAAATATCTTCAAATGATAAAAACAATACTAAAATTATAGCCACCCAAATCAAACCTGGTGCAACATTAGTTAGAACACTATTTTGACCTTGTAATCCTATTGAAACTAGAAAAATAATTGCTGAATAAAACATCAAACTAAAAATATAGTTTGCCTTATATGAGAAAACTTTTTTTAATTCCCGTAAAAATATTAATCTATAAATTCTCATTAGCAATCTCCCAAATTGATTGATAGATCTGGGTTTTCTATTAAATTTTGATGAGAAACTATAATTGTAATTCCATCATTTTTACGGTGGTCTTCAATTTTACTTAATAAGAAATTAGACGAATCTTCGTCAAGAAATGAAAAAGGTTCATCTAAAAGCCATATTTTTCTATCAGCACAAAACAATCTTGTAAGTGCTAATTTTTGTTTTTGACCTTGCGATAAATATCTGCATTGTGAATGTTTTTTCGAATGTAGACCAAGTCTATTTAAAATTTCATTATCATGTTTATTTTGATAAAACTCGGACCAGAATTCTAAATCTTCCTCTACTGTTAAATTTTGCTTAATTCCAGCATTATGTCCTAATAAAAAAACTTGATTTTTATTAATTAATATCTCACCTGAGTTATGTGAACTTAGTCCTGAAATAGCCCTTAAAAGGGTTGTTTTTCCTGAACCATTTTCTCCAGAAATTTTTAAAATTTCTCCATTTTTTATAGAAAAGCTTATGTTGGAAATAATTTGTATTCCTGATTGAGAACACGATAAATTTTTAACAGATACTGACATTTAATTAGGCCTAAAATTTATTTTAAATACTTTAAGAACTGCAAATATTCCTAAAATGAAAATAATAATCGGTCCAAACCAAAGCAATATATTACTTAAATTAAACCTAGGTTTCATTAAAATGTAATCACCATATTTACTTCTCAAAAAATCAAAAATTTCATCGTTGCTCTTTCCTTCATAAACCATTTTTCTAACAAGTTGTTTAAGATCTTTTGCTAAAGGAGCATCTGAGTCATCAATAGTTTGTGACTGACAAACCATACATCTTATTTGAAGGCTAATATCTGTCACCCTATCTTCATTATTCTGTATCTTGTTATCAGCAAAAAGATTTCCTGATAAAAAAATAAGCATAATAAAAAAAGATATTTGCTTTGCTGATTTAATTTTAATTCTTTTAACTAATGACAGCAAACCACCTATTCCCATAAATAAACCACCAATCCAGATTAGCATTATCATAGGCTTATACCATATTCTTATAACCCATGACTTGTCGTTTATCTGCTCCCCCAAAACAAGATAAAATTGAGATAAATTACTACTAATAATTGCTGCCTCAGTAGTTTGAGACTGCTCGATTGGATANAATCTTTTTTCTGGATAAAGAAAAAANTCATTATCATTTCTAGATAATTTGAATTTTCCTTTAGTGGTAATATAATTCTCAACAATTTCTTCATTAAAACTTTCAAATTTTAAAATATAGCCTGAGAAATTAATTTGNTTGTTTATATCAAGTTTACCTTCATATTCNTTTTGGTGCGAACTTGAAATACTTACTCCTAGAATTAAAATCGCAAATCCAGAATGTGCAAAAAATGATGCCCAGTTATTTAAGCCTTGAAACCTAATATGCGTAAGATTGTTTAAACTATTTAGAAAAAGCCATATCCCTGAAAAAAGACCTATAAAAATTATCAAAGATAAATTTTCAAACATAAAAAAAATAGCAATAGTTATAATTAAAGTCAGACCTAACGGAATAGATATATTTCTTAATAATTGTTTAATACTATTTTGATTCCAAGCTAGTATTGGTCCTAAAGCTGAAAAAAAAGCTAGAAGTATTGCAAAAGGAATTACAGTAATATTGTAAAAAGGTGGGCCAACAGAAATTCTATTNTTATTAATTGTTTCAACAATTAGAGGATAAATTGTTCCAAGAAAAACTGTAAAAGCTATAACAGATAATAATAAATTATTGATTATTAAAAATGTCTCTTTACTAAAGAAATTTAACTCAACATTNGGTTGTTTTTTTATATAATTTTTTGCATAGATTGATAAGCTTAAAAGCGTTACAAGAAATAATAACAAAATGATAAATATACCTCTTGTTGGGTCTGAGGCAAAAGCATGTACAGAGGTGATTAACCCCGACCTAACAATGAATGTTCCAATTATTGATAAAATAAAACCTAATAATGANAGTAAAACACTCCAATTAATAAGGATTTCCTTTTTTTCCAAAGCTAATAAATTATGAATTAAAGCCGTAGCAATGATCCATGGAATCAATGATACATTTTCAACAGGGTCCCAAAACCAATATCCACCCCATCCTAATTCATAGTAAGCCCACCATGATCCAAGAGAAATACCTATAGTTAGAAACACCCAAGAAGTTAATGCCCAAATCCTTATATTTCTTGCCCATTCTTTATTAATTGTATTTCTTATCAAGCCTGCTAAAGCAAATGACCAAACAATAGATAGCCCAACATAACCTAAATATAAAAAAGGAGGATGAAAAGCTAGNCCAGGATCTTGAAGGAGAGGATTTAAGCCGTACCCCTCTTCACTTAATATATTACTGCTNTCTAAGGGATTTGATAAAAAATACAGATAAAAAACAAAACCAAAAGATAAAAAACCTTGGAATAATAATATTAAGCTTTTAGTTTCCTTNTTAAGTGATTGTTTATTAATAGTTATTAAGAAACCATAAAAAGCCATTACCCAACACCAAAGCAGCATTGACCCCTCATGACTACCCCAAGAACCTGAAATTTTATAAATCATAGGTTTTAATGAATGACTATTTTCAAGAACATTTTGGATTGTAAAGTCGGATATAATAAAACCATATATTAATATCAAAAATGCTAATGAAATTGATAAAAAATGGATAACAGCCATATAAGAAATAATTAAAGCATATTTAAAATACCCTTTGTTTAAAATAACAGTAAATAATTGAATAAATGAGGCTGATAAACCTAAAGCTATGAAAAAATTACCTAATTGNCTAAGCACTATTTATCTCCATAGTCTTTTTTTAAAGCATTCTGNACTTCAGGAGGCATATAATTTTCATCGTGCTTAGCTAAAATTGAGTTAGCTATAAACATCCCTTCTTTATTTACTGAACCCTCTGCAATAACACCCTGTTCTTCTTTAAATAAATCAGGAATAATACCTTTATAAAAAACNATCATTTCTTTGTTAAAATCAGTTATTATAAAGTTTATAGATCCATCATTAAATTGTTTTATTGATGATTCTTTAACCATACCCCCTAATCTAAGTTTAGACATTTCATTGATTTCTTTAATGCTAATTTTTTGTTGTATTTCTGTAGGAGAATANAAGAAAACAATATTATCTCTCAAAGCCCACAGAATTAAATAAATAGATGTAGCTATTGTTANAAAAAATAAAGATATTAAATAAATTCTTTTTTTTCTTTTAATCATTTTTCTCTTTAATTTTTTCAATTAGTTTTAAATTTTTTTGTGAAAGCAGTCTTGATGAAAAAAATAAAATTAAAATAGCTAAAAATGCAAAAAGATATGCTAGAAAAACAAATGCTGTGTGACTTGTAAACATATCCTTACCTTAACTATTTAGAGCTTAATGTATATGTTACATAACGTCTTAGGTTTAACTCACTAAAAAACCNTATAGAAAAAATATATAAAAACAAAAACAAAAATGAAACAAACATTACCAAAAGAGGTATTAACATATCTATATGTATTGAGGGTGAATCAAGTTTTGAAATAGTTGCCGGTTGATGAAGTGTTGNCCAAATATCAACAGAAAATTTAATGATAGGAATGTTAATAAAGCCAATAAGAGCAAAAATCGAAGAAATCTTATCTCCTTTTACAGGGTCATTGAAAGATTTTGAAACGATAATAAATCCTATATAAATAAATAACAAAATAAACATTGATGTTAATCTTGCATCCCAAACCCACCATGTACCCCACATTGGTTTTCCCCATAAAGAACCAGTAACTAGGCAAATAAGAGTAAAAACTGCCCCTATAGGAGCAACGGATTTAGCGTATATAAACGCTACAAGATGTCCATATATCAGACCTATTAGGCTTGCTACGGACATGGACGAATAAATAAATAAGGCCATCCATGCAGAGGGAACATGGACATACATAATTCTAACAGTTTCGCCTTGAAGATAATCAGGAGGCGAATTGAAAATGGCAAACCATAATCCAATAATTAACGAAATTACAAAAGCTCCACAAAACCATGGTGAAAGAGCTTTAGTATATCTCTCTAAAGTACCTGGATTGACTAGTTGTAATTTCAATTCATTTCCTCTGTTGATCATTAAAGTAGTATTTTATATAAACAATTTCTATAAATTGTAATTATTTTCTTTAGGACAAAAAAATATAGTAGTATCGATAAATGATGAAGAACAACTATCAGAAATATCTAGAAACCCAAAACAAAAATCTTAACGATTGGGAAAATATTGCAAATCAATCATTGAAGGAAAAAACCATTGATAACCTTAAAAAAAATTTTGATGGAAATTTAGAAAAAAAAATTCTTTATACAGAAGATGATGTAACTCTAGAAAATAACCACGCATATGCAAGGGGCTTAAAAGAAGAAATAAATGAATATCTTCCATGGCATATTTGTTCAATAGTTGATCAATCAAATGATAGTAAATTATATAATTCAAGAATTCTAAATGAATTAGAGCGCGGAGCCTCATCTGTTGAAATTAATTATATTCATGATCAAAAAAGTGAAGAAATTTTGAAAAATATTGACCTTTCTATAGCTCCTATTTTTTATAGAGATATATCAAACCCATTAGAAGGATCCTTAAAATTTTTAAACTTAATAAACAATTGGGAACATAAAAATAAAAAAACTCCTTTAGGAGGATTAGAAATTGATGTCATAGCTATAAGCTTTTCTAAATTTGAAAAGGATAATGAATTTAATCATTATGAGTTGATTAAGGGTTTAAGTAAAATTATCAAAGAGAACAAAAATCAAAATATTAATTTAATAAATTTTGATGGAGAGATATGGAATAGCTTAGGCGCATCATTAAATGAAGAAATAGCATTAATGTGCCTGAGTTTTATTGAGATGTTAAGAAGCAATATTATTGATGATGAATCGCCTATAAACTTTACTATTTCTTTAGATACTGATTTTTTCTTAAATATAGCTAAGATCAGATCCCTAAGAATTATCATAAATAATCTTTATGGGCATTTTGGTATTAATCCAAATTTCAAAATTAATGGTAGAACAGCTGATGAAATTATTTTTAAAGAAAGTCCTTGGGTTAATCAATTAAGAATTACAAATGCCGCTCTATCTGCAGCAATAGCAAATGTAGATAGACTAACATGTCATCATATAACTAATCCATTGGGGCAAGCACCAGAATTTGTCAGAAGATTAACAAGAAATACGCATATAATTCTTCAAGAAGAATCTAATATTGGAAAAATTCAAGATGCTGCTGGTGGTTCTTATTATATAGAAAGCATTACAAAATCTATTGCAGATAAATCATTTGATTTTATTAAATCTATTGAAAAACAAGGCGGTATACTTAGTTTATTAGAAAATAGAGAATTTATTAACAAACTCTCAGAAAACAAAGCTAAGAAAGATAAAATGTTTGAAGAGAAAAACATAAAAAGAATTGGCGTCAATTTATACCCCGATAAAGAGATAAGAGAAATTAATATAAAGCCTTACGAAAAAATTGAATAATTATGAAAAATAAATTTAAAGAAATAGAAAATATTGATCTCAATTACGAAAATGAGAGTAGTCCAAATAATTTTAAGGCAAAAGAAAATATATTTACTACTCCAGAAGGTATCAGTTTGAAATCTTTCTATACCAAGGATGATTTAACAGGTTTTGACCATCAGAATACCTATCCAGGAATAGATCCATTCGTTCGTGGCCCCTACCCAACTATGTATGCAAATAAACCTTGGACCATTAGGCAATATGCTGGTTTTTCAACTGCGGAAGAATCAAATGCTTTTTACAGGAGAAATCTTGAAGCAGGTCAAATGGGTTTATCTATTGCTTTTGATTTAGCTACTCATAGAGGTTATGACTCAGACAACCCTCTGGTTTCAGATGATGTTGGAATGGCTGGAGTTGCAATAGACTCAATATTGGATATGAGAATCTTATTCAAAGATATTCCNCTNGATAAAATGTCTGTATCAATGACAATGAACGGTGCAGTAATTCCGATCATGGCGCTTTATATTGTCGCTGCAGAGGAACAAGGTGTAGAACCAGATCAGTTAAAAGGAACGATACAAAATGANGTTCTTAAAGAATTTATGGTTAGAAACACATATATATATCCACCAAAACCNTCTATGAGAATAATTTCTGATATTTTTGAATATACATCAAAAAATATGCCTAAATTCAATTCAATTTCAATTTCCGGTTATCATATGCAAGAGGCAGGAGCATCAGCTGATCTTGAGTTAGCTTATACTCTTGCAGATGGTTTAGAGTATATAAAGGCAGGAATAAACGCTGGATTACATATTGATGCTTTTGCACCACGATTATCATTCTTTTGGGCAATAGGTATGGATTATTTTATGGAAATTGCAAAACTTAGAGCTGGAAGATTATTATGGGCGAATATTGTAAGAGATTTTAATCCTTCCGATTCACGTTCACTTGCATTAAGAACACATTGTCAAACTTCAGGTTATTCATTAACATCNCAAGATCCTTTTAATAACATTACTAGAACCTGCATAGAGGCTTTATCAGCAGTTCATGGTCATACGCAATCACTTCATACAAACAGTTTTGATGAAGCNATAGCTTTACCAACTGATTTTTCAGCACAAATAGCTAGAAATACACAATTGTTTATTCAACATGAAACAGGTACTTCAGATGTTATTGATCCNTGGGGCGGATCATTTTTTGTTGAAAAACTTACACATGAGCTTGCTAAGAAAGCACTAGACCATATGGAAGAAATAGAAAGTTTTGGCGGTATGACTGAAGCTCTTGAAAAAGGAATACCAAAAATGCGCATTGAAGANTCTGCTACCAAAGCACAATCAAAAATTGACTCAGGTGAAAATACAGTTGTTGGAGTTAATAAATTCACATTATCAGCAAACGANGAAGAAAAAATTGATTTTTTAAAAGTAGATAATTCAATGGTTAAGAAAAATCAAATTGAAAGATTAAATGAAATTAAAAAAACAAGAAACAACTCTAAAGTTGAAAAAATGCTTAATGAATTAACCCATGGAGCATCCAAAAATGGAAATGTTCTAGAGCTTGCTATAAATGCAGCAAGAGAAGGAGCTACTGTTGGAGAAATTTCGTCATCAATGGAAAAAGTGTGGAAACGACATAAAGCAAAAATAAATCTAGTTAGAGATATTTACGGAGAAAATTTTGACTCTGATACAATAAATATTGTTAGAAAAAAAGTTAAAGATTTTGAAATACGTGAACACAGAAAACCAAAAGTTTATATAGCTAAACTAGGACAGGATGGTCATGATAGAGGGCAAAAAGTTGTGGGTAGTGCTTTGGCAGATATAGGTTTTGANGTAAATGTGGGACCATTATTTCAAACCCCATCTGAGGCAGCTGAGGAGGCGATAAGTTTAGATGTAGATATAATTGCTGCCTCTTCTTTAGCGGCTGGACATCTTACATTAGTTCCAAAATTAAGAAGCGAACTTGATAACAAAGGTTATGAAAAAATTCATATAATTGTTGGTGGNGTTATTCCTAAAGAAGATTTTTCAACACTAATTGATGACGGGGCCTCTGCTATTTTTGCAACGGGAACAAATATTGTTAATTCAGCCATGGAAATGTTACAAATTATTGAGTCTTCTAATTCTGAGTAAACCTTATAAGACCTTCTTGGGCAACAGAAGCAATTAAATTGCCATTCAAATCAAAGATTGAACCTCTATTAAANCCTCTNGCNCCTGATGCTGAAGGACTATCTTGNTGATATAGCAACCACTCATCTGCTTTAAAAGGTCGATGAAACCACATAGCATGATCNAGACTTGCTGAGTGAAGGTTAGGATTCATAAAATTCACACCATGAGGATTTGTACAAGTATCAAGAAGAGTCATGTCAGACATATAAGCAAGAACACATTGATGAAGAGAAACAATATCAGGTAATGATGACCTAGCTTTAAACCATATATAATTTTGAGGTTCTTTAGGTTCAGGNCTCATAAGATCTACAGGGTTTATAGGTCTTACCTCAACAGGCCATTCCTTATTAAAGCTCTCTTTATATTCATCAGGAAGCTTATCTATAATTTTTTTTCTTAATTGATGTTCAGATGGTAAATCTTTAAAACTTTCAACCTCAGGCATAGGGTCTTGGTGATTAAGCCCATCTTCCTCAATTTGGAAAGAAGCAGACATGTTAAATATTTTTTTGCCATGCTGGACAGCAACTACTCTTCTTGAGGTAAAAGATCTTCCATCACGAGCTCTATCAACCTCATATAAAATTGGAACCTTGGGATCTCCAGCTCTTAAAAAATATGCGTGTAATGAATGGCATATTCTATTTTCTACTGTTCTACTTGCAGCAACTAAAGCTTGTCCAATAACTTGGCCACCAAAAACTCTTTGCCATCTATCACTTGGGCTTTCCCCTCTAAAAAGATTCACTTCAATTCTTTCAATGTCAAGAAGGTTGATTAAATCTTCAAGTTTATCATTCATGACCTATCGAGCCTTTTGATTAAAAAGTAGTGATCTTGCTTTCTTTGCTTCTTTAGTTTTTTCAGAAAGACCAGATTTAGATGCCTTGGCTAGCATTCTCATAGCTTTACCAACATCTAATCCTTTCTGAACAGCAGGTCTTGCTCCAACCTTCTCAAACCACTTAAATAAATGCGGAAAATCTTTTAACTTTTGTCCTTGCATTTTCATCGATATTTTTGATGGTAAAATCCANCCCCAGCAAGCCATATCTGCAATAGAGTATCTTCCTGCTAAATATTCATTTTTTCTTAATTGTTTATTCATTACACCATACAGACGATTNACCTCATTTGTGTATCGTTTTTTGGCATAAGTTAATTTTTCTTTTGTGAATTGGGGAGCATACATTCTAAAATGATGTGCTTGTCCTGCCATCGGACCTAATCCACCCATTTGCCAAAAAAGCCATTGATCAACATTTGATCTTTCACGTTCATTTTTCGGATAAAATTTACCAGATTTTCTGCCTAAGTATTGAAGAATAGCTCCCGACTCAAAAACGGAAATTGGTTTTCCTCCAGGACCATTAGGATCAATAATAGCTGGAATTCTATTATTTGGAGATATCTTTAAAAAAGAAGGTTTAAATTGATCTCCTTTTCCAATATTAACGGGAATTATTTTGTAAGGAATCTTGCTTTCTTCAAGCATTATAGAAATTTTCCATCCATTTGGAGTATCCGCAAAATATAATTCTATAGGTTTATTAGTCATATCTTTACCCTCTCATACTAGCTAAGTTTATCATTTAGTAGTTCATTGACAAGTTTTGGATTCGCTTTTCCGTTAGTTTNTTTCATAACTTGGCCAACAAACCAACCCATTAATTTTGGCTTTAATTTAACTGCTTCAACCTGATCAGGGTTGTCAGTTATAATAGTATCTATGATCTTTTCTAATTCCCCCGTATCAGAAACTTGTTTCATACCTTCTCTTTCTACAATTTTTTCAGGGTCCTCATCATTCTCAAGCATCATTTCAAAAACATCTTTAGCAATCCTAGTTGAAATAATATTCTCCTCTATTAATTTAATTAATTTTGAAAAATTATCTATGCTTATTGGACTATCAGAAATTCCAAAACCTAATTTGTTCATCGCTGCAAAGAACTCGCCTGTGATCCAATTTGCAGCAATTTTTGGATCTCTTCCTTTAGCCACCTCCTCAAAAAATAATGCTNTCTCAATTTCAGAAACAAGAATATTTGCGTCNTATGCCGATAAAGAATATTCTCTTTGGAATCTTTCTTTTTTATCATCTGGTAACTCAGGAAGCTTAGATCTAATTTCATCTATTACATCTTCCGAAAAAGATAAGGGTAGAAGGTCTGGATCAGGAAAATACCTATAATCATGGGCTTCCTCTTTACTTCTCATCGATCTTGTTTCTCCTTTTTTTGGATCAAATAATCTTGTCTCCTGTTTAATATCTTGTGATTCTTCCAATAGCTCTATTTGCCTTCTTGCCTCAAAATCAATTGCTTGACCTATAAATTTTATAGAATTTACATTTTTAATTTCACATCTCGTACCTAATTCTTCTCCTGGCTTTCTAACGGAAACATTAATATCTGCCCTTAAGGAGCCCTCCTCCATATTTCCATCACAAGTTCCTAAATATCTCATGATGCTTCTTAATTTTTTTATATAAGTTTGAGCCTCTTCTGCTGAGCTAATGTCAGGCATCGATACAATTTCCATAAGAGCAACACCTGATCGATTTAGATCAACATAAGAATATTCTGGATGTTGATCATGAAGCGATTTTCCGGCATCTTGCTCAAGATGTAATCTCTCAATTCTAATTGTTTTACTGTTATTATCGTCTAAATCAATTGTTACAGAACCTTCCCCAACTACAGGTTGTTGGTATTGAGATATTTGATAGCCTTGAGGTAAATCAGGATAAAAATAATTTTTTCTGTCAAAAATTGAATAATTATTTATTTTTGCATTCAATCCCAAACCAGTTCTGATTGCTTGCTCTACACAAACCCAATTAATTACTGGTAGCATTCCTGGCATACCAGCATCTACAAAACTTACCTGTGTGTTGTGTTCGCCTCCAAATTTAGTAGATGCTGAAGAAAAAAGTTTTGAGTTAGAAATTATTTGTGCATGCACCTCAATTCCTATTACAACCTCCCAATCACCAGTTTCTCCCTTAATTAAATTATTCATTAATCCACCATTTTTCTGGAGTTAAATCAAATTTTGCAGATTTTTCAATACATGAAGCAATGGAAAGTATTGATTCCTCGTCAAATGAATTTCCTATTAATTGCATACCAATTGGCAAATTTTCTTTATCTAGTCCTACAGGAACAGATATAGCTGGAAGACCGGCTAAATTAACTGGAACTGTAAAAACATCATTTAAGTACATTTCTAAGGGGTCTTTATTTTTATCTCCGATCTTAAAAGCAGTTGAAGGAGTTGAAGGTCCGTAAATAGCATCAACTTTTGAGAAAGCTTCCTTAAAGTCTTGTGATATCATTGACCTAACTTTTTGAGCTTTTAAATAATAGGCATCATAATAACCTGATGAAAGCACATAAGTCCCTATCATAATTCTTCTTTTTACCTCATTACCAAAACCTTGAGCTCTAGTTTCTTCATACATTTCAATAATATTTTCGGCATCCGCCCTGTGTGTATATTTCACACCATCATATCGAGCTAAGTTCGAAGACGCTTCTGCGGGAGCAATAATATAATAACAAGGTAGTGCATATTTAATATGAGGAAGTGAGATATCAACAATTTCAGCACCAGACTCAATAAGCCATTCTTTTCCTTTTTCTATGAAGGAAGAAATATCTTCTGAAATACCATCAGCTTCATACTCTTTTGGAATTCCAATCTTCATGCCTTTTATGCTTTTATCAGTTGCATTTACAAAATCTGGTATTTCTTTATATGAGCTTGTAGAGTCTTTTGGGTCGTGACTACAAATGGAATTAAGTATTAGAGCGCTATCTTTTACATTTCTTGTAATTGGTCCAGCTTGGTCCAAGGATGAAGCAAAAGCTATAATACCCCATCTTGAGCATCTTCCATAAGTAGGCTTTAATCCAACAGTACCAGTAAATGAGGCAGGTTGCCTTATTGAACCACCAGTATCAGTTCCTAATGATGCTAATCCTATGCCAGCAGCTACAGAAGCTGCCGAACCTCCAGATGATCCGCCAGGCACAGTAAAATTCCCTTTGCTGTTTTTCCAAGGATTTTTAACCTCACCATAAAAACTTGTTTCATTTGATGAGCCCATAGCAAATTCATCATTATTTAATTTACCTAAAAGAATAGCACCATCATTCCATAGATTTTGAGTAACTGTAGATTCGTAGGGAGGTATAAAATTTTCAAGCATTTTACTTGAAGCTGTTGTTTTAATTCCTTTAGTACAAAACATATCTTTAATACCGATTGGTATGCCATCTAAAAGATTTTCTTCACCCTTTAAATACCTATTGTCACTATCAATGGCCTTTTCTCGAGCAATATCTGCAGTTTCAGTGATAAATGCATTTAATTCTCTACCATTCTCCATAGATGAAACATGAAAATCAATTAATTCGGAAACACTAAAGTCTTTTCTTTTCAAACAAGTAATTGTCTCGTGAATTGATAAATGTGAAAAATCAGTCATTAGTCGACAACCTTTGGAACAAGAAAAAATCCATCTTCAGATTTCGGTGCATTTGATATCACTTCATCACGATACCCTCCGTCATTAACCTCATCAGCTCTATACTTTATATCCTCCTCACCAAAAGAAGAAAAAACTGGATTAATTCCCTCGGTATCCAGTTCTGATAATTGCTCAATCCAATCCATAATATTTCCTAACTCAGATGTAAGGTTGTTAACTTCTGTCTCAGTTAATGAAATTCTTGATAATTTCGCAATTCTTTCAACTAATTTATTATCTATAGTCATTATTTAATGTTCCTTATTATCACTAAATACCAAAGTCCTTGATGCATAGCAAATAACAATTTAATTTGGTTATATGTATACTGATGACCCACAAGAATTCTACAATAATTTAAATAAAGAATTACCGCTACTTGGTATTGATCCAGGTACAAAAAATATAGGCCTGGCTATTTCGGATATTAATAAAACGATTGCAACGCCTTTAGATGTTTTAAAAAACAAAAAATATAAAGATTTAGTTAATTTTATAAATGAAACTCAAAATAATCATGGACTTAGCGGTATAGTTATTGGATATCCAATAAATATGGATGGAACAATTGGTCCAAAAGCTCAGTCAAGTAACTCTTTAGCTGATAATCTAGATAAAGATACTGATTTACCTATTCTTTTATGGGATGAAAGACTTTCAACTACTGTAGTTGAAAAAATGTTAATATCTGCAGATATTTCTAGAAATAAACGAAAGAAAAATATCGATAAACTTGCCGCAAGCTATATTTTGCAGGGTTTTCTTGATCTTGCATCAAAACTTAAAGAGTCATAAAGGAGTCATAATAGTTTCACTTAATATTCATTTTTAATCATATGAATCAGCATATTAGTTTAATTTCTTAAACCTTAAAGGAGGTGTAGAAATGTTTAAAATGAATAAATTATTAAAAAAAATTAATTATGAAAAAAAACATCAGAGAAATAAAAATTTAAATAGAAGAAAAGCAATACCTTGGTCTATTTACTTATTTAAAAATTAATTCAGGATTATTTTTTCTAATAGAGCCATTCTACACCATAAGCCATTTCGCATTTGTTCAAAATATTTTGCTCTTTTATCTTTATCAAATTCTTTTGGTATTTCATTAACCCTTGGAAGTGGATGCATGACTATAGCTTTATCATTTAATTTACTTAAAGTTNCTTCAGTTAAAGCATAATTATGGTCACTGCCTCTTTCTTTTTGAACTCTTGTTACATACAGAACATCAGTCTTACTTATTACATCTTCAATTTTATCACTTTCAAAACTATTAATTGGNAAAATATCAGATGGATATCTNAAATTATCAGGACTTATAAAATTAAAATTATTATTTTTATACCTACTCAAAAGCTTAACAAGACTCTTGACAGTTCTTCCATTTTTTAAGTCACCGATAAAAGTAATATTAAGATTATCAAGATTATTGTTATTATTTGAATATATTGTCAGACCATCAAGGAGAGTTTGGGTTGGATGTTCGCCATCACCATCGCCTCCATTAATTATTGGTACTGGACTTACCTTTGCAGCCCTTTCTGCAGAACCAACTTCAGGATGCCGTAAAACAATACAATCACTCATTGTGCTCATGGTTATAATGGTATCTTCTAGAGTTTCACCTTTTGTAACACTAGAAAACTTTACATTATTAATAGGAATAACAGACCCACCTTTTTTGGTCATAGCGCTGTAAAATGAAGATGAGGTCCTTGTAGAAGGTTCATAAAATAAATTTGTTAAAATCTTACCGGTTAAAGAAGTAGAATTAGTATCTTTATTTTTCAATGCATTTGTCCAAATTTCAAGAATGAAATCTTCGGACATATCGTCTACTGATAGAAGATGTTGCACATATTTTCCTTTCAGATTATTTATATACATCAAAATGGAATTTTTTAACTCAATAATTTTTTATTTTTTATTTATTTTATTATCCTACTTAATGGGATCTGTACCCTTTGGGTATTTGTTCACAAGGTATGTTTCTAAAATTGATATAAGAGAAATAGGTTCAGGAAATATAGGAACAACTAATGTTCTTAGAACAGGAAATAAGCTAACAGCTATATTAACTCTTTTCTTTGACGCNCTTAAAGGGTTTATTCCAGCATGGATATCANTACAATTTTCTTCNGAATTATTCATNTATGTCGCAATTTTTACTNTTTTGGGCCATATGTACCCTATTTGGCTAAAATTTAAGGGCGGTAAAGGTGTAGCAACATTTTTAGGNCTTATATTTGCTATTTCAATTTATTCTGGTTTTTTATTTATTTTAAGTTGGATAATAATTGCNCTAATNTTTAAAAAATCATCAGTAAGTTCANTATCAGCAACTTTATTTTCATCGNTTTACATTATTTTTTATAATTCAAATTTATTTTTCCTATTAATAATAATGTTAGGACTCATAACAATAAAACATAAAGAAAACATAATAAGAATATACAAAAANACTGAACCAAATATTAAAATTTAAACTCCCTATATTTTAAAAAAAAAAATTACTTATTTGACTTATTAATCAAAAAATGAAAATTCTTACTTTTTTAAGTGGAGGATTTTGTGCATTTAGTAGTTGTTGAATCACCTGCAAAGGCAAAAACNATTGAAGGCTATTTGGGTTCTGATTATAAAGTAATAGCTTCATTAGGTCATATTAGAGACCTTCCATCAAGTGAAGGATCAGTAAAGCCCGATGAAGATTTCAAGATGATTTGGGAATTAGGTGATAAAGGAAAAAAACAAGCAAAAACACTGAATGAAGCTGTTAAAAATTCTGAAAGTCTTATATTNGCTACAGATCCTGACAGAGAAGGAGAGGCAATAGCCTGGCATGTTTTAGAGGTTCTTCAAGAAAAAGGTAGTTTGGCTGATAAAAAGATTTCAAGAGTTACCTTTAACGCAATTACAAAAAAAGAAATTAATGANGCAATNAATAATCCAAGAGAAATCGATACAGAAATGGTACAGGCTTACTTAGCAAGAAGNGCTTTGGACTATCTTGTTGGATTTACATTATCTCCTGTTTTATGGAGGAANCTTCCTGGTGCTCGTTCAGCGGGACGTGTTCAATCTGTAGCATTAAGATTAATATGTGAAAGGGAAATAGAGATTGAGNCTTTTATTCCTCAAGAATATTGGTCTATTAATGGTCATTTCTCATACGAGGATAACGATCCTTTTGAAGCAAAACTAACTCATTTTGATAGTAAAAAATTAGAGCAATTTGATATTAATAATGAGNATAGGTCTGAAGAAATTAAAATAGCTATTCAAGAAGCAAATTTTAAAATAACCGATATACAAGAAAAAAATGTATCAAGAAAACCGTCNCCACCCTTTATTACATCTACATTACAAATGGAAGCCTCAAGAAAACTTAATATGACAGCAAAAGTAACAATGATGACAGCACAAAAACTTTATGAAGCTGGCTTAATAACATATATGCGAACTGACGGTGTTCAAATTGGTAAAGAGAGCATTGAAGAAATCAGATCTAGTATTGGGGCAATTTATGGGGAAGATTTTCTTCCAGACGAATTAAGAGATTACCAAGGAAATATTGCAAATGCACAAGAAGCACACGAAGCTATAAGACCGACCGACCCGAAAAAAACACCAGATATTGTAAAAAATGAACTTAATGACGATCAATATGGATTGTATTCACTTATATGGAAAAGAACATTAGCAAGCCAAATGGAAAATTGGCGCGGAATGAGAACAACTGTTTTAATAAATAATGAAGATGGCGATATTAGTTTTAGGGCCTCAGGAACTGTAACTGTATTTGAAGGCTTTAGAGCCTTATATGAGGAAGGAAGAGCTGAAGATAAAGAAGAATTACAAAATTTACCTAAATTAGTTAAAGATAGTTCTCTTGCAAACATTAGAATTAATACTAATCAGCACTTTACAAAACCGCCACCAAGATTTTCAGAACCATCTCTTGTTAAATCTCTTGAAGAAAAAGGCATTGGAAGACCGTCAACATATGCATCAATTATATCTGTTTTGCAGGACAGAAATTATGTAAGACTAGATAAAAGGTATTTCTATCCAGAAGATAAAGGTAGATTAGTCACATCTTTTTTAGAAAGTTTCTTTAGACAATATGTTGGTTATGACTTCACAGCCCAATTAGAGGAAAATCTTGATAAAGTTTCAAATGGTGAAATGAATTGGAAAGATTTTTTAAATAATTTCTGGGGAGAGTTTAACTCATGTTCAGAGAAAGCTTTAGAATTAAGAACAAGAGATATTTTGGATCAACTGAATGAAAGTTTAGGAAATCATATCTTNAAAGATGATAAAGGAGAAATTAATAGAAAGTGTCCCAAATGTGAAGAAGGTATACTAAGCCTTAAAACAAGTAGAAATGGCGCATTTATAGGTTGTTCTGCATATCCTGACTGTAAATACACAAGAACATTTGGATCAAATAGCAATGTTGAACCAAGAATTATAGGTGTTCATCCTGAAACAAATAAAGAGATTAATCTATTAATAGGCAGATATGGTCCTTATCTAGAAATACAAGCGGATGATCCAGATGCAAAACCCAAAAGATCAACAATCCCTAAAACCATAGATCCAGATGAGGTAAATTTAGAATTAGCATTAAATCTTTTGTCACTTCCTAAAATTATTGGAATACATCCAGAAGATGGCAACGAAATAAAAGCTGGGTTAGGTAGATTTGGTCCTTATGTCGTTCATGAAGGTATATTTGCGAGTTTAACAAATGTTGAGGAATTATTTTCAATTGGATTAAACAGAGCTATTGATTTAATTGAAGAGAAAAAAGCAAACCCTGGAAGAGGTAGAGCAAGTAAAACAATTAAAGAGCTTGGAAAACATCCTAAAGACGAAAAAGATATTGTCTTAATGGAGGGAAGATATGGTCCTTTTGTAAAACATGGAAAAGTAAATGCATCTATACCAAAAGATATGAATTTAGATGATGTAAATCTAGAGTTAGCTTTAGAATTGATAAAAAACCGAAAAAAGAAAAAAAAGAAATAATGGTCAGACCTGTTAGACCAAAACCAGCTGCTAGCCTTGTTATAACAAAACAAAAGAAAAATGATTTATATGTTTTAATGGGTCAAAGGCCAAAAAATTCTAGATTTGCACCTAATGTTTGGGTTTTTCCTGGTGGTAGAGTTGAGAAATCAGATATNCTTAATAAAAGNATTAAGTTAAGTAAAAAAAATTTAGATGATCTTTCTAAATTAAAAGCAACAAAAACCTTATCTATTGGTCTTATATCTGCAGCAATAAGAGAAACTGAAGAGGAAACAAATCTAAAATTAATTGATANAAATTTAAAAAATTTATGGGTTTTGGCAAGGGCAATAACTCCTGCAAATCAGAAAATTAGATTCGATACTAAATTTTTTGTTCTAGATGAAAAAAATTTTTCAAANAAAATTAAAGGTAATGGTGAATTAAACAACCTAGGCTNTATAAACATAAAAGATGCTATTAAATTACCTTTATTTGATATTACTGAATTTTTATTGGAAGACTTAACAAGATTTTATAAAAATCAAATTAATTCAAAGTTTTTCCCTTTTTTCTGGAGATACAAGAAATCTACTCGAATGATATCTAGACCTAATAATACTTGACTAATAANAAATTATACCTATTTTTGCTGAAAAGGTAGAATTATGGCTAAACAAACTTCAGTTAAAATTAAACTAGAAAGTACTGCTGGTACTGGCTACTATTATGTAACCAAGAAAAATTCACGAACAATGACAGATAAAATGGTTATAAAAAAATATGATCCTGTTGCAAGAAAGCATGTTGAATTTAAAGAAGGAAAAATAAAATAAGCCTCGAAGTCGAAACCTTAGATCAAATTAACTCATTAAAATTAGAAAAAGATATACCTATTTTAATTGCNGATGCAGATGAGGTNATATTTCTTTTTNTNNTAGGTTTAGAAAAATATTTAGNAAAAAAAGGNTTATTCCTAGATCTTAATGANCCTANAATAACTGGNAATATAAAATACATCGATACAATGAAGCCTGTTGAAAATATGGATATGAGTAAAATTATGCCAGACTTCTTCTCCAGTGAAACANCNAATCTTGAACTAGTTAAANACNCAAAAAAAGTATTGCAGAGATTATCCAANTTTCTACAAATAATTGTTTTAACAAATCTTCCTCACAAGGATAAAGGTAAAAGAGAAATTGCAATGATTAAAAACAACTTAAATTTTCCTGTTATTACAAATAGTGGAGCTAAAGGAGGAGCTGTAAAAAAAATACTAAATAAAATTAATGCAGTTTCATTTTTTATTGATGATATGCCTTTAAATATTGATTCTGTATCAAAAGAATGCCCTGAAACACATTGCATTCATTTCCTTCAAGATGAAAGGATTAATAAATTGATGCCATCACCTAAAAGTGCNACTATTAAATTAAATAATTGGCTAGATGTTGAAAATTATATTATGAAGAATCTTGAAAGAGATATTGATAAAAAGAACTAAAAATACCGATGCTCAATTCTGTAGAGATTGCCTACATCAGACAAAAAAATTAAGTGATTTATGTGATAAATGTTTATCTCCAAGAGTCATTAATCATAAAGAATTAAAAAATTTATCGATAGCTCATATAGATTGTGATGCTTTTTATGCTTCTGTAGAAAAAAGAGATAACGCTGATCTAAAAAACAAACCTCTGATCATAGGTGGGGGAGATAGAGGTGTAGTTTCAACCGCTTGTTATATTGCAAGAACAAAAGGTATTCACTCTGCAATGCCAATCTTTAAAGCAAGAAAATTATGCCCAGAAGCAATAATTTTAAGGCCAAATATGGGTAAATATAAGAAAGTAAGCTATGAAATAAGAGATTTAATGAAAGAGCTTACTCCGCTTGTTGAACCAATATCNCTAGATGAAGCATTTCTAGATTTATCAGGAACATTTAAGTTACACCAGAAAATACCAGCTATATTGTTAGCTGAATTAGTTAATAAAATAAAAAAGCATGTAGGAATTAATGTTTCAGTTGGATTATCATACAATAAATATTTAGCAAAAGTATGTTCGGATTTAGATAAACCAAAAGGGTTTTCAGTGATTGGNCGAGAAGAGTCGAAAGATTTTTTATCCAATAAACCTGTGAGCTTATTGTGGGGTATAGGTAAAAAATTCACAAATAAATTAAACTCTGATGGAATAATAAATATTGGCCAGATACAAAAAATAGAAATAAAGGAATTAGTNAAAAGGTATGGGGTTATAGGTCTTCATATTTATCAATTATCAAATGGAGAAGATTCAAGATCAATAAGATCAAATAGACCCATTAAAAGCATAAGTCATGAGANAACATTTACAAAAAATATTAAAAATAGAAAAAAATTAGAAAACATTCTTAGCGATCTATCAAGAAAAGTTGCTCTTAGAGCAAGAAAGAATGGATTNGGTGGAAAAACAATAAATTTAAAATTAAAAACAAAAAACTTTAAGTCAATTTCAAGATCTAAAACCATTAGTAACCCTACTCTATTAGAGAGAAAAATATATAAAATTGCTAAAGATTTATTAACCAATATAAAAGATAATGAAGAATATAGGTTAATAGGTGTAGGAATTTCAGAGCTTGTAGATGAAAACTTCTGTGATTTAGATAATTTAATTGATACAAATGAGAATAATGANAAGAAACTAGATCAAGCTATAAATTCTTTAAGAGATAAATTTGGAAGNAACATAATAAATCACGGAAAAAACTATGAATAAAATTGATCAAAATTTATTAAATAATAATATTGTTTTACCTGANCCTGCATCACCAGTTGCAACATATGTTCCTTATATTATTTCGGACAATTTATTATATATATCAGGACAGGGTCCTTTTGATGGCAGTAATTTGATCACAGGCAANGTAGGATCAGAATTAACTCTTGAAGAAGGCCAAAAAGCAGCCAAACTCTGCGCTATAATGATTCTTGCGCAAGCAAAAAAAGCATGTGGAAACTTAGATAAAATAAATAAATGTATAAAATTAGGGGGTTTTGTGAATACCGATAATGATTTCAAAGATCATGCGCTTGTGATGGACGGAGCATCTAAATTAATTATTTCAATTTTAGAAGACAAAGGATGGCACGCTAGATTTGCTGTAGGAGCATCATCATTACCTCTCAATATGGCAGTTGAAGTCGACGCAATTTTTGAATTACAAAAATAAATGAATGATAAAAGACCAGACAGTATAGTTGTAGAAAATTCCATAGAAAATATTGGTAAAAAAAATTGGAACAACTGTGCCAATCATGAAGCCTCAAGCTATAATCCTTTTGTAAGTTATGAATTTTTGAATGCACTTGAAAAGAGTAACTCTGTAAATGGNGATAGCGGTTGGTACACATCGTTTTTTGTAGCAAAAGATAAGGATGATAAAATAATCGGTTGTACTCCTGCGTACTTAAAAAATAACTCATCNGGGGAATATGTCTTTGATTATTCTTGGGCAGAGGCATATCAAAGAGTAGGAAGNTCATATTATCCTAAATTACAAATTTCTATACCTTTTACTCCNGTTTCTACACCAAAATTANTAACAAAAGATCAAAATGATATAGATNCAAAGGTTTTTATGCTTCAAGCTATAGAAGATTTTTGTTCGGAGCACGCAATTTCNTCAGCTCATCTAACATTTTTAAATGAGAAGGAATTAAATACCCTTCAAAATAAAAAATGGTTGATTAGGACTGATCAACAGTTTCATTGGTTTAATGATAATTATAACGATTTTAATGATTTTTTAAGCGACCTATCATCAAGAAAAAGAAAAAATATAAAGAAAGAGCGGGATGAAGCAAATAAAAATGGCCTTGTTATTGAAGCGTTAAACCATAAAGAAATTCAAGAGTTTCATTGGGATGAATTTTACAAATTTTATATTGATACAAGTATGAGAAAATGGGGGCAACCATATCTTAATCGAGATTTCTTTAGTTTAATTGGACAAACATTATCAGAGAATATTCTTTTAATAATGGTTAAAAACAATAACAAATATATTGCTGGAGCTTTAAACTTTATAGGTGGTGATACAATTTATGGAAGAAACTGGGGTTGTATAGAAGATCATAAGAATTTACACTTCGAAGTTTGTTATTATAGGGCAATAGATTTTGCAATTAATAACAAATTAAAAAAAGTTGAAGCAGGTGCACAAGGAGCTCACAAAATATCTCGCGGATACCAACCATCAAAAACATATTCTGCTCATTGGATTAAGGATGTTGATTTTTTTGAAGCAATATCAAATTATTTAAAAGATGAAAGAGTGTATATTCAGGAGAATATTGAAAAATTAAATGAGTATATTCCATTCAAAAAAAATATGGAGAAATAATGAATTACGATCAAGAAAATATCTTTGCAAAAATATTAAGAAATGAAGCCAATTGTATTAAAGTCTATGAAGACTCGAAAGTCTTAGCTTTTATGGATGTTATGCCTCAAGCGCCAGGTCATACATTAGTTATTCCAAAATTTGAAACTACAGATTTAATTAATCTTCCAGATGAATACTTAGATCCACTTTTAAAAGCCACAAGAAATATCGCAGCTGCAATTAAAAAAGTATACTCCCCTACTGGAGTAATGATTTTACAGCTCAATGGAGAAGAGGCAGGCCAAACTGTTTTCCATCTACATTTTCATATTATCCAAAGAAGCGAAGGATTGAATTATAGATTCCATTCTAGAGATATAGAAGATACTGAAATACTTGAAAATGAGGCTAAAAAAATTCGTCAAGCTATTGTTATTTAACTTTTTGTTTATTTTTTTTGGATGATTTCTTTAACGGGAGATATTCAAAGGATAATTCATTATTTTTAATATCAACCTTTATATTCCCACCTTTTGATAGCTTTCCATATAATATTTGTTCGGCAATAGGTTTTTTAATTTTTTCTTGTATTAATCTACTTAAAGGTCTTGCCCCCATATTTTCATCATAACCCTCTTTACCTATCCACATAGCCGCTTTTTCAGAAATTTGAATAAAAACATTTTTGTTATCTAGTTGAGTTTCTAATTCTAAGATAAATTTTTCTACTACTCTTGCAATCACTTTGTCAGGAAGAGAATTAAAAGAAATTATCGCATCTAATCTGTTTCTAAATTCAGGGTTGAATAATTTGTCTATTGCCTCAACATCATCCCCTTCTCTCTTATTTCTATTAAAACCTAAAGCTGGTTTTGCTAAATCAGAAGCTCCCGCATTTGTAGTCAGAATTAAAATAGTATTTCTAAAGTCTACTTTTCTTCCATTCTGATCAGTTAAAGTTCCATAATCCATAATCTGAAGTAGGATATTAAATATATCCGGATGGGCTTTTTCTATCTCATCAAGTAGCACAACAGAATATGGGTTTTTGTCGACACCATCCGTTAATAAGCCACCTTGATCGAAACCAACATAACCTGGGGGAGCACCGATTAATCTTGAAACGGTATGCCTTTCCATAAACTCTGTCATATCAAATCTTAATAGTTCAACACCTAAAATGGATGATAATTGCCTTGCAAGCTCAGTTTTTCCGACTCCAGTTGGGCCAGCAAATAAATATGATCCTATAGGTTTTTGATTATCACGTAGACCAGCTCGTGAGAGTCTAATAGATGTTGCAATTTCTTCAATCGCCTTATCTTGACCAAAAACCATTCTTTTCAATGATTTATCAAGATCTTTTAGTTTTTTAGTATCATCACGAGTAATATTTCTTGATGGAATCTTTGCCATTCTAGCAATAGTTTCCTCAATTTCTTTTTCTTCAATAACCTTTTTCTTCGAAGCTTTTAATTTCATTGCAGCCCCAGTTTCATCAATTACATCTATCGCCTTATCAGGTAATTTCTTATCACTCATATATCTTGAGGATAATTCAACTGCGCAATCTATTGCCTCATCAGAATACTTAAAACCATGAAAATCCTCAAATCGTGACTTAAGTCCTTTTAGTATTTTAATAGTATCCTCATTGTTTGGCTCATCGACATCAATTTTTTGGAATCTTCTTGATAAAGCTCTATCCTTATCAAAGAATTGACGAAATTCTTTATATGTTGTTGAGCCAACACATCTCATTCTTTCGTTTTGTAAATAGGGTTTTAGAAGGTTGGAGGCATCCATTGCTCCCCCTGAAGTAGCACCAGCACCAATAACAGTATGAATTTCATCGATAAATAGGATTGAATTATCTATTTTTTCAATTTCTTTAAGAACAGCTTTAATTCTCTCCTCAAAATCTCCTCTATATCTAGTCCCTGCCAATAAAGCACCCATATCTAGAGAGTATATTTGAGATGACTTAATAACACTTGGAACTTCTTCATAAACTATTCGATAAGCTAAACCTTCTACTATTGCCGTTTTTCCAACTCCGGGGTCACCAACTAGTAAAGGATTGTTCTTTCTTCTTCTACATAATATCTGAATTAACCTTAAGACCTCTTCATCTCTTCCGATGAGAGGATCAATCATATTATTTTTTGCTTTATCATTTAAGTTTTCACAAAAAGCCTCTAAAGCATTCTTTTTATTCGTTTCAAGTTCTTGTTCTTCGTTAATTTCCTCTGAAACACTTATTGTTGAATAATCTTCATCTTTCCTAATACCATGAGATATAAATTGAACTGCATCATATCTTGTCATTTCTTGTTTCTCTAACAAATAAACGGAAAAGCTCTCTTGCTGAGAAAATATTGCTACTACAACATTTGCACCATTTACTTCACTTTTCCCAGATTGTTGGACATGTATTGCAGCTCTGGTAATTACAGTTCTGTAGCCGGCAGTAGGTTCAGGTAATTGTTCATTATTAGTTAAAACAAGATATTTTTGTTCATCTAAAAATTTAATAAGATCTTTCTTCAAAATTGACAAGTTTACATTACAAGCCTTGAGAAGGTTTGATGCGTCTGAGTCTTCAATTAATGCTAAAAGAAGGTGCTCTACAGTAACATGTTCATGATTTTTTTTTGCAGCATAATCAATTGACCGCTGCAAAGACTCTTCTAAACTATGAGCAAATCCAGCCATAATTTTAATCCTTCTCCATAGTGCACTGAAGCGGGTGATCATTTTTTTTAGCTGTTTCCAATACTTGTATCACTTTTGTTTCAGCAATCTCATAAGGAAAAACTCCACATACACCTACTCCATTTTGATGAACATGTAGCATTATTTGTGTTGCCTCATCATTATTCTTGTGGAAAAATTTTTTAAGTAGAAAAACAACAAATTCCATTGGAGTATAATCATCATTTAATAGCAAAACTTTATATAACGAAGGTTTTTGAAGTTTCTTCTTAGTTTCAACCTTAGTATCTTCGTCAAAATCTATATATTTATCACCTTCAGACATAAAACAATTTAACTCCTATTTATCTTCCAACAAAGTATCTCTAGCTTTGTTAATTTTTGCACTCAAGTAATCAGATCCTCCTTTATCAGGATGATTTTTCTCAATTAGCATTCTGTGTGCATTTATAATATCATCTCTCGAAGCGTTGAAATCAAGACCTAAAATCTCAAATGCTTCATTTTTATCCATTGAAATCTGTGAATTATTTTTTTTAAAAAACAAATTATAGAAATTATATAAAGTTTTTAGCCGTGTTAACCACAAAGAAAGCGCTAATAATGGCCCTGAGAAATAATAAAGACCTCTAAATAAGAGAAAAATTGATATAATTAATAAAACTCCTCCAATAGTGATTTTGGTTAGACTTTGTAATTTATTTGAATTCATATTTGATAAATATTTTATGAGAAAAATAAAAACAAATAGTAAAATAATTCCATAAAATAAATAAATCATTAAACCAAACCTAAATTGCTTAATTCAGATATTAATTCTTCATTAGAACTATCGAAATTCTTTGGATCATAAAGAATATCATCTTTTGGAATATCCTTTGTCTCCAAATATCTCCATCCTTGAAATGGTCTTGTTTTTTTCGGAGAAGTTAACATAATTTCTTTTGATAATAAGATTTTACANCTTTTAATCTTATCATCNCCCATAATCCTATCTATTCCAATAATATTTTGACGAGCTCTCATATAGCCTTTAANAANCCAATAAATTGAACCTCCATCGAGTAAATCTTGATATTTCTTAGGAAACATTCTGGTNATGTGAATTGTTTCACTNTATTTTTGCCTAATAAATTCCTGTCTNTTAAATAAATCACGNACATCATTTGCGCCAACACATAATTTTTTTAAATGAATTGTCATTTATCTNTATATATTTCTACAACATCTGTTGGNGAAAATAGAGAGAAAAAACCTGGNCTAATTGACCCACCAATTAANTACCAATTTTCATCNATATAAACTGAAGACATACTATGTCTAGGAGTAGGCATNGATTCTTCTCTAGTCCAATTTCCGTTAAAATATGAATAATGATCTTTGTACGATCTGTTTGGATTAAATGATTTACCCCCAGAAACATGTAATTTTTGTTTAATTTGTTGAACTGATGAAGAAGCAACATTGAACGGATAATTAATTTTTTTCTCCCATAGATTTAAAGATGGATCAAATGTTTCAAACCTATTTGATATTTTCGAATTTGAGANCTCTATCCCTCCAACTATAGCAATCTTATTGTCATATACTCCAAAGCCAGATGAATATAATGGATTTTGAAAAATCGCATAATTAGTATTCCATGTNTTNANACTTAGATCATATGACATAACTTTTTCATTACTTTCACCNACACCTCCAATGAAANATACTTTATCATCAATCTTAACCATTGCATGATCTGCTCTCGCATAAGGCATATCTCCTATTTGAGCCCAATTAGATAAATTATGATCATATATCCAGCATTTTCTTGTTGGCGTTTGTTTGTCATATCCTCCGCATAACAATATTTTTTTTTGAAAACTTATAATCCTAAAACCATGAAAATCTTTCGGAAATAAATTAAGAGGCTTCCATATTCTTCCTTCAATATCAAAAATCTCTGATAAAGGATTATTTCCAATAATTCCTTTACCGCCAATAACAGCAATTTCATTATTAATTATTGCAGCCGATGTTCCGCTTTTTGCAATAGGAAGGGGTGTGCCATCAATCCAAATTGAGAAAATTTTTGATGGAAAAAAAATTACATAAATTAAAAAAAGAACGAAAAAAAAATATGATTTAAGATGCATTGTCAAATTTCTACCTAAACAAGAAACAAAGCTGCAAGCCCAAGAAAACTAAAGAAACCAACAACATCTGTAATTGTTGTTAGAAAAACAGTTGATGCTATTGCAGGGTCAATTCCTAGTTTGTTCAAACCTATTGGAATTAAGATGCCTGATAGCCCAGCAATAACAATATTTACAATCATTGCAAAAGCAAGAACAACACCTAAAGAAAAATTATCAAACCAAAACCAACCAAATAAACCTGTAATTAAGGCAAATAAAACACCATTATAAAAACTAACAACAATTTCTTTATTGATTATTCGTCTATAATTTAAAGGCACAAGATCCCTTGTAGATATCGACCTTACTGCAATAGTTAAGGTTTGTGTACCAGCATTACCGCCCATAGAGGCAACTATCGGCATTAAAATAGCTAAAGCCACCATTTCTTTAATAGTGGCATCAAATAAGCCTATCACTAGAGATGCCAATACAGCCGTCAAAAGATTAATAAATAACCATGAAAAACGTCCTCGCGATGACTTCATAGGATTATCTGTTATATTTTCATCACCCACTCCGCCAAGAAGCTTTATATCTTCTCCGGCCTCTTCTTGAATAACATCAACTATATCATCAGCAGTTATTACTCCAATTAATCTTCCATCATCATCTGTTACAGGAGCAGAAACTAAATCAAATCTTTCAAACTCAAAAGCAACCANTTCTTTATCCATATTGGCATCAATAGTAACAAACTGGTTTGTTTTGATATCTCTTAATTTACTATCACGATTAGATTTCAAAATACTTGAAAGAGATAGAGCTCCTATGGGTTTATGCCCTGGATCAACTAAATAAATCTCGTAAAACTCATCCGGTAAATCATCATTGGTTCGAAGATAATCAATTGATTGACCTACATCCCAGTGCGGCGGTATTGATATAAAATCCAAACTCATTAATCTTCCAGCACTATCGTCAGGATAATTTAATGAAATTTTTATTTCTTCCCTATCGCTTAAAGGTATTTTTTGGAGAATTAAATTCTTTTCATTTTCTTCCAAATCTTCAATCACATGGACTGCGTCATCAGTTCTTAATCTAGGAATTATATCTGCTATAAAGTTATAGCCTAGGTAATGAATTATTTCTTCTCTTACTGAATCCTCAAGATCAGAAAGGATTTCTGGCTTAAATTCTTCTTTAATTAAATCTACAAATGACTCTCTTTCTGAAGATTTAAGTAAATTAATGATATCTGCAATATCAGATGAAGGTAACTTTTTTATTATACTTAATAACGATTTTTTATCTCCTGCATCAACTGAAATAATAATTTCCGATACCAGTGATGGATCAAATTGCTCTTTAAAAGATGTAGAATTATCATTAGTTTGATTGTCCATAATAAAATTCCTTTGGTGCGGCCGAGAAGACTCGAACTTCCACGGGTTTTACCCCACAGCGACCTCAACGCTGCGCGTCTACCAGTTCCGCCACGGCCGCAAATTATTTATTATTATACCAATACTTAATAATGATTTGTAAATTAATAAACAAATTAATAAATTAAAAAAGTTATGATTGAACATGAGATAGAATATTTCCTAGATAAGAAAACAATTGATTATCCAGATTCAATAGAATTTATGGAAAAAAAAATTGAAGATATTCATAAAAATAATTGTAAAGAATTTCTATGGTTTCTTGAACATGATAATATTTACACTGCTGGAACGAGCGCAAAGAAAAAAGATCTTATAAATAGTAATAAATTTAAAGTCTATAAATCAAGTAGAGGTGGGCAATATACATATCATGGTCCTGGACAAAGAGTTGTTTATTTAATGCTTAATCTAAGAAAAAAAGGTTATGACATTAGAAAATTTATTTCATTAATTGAGGAATGGATTATTAAATCACTCAAGGATATAGATGTTAATGCTGTAAATGATAAAAATCATGTTGGCATCTGGATCAAAGATAAAAAGAGCTTAAAAAAAATATCATCAATTGGCTTAAGAGTAAGAAAAGGTATTACTTTTCACGGAGTAAGCATAAACTTGAATCCAAATTTAGAAAACTTCAAAGGTATCAATCCATGCGGCAATGATCCAAAGGATGTCACAAGTTTAGAAGAAATTGGATTAAAAAATAAAATAAAAAAATTTGATCAAGTGCTAATTAAAAATTTTAGCACTGTTTTTAATGTAAAATTAAAATCTAAGAAAACTCTAAAATAGTTTCATCTGAAGCTAAACTATCGCCATCACTGCAGTGAATTTTTTTTATAATTCCTGAAACTTCTGATCTGATAACATTTTCCATTTTCATGGCTTCAATTGTGCATAATTTATCGCCTATATCCACTTCCTGACCTTCGTCAACATCGATTGAAACTACAAGACCAGGCATTGGACATTTAATAATTTTTTCATTTGAACGATTATCCTTTTCGAGCATATATTTAGATAATTCATGTGCTCTTTTAGATAAAATTATAATATCTGAAGAAAAACCATAACCGCTTATATTATAGCCGTTAATTATACGCTCTATCTTGAAATTATAATCCTCCCCATTAATAGTTATTTCCGCAAGAGGGTTACCAGGATTATAAGAAGAATCAATTGAAATTACTTCATCATTATACTCAATAATTAAATTATCTTGTCTGTCATAAGTCTTAAATTCAAAAATAGAACCCTCAACAATAGCCACTAAGGATTTCTCAAAAAAGGATTTTTTCGTTTTCTGATTTCTCGACCTGAATTGATCAATAGTATACAAATAAGTCGCAGCAATGGAAAATAATAAGGCAAATTTGTCATTATCAACATAGGGTTTATAACCATCGGGATACTCGATATCAACAAATCCAGTATTGATATCACCACTAATAAAATGTTTGTTTCTTAATATAGCAGTTAAAAAATTTATATTGTTTCTAATGCCATTAATATAATGATTATTTAAAGCGGTTTCCATTTTTGAAAGAGCTTCATTTCTATCGTTTCCATAAGAACAAAGCTTAGAAATCATTGGATCGTAATAAATTGATATTTCTCCGCCCTCATAAACACCAGTATCATTTCTAATATTTTCTATATCACTGGGCACAATATATTCATTTAATCTTCCGGTAGATGGCATAAAATTTCTCTCCGGATCTTCAGCATAAATTCTAGATTCAATTGCCCAACCCTTAAATTTAATATCATCTTGTTTTAATTTTAATTCCTCTCCAGCAGCAATTTTTATCATTTCCTCTACAAGATCAATTCCTGTAATTAATTCAGTAACCGGATGCTCAACCTGTAATCTTGTATTCATTTCTAAAAAATAAAAGTTTTTATTTTGATCTACTATAAACTCAACAGTTCCAGCGCTGGCATAGCCTATAGTTGAGGCTAATCTTTTTGCCTGCTCACCCATATCATTTCGAAGCTGTTCATCAACAAATGAGCTTGGTGACTCCTCTATAATTTTTTGATTTCTTCTCTGAATAGAGCATTCTCTCTCTCCTAAGTGAACAACATTTCCATGTTTATCAGCTAATACTTGAATTTCTATATGCCGAGGTTTTTCGATAAATTTTTCAATAAATATTCTATCGTCACCAAAACTTGATTTAGCTTCATTTACAGATGAATTAAATGCATCTTCTACATCTGCTTCAACTTTTGCAATTCTCATTCCCTTTCCGCCGCCGCCAGCTGAAGCTTTAATCATTACTGGAAAACCTATTTTTTTTGAGATTTCCAATGCCTCTTGGGAGTCCTTTATAATTTCTTGATGACCTGGAATTATATTTACACCTGATTTTTCTGCAAAAATCTTTGATTCAATTTTATCACCCATTACTCTAATAGGTTCAGATGGAGGGCCTATGAAAGTAATTCCCTCTCTTTCAAGTTGATTTACAAATGCTGAATTTTCTGAGAGAAAACCATAACCTGGATGAACAGCATCAGCACCAGTTTTTTTGCAAGCATTTATAATTTTTTCAATGACTAAATATGACTCAGATGATGGTGCTGGACCTATATTTATAGCTTCCTTAGCCTTCATTACATGTAGAGCCCTATTATCAGCATCGCTATATACGGCTACAGTTTCAATACCTAATTTATCGCATGTTTCAATTACTCTACATGCAATTTCACCTCTATTAGCGATTAAAATTTTCTTAAACATATACTTCTCACAAAGGTAAGTTGTCGTGCTTCTTCCATGGGTTTGATAATTTTTTATTTCTTAAAAGCTTTAAAGCTTTGGCAATTCTAGGTCTTATATTTTTAGGCATGATAACATCGTCTATATATCCTCTTTCTGCTGCAACAAAAGGATTTAAAAACCTTTCTTCATACTCACTTGTATGTTTATTAATGATTTCATCATCACCAATATCTTTTCTATATAATATTTCAACTGCTCCCTTTGCGCCCATTACTGCAATTTCTGCACTTGGAAGAGCATAGTTAATGTCTCCTCTTAAATGCTTTGGTGCCATAACACAATAAGCTCCTCCATAGGCCTTTCTAGTAATTATTGTTACCTTTGGAACCGTTGCTTCTGCATAAGCATATAAAAGCTTAGCACCATTTTTTATTAAACCCCCATATTCTTGATCAGTACCAGGTAAAAAACCCGGGACATCAACAAAAGTTACTATTGGAATAGAAAATGAATCACAAAATCGAACAAATCTTGCTGCTTTTCTACTCGCATCCGAGTCTAATACACCAGCTAAATTCAGAGGCTGGTTACCAACAAATCCTACAGTATATCCATCAATTCTTCCAAAACCGACAACAATATTTTTTGCAAAACTAGATTGAATCTCAAAGAAATCACCTTCGTCAACTGATTTAATTATAAATTCTTTAATATCATAAGGTGTATTAGAGTTTTCTGGTATCAGGTAATCCAAACCTGGTTCTGATCTAGATATCTTGTCAAAAGTCTCTCTTATTGGAGCTGATTGAATATTGCTTGAGGGAAGAAAATCAATAAATCTCCTAATATCCGTGAGCATAGAAATATCGTTGTCATAAGCTCCATCGGCTACAGATGATTTTGTTGTATGAACCTCTGCACCGCCTAATTCATCTGCAGTAACTTCTTCATTAGTCACAGTTTTAACAACATCAGGACCTGTAACAAACATATATGAAGTATCTCTGACCATAAAAATAAAATCAGTCAAGGCAGGAGAATAAACATCTCCACCTGCACAGGGACCCATAATTAAGGAAATTTGAGGAATAACTCCTGAAGCAAGAACATTTCTCTGAAAAACTTCTGAATACCCACCTAAGGAGTCTATGCCCTCTTGAATTCTAGCGCCACCAGCATCAAGAACA
>PBXC01000008.1 GCA_002728335.1 Rhodobiaceae bacterium
ATTAAACCTAACTGATATTATTTTTTAATTATCTTGAAAAATAAATTGAATAGTGTACACTATTCAAAATATTAACTATTACAAAAAAAGAGGAGTGGTATTGCCAAGAGGAGGAGCAAGAACTGGAGCAGGTAGGCCTAAGGGACAAGGTAAATTTGGAGAAAAAACCAAACCAATGCGTATTCCTATTAGCAAAATTGATAGTGTTATGAATTTTATTAATAACAGCAATATATCTCTTCCGTTATATAGTAGTAAGGTCCCAGCAGGGTTCCCATCGCCTGCTGATGATCATATGGAGGGTAAACTAGACTTAAATACACATCTTGTGAAACACCCTACAGCAACATTTTTTGTAAAAGCATCCGGTGATTCTATGCTAGGGGCAGGTATACATGACGGAGATATCCTTGTTGTCGACCGTAGCCTTGAACCACGAAAAGGAAAAGTTGTGATTGCAGCTGTTGATGGGCAATTAACAGTAAAACGCTTACAAAAAAAAGGATCAAAAACTTTTCTTGTTCCAGAAAATAAAAAATTCCGTTCAATAGAATTGAATCAAAACAATGATGTAAAGATTTGGGGTGTTGTAACTAATGTTATCCACAAAGTGTAATGATAAAAATATTTTTGCTCTTGTAGACTGCAATAATTTTTATGTTTCATGTGAGCGTGTTTTTAATCCATCTTTAGTAAACCAACCAATTGTTGTGTTATCAAATAATGACGGATGCATAATTGCTCGATCAAATGAGGTAAAGGCCCTAGGAATACCAATGGGCGCACCATTCCATCATTATCGGCATACATTACTACAAAAGGGCGTTCANATATATTCTTCGAATTATCAACTTTATGGCGATATGTCAGGAAGAGTAATGGATTCTTTAAGAATATTTAGNCCAGATGTTGAAGTNTATTCAATTGATGAGGCATTTGTAAAATTCAAATACTCTAATAGAAGAAACTANTATGAATACTTGAAAACTATCAAGAATAGTATTTTTCAATGGACTGGTATTCCAGTTTCAATTGGGTTAGCTCCGACAAAGACATTGGCTAAGATAGCTAATTCTTTAGCTAAAAAGTCAAAAATCGACTGTATTTATGATCTGAGTTCCCCATCAGCCCAGATTGAGGTTCTTGAAAATATTCAGGTGGAAAGTATTTGGGGTATATCTAGGAGATGGGGTGCTAAGCTAAGACTTATAGGCATAGGCAATGCTTTNCAACTTAGAAATGCCTCACCACANAAGATTCGAAAATACTTAGGCGTAGTTTTAGAGAGAATTGTTTATGAATTACGAGGTGTATCTTGTTTAGGCCTTGATCAAATGCAGTCACGTAAAAACATAATGGTTTCTAGAAGTTTTGGAAATCCTATTAACAATCTGACCGATTTAGAACAAGCTATATCACTTTATGCTGTCAGAGCATGTGAAAAGATGCGTTTACAAGGCAGTAGGACTCAAACGGTTTATACTTTTTTAAGGACGAATAGCTTTTCTAAAAAAAACAAACAATATAGTGCTGGTATTATGTCAGGCTTTAGTAACCCTTGTAGTGACACTGGACATATNCTTAACTTAGTGAAAAGGANTTTATCGCAGATCTATGAAGAAGGTTATTTATATCATAAAGGAGGAGTAATGCTGGTTGATTTAGTTCCAAATAATATGCACCAAAAAAATTTATTTGANNGATANNATTATCAAAGATCAGACNCCCGAATGNTTGCGGTNGANAGNATAAATCAAAAATTTGGACCAGGAACACTATTTTATGCNGCAGCAGGCTTAAAGAAGGATGGTGATTGGCAGTCAAGAACGCATCATCTATCACCAAGATANACAACAAAGTGGGGCGAATTACCGCATGTAAATTAAGCCATTGAAATCAATATCATAAATAACTATATAACNGGNATGGAATTACTAGCTTATATCACGACATCAGGTGCATTCTTTATCATGCTCTACTTCAGCTTATCAATAGCGAGGTATGTGCACAGTGTACTTGGTCCTGAAAATGCTGGTAAATTGTTAAGAGTATTATTTCCTAAATATTTTCTTTGGGGTCTAATTCTTAGTTTTTTTAGTACAGTAGCTTTTTATTTCTCAAATAAAATCTTTGAATCAGCAACGCTATTTATTGTCGCGATACTAGCAGGTATTTCTAGATTTATATTAGTGCCTAAAATAAATAAAAATAGAGATCTTATGTTGCAAGGCGAAGAAAGTTCTAAAAAAGTCTTTTCATCACTTCATGCCCTGAGTGTAACGATAAATATAATTCAATTAATTCTTTTACTTTTGATATTGATCAAAGGAGCATTATAAATGGCATTAAATTTTTCAGATAAAAATGACATAATCGTTCCAACAGTTGCAGGAACAACATATAGAGGCCAAGAAGGTGACGATACTTATATATTAGTTTCACAGGAAGGCGGAGCAAAAGTATCAATAACAGATACTGAAGGTAATAACACAATACAATTGCCTGAATGGTCAAAAATAAAATCTGTAGTTGTAGCTAAAAACGCCATACAAATCACTTGTGATGATATGACNNTTTTTACCATTAATGGNGCAGATAAATTCACTTATGATATTGGTGGAAATAAAACTGGTAATGAAGTAGGAAGCATTAAGACATATGAAGAATTCGTCTCTCTTCTTGATNTAANTTTNCCNGACTCAGGAACAAATACTAAATCTTTAAGTAAGATCGTTTTTGAAGACAAATTAAACCANCTTTATGAAGTAACTGTAAAAAAAGAAGATGATGGAAATAAATATTATATTAATGGTGAGCTTGCCCCTAGCCTGAATTTGGCTTCTGGACAAAAATACATTTTTGATCAAAATGATGCAACNGCAAGTAAGCATCCTATTTCATTCTCGACAACAAAAAATGGAACTCATGCTGACGGTCAATCAATTGATAATGTTAGCTTCTACATCAACGGTTACAAAACTACTGAAAGTAANTATTCAGATAATTTTAATGATGAAATNACATTTGATAATGGTTTTGTAATTTTAGAACCTTCTGCTTCAGATACANAATTATATTATTATTGTTTGTTTCACTCAGGTATGTCAAAGGATGCCAATATNCTTATTGATGGATTTACTCCAGTAACAACACCATCAATTGAAGCCACCTTAGATGTGTCCAATAATGGTGCTAGTGATTACACTATAAAGTCTTCAGATAATGTCAGTTTTAATGATCCGACAATTACACTAATAAGAGGTAAGACTTATGAATTTGAAGTTAGTTCACCTGGTCATCCATTTTGGATTAAAACAGNCCAAACTACAGGATCCTCTGATATTCTTACCGATGGAATAACGAACAACGGCACAACAAATGGAAAAATTACATTCACCGTTCCACTAGATGGTCCTGATACGCTTTATTACAATTGTCAATTCCATAGTTCCATGACTGGTGCTATTAATCTTGTTGAAAGTGAAGGTGTAAATATACTTACCTCAACTACTACAAGTAGTAGTGGCGGAGGAGGATATGGTTATTCTCTTGATCTCGATTTAGCATACTCAACAGATGTTTCAGATAATTTCAGTGTAATCATTTCTGATTCATTGGTGATTTAATTAGACTGATCTCTTTGCCTTGTCTGCATCATTTGAAGACCTGATCATATCTCTGATACCATCCCAATCATCATCACTAAGACGATCTAAAGTTTGGTAAAAATTCCCTCCTGAAGCTAGATGAATTGCCCCATCGATTGCAATAGTCTGCCCTGTCAGATAATCGCATCCATCAGCCATTAAAAATGTTGCTAAATTTCTTAATTCTTGCATTTCTCCATTTCTACCCATTGGGTTGCCTGAACTTGTTGCACTTTCATCAGTTCCTTGACCTGGACTTAGTCTCTCCCAAGCTCCTTTTGTTGGAAATGGTCCAGGAGCTATAGCATTTAGTCTTATTCCATATTTACCCCATTCAGCCGCAAGTGATTTTGTCATAATATTAACACCAGCTTTTGACATGGCTGAAGGAACAGTAAAAGGTCCACCATTCCAAATCCAGGTAGTTAAAATAGATATAACTGAACCTTTAATATCTTCTTTAATCCATCTCGTTCCACAAGCATGAGTTATATAAAATGACCCTCTAAAAACTATATTTGAGATTGCCTCAAAACCCTTGGGGGTAAGATCTTTTGTCGGTGAGATAAAATTACCTGCTGCATTATTCACTAAGCCAGTAAGAGCTCCGCCATCAGCCCAAATCTCGTCAATCATATCATTAATAGCTTCTGAAACTCTTATATCACATGCGTGTGCTTTGGCTTTCCCTCCTGCATCAATAATTTCCTTAACCGTATCATCAAGGACTGATTTTCTTCTTCCGCATATATATACTTCTGCTCCAAGTTTAGCATATTCACTAGCCATTTCTTTACCTAAACCAGAACCTCCACCAGTTACTAAAATTCTTTTTCCTTCTAAAAGTGTGTCTTTGAACATATGTTTCTCCTAAGATATTTTAAGACGTCTAAAGATAGTTGATATTAACCATCCTAATNAACCNGATAAGATTACCGCAAGAATTCCATAAAGCAATGGAAAATTTGTTGCAGTTAGAGATATTATCCTACTAAAACCAGCNTGNTTAAGGTCNATTTTATTTTCTGCATAAGATAAAAANTCNCCATTCTGAAAAATGAAATACCTTACATAATATTTTCCTTGATAAGAATTCGATGGAAGNAAAAATTCTGTNGAAAAAATTCCNACTTTTCCTGGACCAGATTTAANNNTTATNTCATTTTCACCAATATTAAANTGACCTTTATCCAACATATATTTCTTTAAATTTTGATTAAAAATATTTTGAGATGTTGAACTATTTGAAATTTTTGCATTTCCAAGNGGTAAGTTTGTAACTCCAAGNCGGAGTTTATCAAAAACATTTTGATCNGCAATTTCACTGATTTTTCTTGANCTCATAATATTGTAGTAACTAGGAACTTGNAAATAATCGGCTCTTCCTAAACCAAGCCANAAACCATATATCNTTCTTTTTTCTTCTAAACTTATATTNCTNGCTGGNCCAACTACCTCAATAATAATATCTTTTATTCCTGAGGGCATAGCTCCATATAATACTACCTCTGTTCCAGCAATATTCGGCTTAATCCTTATGTCTTTCTCATTTTCATCGATAATTATATTTGGGGGCATTTGACCCATTAAGATAAAAATACTGAATATAGATATTAGTAACTTTTTAATCATTATAAGTTACTCCCAGATATGATTTTTATCACATTTTCAGGTTTAATAATTAATTCAGATGCCATAATTAATCCAACAGCTAAGACTAGAATTGCAAGAGCTATTCTTAACCAAGCGCCATTAAGTTTACCGCTTAATCTAACACCAATTTGTGCCCCAATAGCGCCCCCTAATAGCAGAATGAGAGCTAGGATTATATCTACGGACTGATTTGTTGATGCATGTAATATAGTAACAAAAGATGTTATAAATATTATTTGATAAAGTGATGTTCCAACAACTACATTAGTTGGCATTCTCAAGATATAAATCATTGCTGGTATTATTATGAAACCACCTCCAACACCCATTATTGATGAGAAAATACCTACAAAAAAACCTATTATATATGGAGGTATAAGTGAAATGTATAAGCCCGATCTTCTAAATCTTATTTTAAGTGGTAGGCCCATTATCCAAGAATGGTGGTAAAAACGAGATCTTTTCTTATGTCCAAAGTAACCCAAACTATCTAGACTTTCATAAAGCATAAAAATTCCAATACCAGTCAAAAATATAAAGTAAGATGCAGTTATAAGAAGATCTACAAGCCCAACCTGTTTAAGAGAGTTAAAAATATAAATACCAAGAAATGATCCTAATATCCCTCCTGCAAGAAGAACATTACCCATTCTTACATCAACAGCTTTTCTTCTTAGATGCCCAATTGTCCCAGATAATGAAGATCCTACAATATGGTTTGCTTCAGATGCTACAGCTATTGCTGGGGGTATGCCTAAAAAGATTAGTAATGGAGTCATTAAGAAACCTCCACCAACACCAAATGTCCCCGATAAAGTTCCAACAATAATTCCTAACACAAGAAATCCTATTGGATTAATAGACATCTCAGCTATGGGTAAATAAAATTCCATTAATTTCTTTCTTAAAATTATTATTTAAAGCCTACAATATGAAGAAAATATGGCAAATTATTTTTTATAGACTAAATACTTGTTTACTATATTGTATTGTTGTTTT
>PBXC01000009.1 GCA_002728335.1 Rhodobiaceae bacterium
AAGAGATGGATTTGTAATGGGTGAGGGTGCTGGATTTTTAGTTTTAGAAGATTTAGAGCATGCAATGTCTCGAAATGCTAAAATTTATGCTGAATTTAAAGGGTATGGAGTTTCTGGGGATGCGCATCATATTACCGCTCCTTCAGACGATGGAGATGGAGCATATAGATCGATGNTAATGGCTATAGAAGACTCAAATTATGCTATAGATGAGTTTTCTTATATTAACGCTCATGGTACATCTACACCAAAAGGTGATGAAATAGAGCTGAAAGCTGTAGAAAAAGCTTTTGAAGGGAATATAAATAACATTTCCATGTCATCAACAAAATCTTCAATTGGTCATTTACTAGGTGCAGCAGGAGCAGTAGAAGCAATCTTTAGNATTTTGGCAATCAAAAATAATATTATACCNGCAACGATTAATCTTGATGATTTATCAATAGATACTAAACTTGATCTTGTGCCACATAANAGTAAAGAAAAAAAGGTTGAAGTTATTTTATCGAATTCNTTTGGATTTGGCGGAACTAATGCATCAGTTATTTTTTCAAAATATGATGAAAATTAATGGAAACAAATGATAATNAAATAAAAAGAAAAGGTTTAATGTTTGTTTTATCNTCACCNTCGGGAGCAGGTAAAACATCTTTATCAAGAAAACTTCTTGAGNTAGATGATGAATTATTTTTATCNATATCATATACGACAAGACCNCCAAGACCTGGTGAAATTGATGGTGANGATTATTTTTTTATAAATAATGATGATTTTGCNCTTATGCAGGAGAAGAATGAATTNTTAGAATATGCAAAAGTTTTTGATTATTATTATGGTACACCTAGAAAACCTGTTGAAAAGATTTTAAACAAGGGAAAAGATATACTTTTNGATATTGACTGGCAAGGAACACAACAACTNATGAATAATTCTAAAGACGANCTNGTGAAAGTTTTTGTCTTACCNCCATCTATTGAAGAGCTNGAAAGGAGNCTTAAGAAAAGAAAGCAAGANGATGATGAGATAATTCAAAAGCGAATGTCTAAGGCNTCTGATGAGATGAGTCATTATCCTGAATATGATTATATTTTAGTAAANGATGAATTTGATAANACTNTTCAANAAATTTTAAACATNCTTAATGCAGAAAGATTAAAAAATCATAGACAAANAAAGACTCAAAAAATTGTTAAAAATCTTCGTGGTTCACTTTAACTANNTTTNTATAATTGTTTGAAATCCTACAAAANCCTTCGATATCAANATTTTCAGCTCTTATATCAGGACTTATANTTGATAACTCAAGTAATTNAGCAGTATTGATATCTAGTTGATCTAGATTGTTTTTTATCTTTTTTCTTCTTTGACTAAAACAAATTTTTACAATCTTTTCAAAAATTTCATCATCTACATGCGCAAATTTAGAGTTAGGGATAATTTTTATAACTGTTGAATCAACTTTCGGTCTTGGTATAAATGATGAAGGCTTCACATCCAATATTTTGGTCACATTATTTTTTAAGTTAACCATTAGCGATAATCTTCCATATCTTTTTGTTCCAATCTTTGCCACAATTCTTTCGGCAACCTCTTTCTGAACCATTAAAATCATTTCTTTCCAGGGGATAATTTTCTGGTTTTTGACCATTTTTAAAATAAAAGGAACTGATATATTATAAGGTAAATTTGAAATAATTTTAAAAGTATTATTTGCCAATTGATTGAAGTCAAAATCAAGAATATCATCGATTAAGTAGTCAAAATTTTCCTGATAATCGTTTTTAATTTTCTTTAAATTGTCTTCGAAAGATTTATCTTTTTCTATAACTAGAAGTGACTTAGCTTTTTCTTTTAGAATATTTTTAGTTAAAATTCCAGGACCTGGACCGATTTCTATTATATTTTCATTTTCTACTTTTGCTTTTCTAATTATTGATGAAATTATATTTTTATCATGCAGAAAATTTTGACCTAATTTTTTCTTAGGTTTCAGATTATACTCTTTTATGATCTCTTTTAATGAACTTTCATAATTTTTTATCATATTCAATTCTTTGATTATAAATCATTTGTGCATAATTTATTGCATTTATTAAGCTTGAGTTATTGGCTTTATTTTCTCCAGCAATATCAAAAGCAGTTCCATGATCGGGAGATGTCCTTACAAAAGAGAGACCTGCTGTATAATTAATTGATCCATAAAAATCAAAAGATTTAACTGGTATCAAGGCTTGATCGTGAAACATACATAAATTTGCATCAACATTCTTTAGCGCATCTTTGTGAAACATTGTATCAGCGGATTTAGGTCCATATATTTTATTTCCTTGTTTTTTTAGTTTTTCAATTACCGGTGTAATTATTTTAATTTCTTCATTTCCAATTTTTCCATCTTCACCATTATGAGGGTTTAAGGCGCTAATTGCTAATATTGGGTCAGTTAATCCAAAATCTCTATTTAAAGACTTGATGTACACCCTTATAGTTTTTTCAAGATTACTTTTTGTAATCTTATTTGGAACTTGAGAGATTGGTATATGAGTTGTCAAAGTTGCAACTTTTAGAGTTTTATTTAACATTATCATCAAAGGCTTTTTATTTGATTTTTTACCTAAGTATTCAGTATGACCAGGATAATGAGTTCCATTAATTGTTAGAGTTTTCTTTAATATCGGAAGGGTAACAATACCTGACACTTTCTTTCGTTGAGCTAATTTTATAGCTAAATCTAATGACTCAATAATAGCAGGAAAATTTTGTTCATATGATTTTTTAAAGCCATATTTTACCTTACATTTTATGGGTAAAATATTTAGATGTCCCTTTATACAACTATCGATATTATCTAAAATATTGACTTTGATATTTAAATTGAGTTGTTTTAGACATTTTTCAACCCATTTTGGGTCTGAAATTAGAAAAAAATCAGGTAATTTTTTTTTGACGCACTGTGAAATAATTTCAATATTTATTCCACCAGGTTCGCCCATTGACACTGCTATGGGAGGTTTCTTTCTCAGGGGCATTATCTGTACTCAATTACTGCGTCTCTTCTTAAGTCTCTAAGATACCGTCTAGACATCATACCAATCTTTTGAGAATAAATATTTTCTTCTATCGATTCTCTAGAAACCTGTATGCCAATATCATCTTTTCTATCGCATATTAAAATTAGATTAATATTATCTCCAATCTCTCTGATATTAAGTGTTTCTCCTGCATCTTTATTTAATAATTCTTCGTGCAAATCACTTGGAAGTTCGCTTAAAATTCTCTTTCCAATATAATTTACTTCTTTTTCATTATACTTTTCTGTTAAGCTATCTATCCTTTTGCAGGATATAAATTCTTTTGCAAAATTATTAGCATCTTGGATATTTTCTTTATTAAATATTATAGAAACTAAGTCATATTGATTTCTTAAAGGGTTTTTTCCTCCAGCCTTTGTGATATCGTTAAGACGAATAATGTAGTAACCACCTGTTGAATTTATAGGATTTGATATGCCATCNTTATCTAGGTTCTTTATAGCATTTATAACTTCATTATCTAATTGACCTTCAGCAACCCAACCAATATACCCTCCTTGCCCTGAAGTTGAAGATTGACTAAATTGTTGAGCAACTGCAGAAAAAGAAGCTCCCTCTCTTAATTGTTCAACTAATCGATTTGCAAGAATATTGGCTTCTTCCTCTTCTTTAGAATCTTCATATCCAAGAAATATTTCTGATATTTCGAACTGGTCCCTTCCAATGCTCTCAATTGTTCTGTCATACACAATAGACACCTCATCATCATTTACATTTACATAAGACCCATACCTACCTCTAACTATTTTATTCCATAGTAATTCTGCTCTAATTTGATTTAATAAGGTATCTGGCCTTACCCCTTGAGAATTAATTAATTCAAGTATTTCCTCGCCTGACATTTGACTGCCATTTGCTATTCTTTCAAGCATTAAGCCAACTTCTTGTTCCGATGAAGGAACATCTAATTTTTCGGCCTCTTGTAACTGAATTTTTTCATTAACTAAAGACCGTAAAGCTTGAGCNTCTAACCGTGATATATTTTCTTGTGTAGGTTTAATTCCTGATGTTGAAACAATTAGTTGCACTCTTTGTTGAACATCATATCTTGAAATGACTTCATCATTAACTATTGCTGATATTGCTTGTATATCCTGAGAAAATAGAGCTGATGGCAAGTATAATAAATTTATCATTATAATTTTGAAGATTATTAAATTTTTAAAAAATTTATTCATATTATTCAACTCTTTCCCATAGTCTATTTAGTCTTTTCGAACTATTAATATTTCCGCCACCAAAAGTATACACCTTTAATTTAACCATAAATGAATTCGTAGGTTTTAAATCACGATATTCAGCAAATTTCCTTCTAAATCCTAATTCAAAAGATATGCAATCGTCAATGTAAACAACGGAAAGTCTATTTCTTAATGATTTTTTGCTTTCAACATCATATCTGATTGCCCCTTGAAGTAACCAGTTTTCGCTTATATTAATAAAATTTGCAAATCTAAGCTCTTTTTGTTCTTTTAGATTTATATATTCTTCATCATCAAGATGTGCATGTCCTAATCTAAATCCCCAATTTTTAAAATTACCTTGAATATCAAATTCCGATCTTGTTAAATTTAAATCATCCTCATTCATTCTGCCTCTATAGGTAATAGTAAGATTTTTATTTGGTTGATAGAATAAATCAAATATTAGATCAGAAAAATCTTTCCTTAAACCACTACCTGTATATGAAAAATTTAAATCCGAAAATCTATAACTTTGAGCTAAGAGTGCCTTAATAACTCTATCTCCCCAAAAGTGTGAAATTTGTATTCCATAATTTATTCTATTGCCGTACTCCCACCTATCAAATCCTTGAATTCTTTCATTAAAGAATATATTTGCTGAATTAAGTTCAAAAGCTATAGAATCTTCATTGGGGATTTTTGAATACTCTTTATCATTAGGTGCAACTGTAAAGTTTATAATAGGTTCTATTATTGTATGTCCATTAGGTGAAACAACTGGATATCTCCATTCCAAAAAGTAGTTAGGTAAAATTCTAGCTATATTTAAATCTTCGCCAAAACGATTTGAAGGAAGAAGTCTTGAGGAATTATTTGGTATATATTTTTTTGTTGATCTATATAAGTCTCCTCTTAGAAAAAACCCCATATCAATTAAATGACCATTTTTAGTTATTGTATTTCTTTTCCATGAACTTTTGACTGAAATTCTTTGAGTATTTCCATCAGTTTTACGAATTATATTTGTTGAGTTTAAATTAAGATTAAAGCTTCCACCTAAAAATTTAAATGTAGGACTCCAATTCAATTGAACAACCGGAAGAATTATGGGTTCAGAACCCTCTTTTTCTGGCAAAAGAAGTGTAAAGTGCTGAGACTGAATCTTCAAAGAAAGAGTATCCCAATTTTTTGATATTGATATATGAGACATTAAGTCGGTGTTATCATTAAGATCAAATCTTCGTAAAAATGTATCATCTGAAACAAAAGTGCCATCAAAATCTATAATCCAATCATTTAGATTAAAATTTCCTCTTGCTGAAAAAGACCCCCTATAGTCATATCCAATAGCATCAGATATAGATGAGGGGCGAGGATCATTCAAAGGCGCAACCTCAACATTTGAAATAGAGTGATTATTGTCATCATATTTAAATACTAATTTCTTTCCTGCTTTTTCTAATTCTGAAGAAGAATTAAAAGGGGAATTTATTACTGACTGCCAATCGCTATTTATGTTAACTGTTCTTGCCTTAAAATTATCACTTAAAGAAGCTAAAATTCCATAAAAATTAATTTCCCCATTATTGAATCTTTGTCTCCATTCATTTTCAAAAATAAAAGCACCTTTAGTTACTATCCATGGTGTAACTGTTAAATCATAATCCTGCCTAAAATTTATAAAATATGGTGTTTTTAGGACAACACCTAAATCACCTGAGCTGACAAGCGAAGGCGCTAAGAATCCTGATCTTCGTTTAACATCTGGACTTGGATGCCCTGCAATTGGAATATAAAATACAGGTATACCAAAGAGCTCAAATCTTGCTCCTTCATAGATAATATTTCCATTAATTTCATCATGAATAATTCTATCAGCACGAACCTGCCATGAAACTTTTTTATTATTTGACTTACATTTTTTGCATGGGCTAAATAATCCTTTTCTTAAAATAGTCGCTTTACCGCTATTTCTTATTGCATAATCTGAAGTTAAAACTGTTCCATCTTTAGTTACTATTCTTGGTAATTCAATAATTCCATCATTGAGGTTTGAAGAAATTTTAATTTTTGAAGCTGTGATAAGCCCTCCATTCCCTTCATTAATTCTGATATTACCCTCGGCTTCAATAATATTTTTAGAAGGGTCTAAAGAAACTCTATCAGCCTCAAGTTTATAGCCATCTCTAATGATAAGAACAGAACCTGTCGCTAAAATTTTTCCACTTTCATTGATATACTCAATCTTGTCAGCCTCAAGAATATTTTCGTTATTTGTATTTGACCTAAGATCACTGTTTTGAAGCAAAATTAATATAACAAAAAATATGAAAAATAAAAATTTATTCATTTCTAGCTTTCTTCTGTATAAAGCAATATTGTTATTGAGCCAGTTATTGCGATTATAGGAGTTATTATAGCTGAAAGAAAAGGATTGATTGCNCCTGAAGACCCAAAAGCAAGNGATACACTTGATAATGTATAAACAGCTAAACCAGTTAGAATTCCTCCAAAAACTAAAATATTTGTTTTACTGGTTCTGATGTAATTAATTGAAAAAGGTGCNGANGCTAAAACCATNGCAATTAAGAAAAAAGGAAANACTATTAAATTNAAAAATNTGGTTTTATGTCTTTGAGATGCAAATCCAGCTTCTTCNGCAATAGNAATAAAATTTGGTAAAGCCCAAAAAGAGATAGTTTCAGGTGGNGAAAAGTTTTCTTGTATTTGATCAATAGTAAGNTTTGTTTTTATTGNATATTTNTTATGAAANATAGANTGNTCATATTCCTTTATCCAAGCATCGGACAAAACCCATTTTTNATNTNATAATTTAGCATTATCGGCNTCAATTCTNCTTAATAANTTTCCATTTTCTTGATAATTAAAGAATATAACATTTTCAATATTTCCGTATTTTTTATCCATTCCAAGTGAATGGATTATATAATATGAGTTATCTTCTGAGTTTTCTTCCTTAAGCCAAAGACCATTCTCAGACAAAGTTATTAAACTATTTTGACCTCTAATATATCTTGCCTCAAATTCTTTATATTTTAAAGAGGTGAAAGCAATAAATGGCTGTAAAGCTAGGATTAAAAAAAATCCAATAATTGTTACAATTAAAATAGGAGGGGTAAGTATTTTCCAAATTGATATTCCACTCGATCGAAAAATGACAAGTTCTGAGTTTTTAGCCATGCTATAAAATGTAGCTAAAGTTCCAAACAAAATAATAAATGGGAAAATTTCAAACACCATCTCAGGTAATTTTAAGAATGCAAGATTTATAGATAATATTATATCTCCATCTCCTGCCTTTGATATCCTTCTTGATAATTCAGCCGTATCAACAATAAAAACAAATACTGTTGAAATAATNAGTGAATAGAATAAGGTAGTTAAATATTTTTTGTAAAAATATTTNGCTAACGTTTTTGTTAGTTTCATGACTTAAGCCTTATTTAAAAATTCAAAATTTTCTCTATAAAANGCTAAAACAGAAAAAAGACATAAAAAAGGCAATACATATAGAGCAATAATACCAACAATACCTGATTGAGCAAAACCCAATAAGAAAAAATCAACTATTTGAAAAGTGAAGCCTATTGCAATGGCAGATANATTNATCAATGTTGTATTTTTTCTGGATTGAATCTTATTAATTAAAAAACAAAATGCAAAAAGACTCAGTGTAATTGGATGAAGCAGNTGNGCTAGTTTATGNTGACCAACTGCCAGGAAATTATTAATTCTTTTCAATACATATGGATTNTCTTCTTTTGGAAAAAGTAATTCTCCTAAATACCTTTGGCTTGAGTCTTGATTAAAGTTTTCACTTTCAGGAAGAAATTCAGAAAAAGAATACTCATTCCTTTCAAATTTAACTGTTGTGATGCCCCCTGAAGGCTTAAGAGAGTTCTTATGTTGTATAGTTCCGTCGATAAGAATTAATTTTGAATCATTGTTTTCATTAAAAAATAAACCTTTTTTTGCAGTATATGTAATTGAATTTTCCGGATCTCTATTGTCGTGGACTAAAACACCAGTAATTGAATTATCTCTCTCCTTACTTTTGGCATAAACTGTTAAACCTTTTGCAGGCATTGAAAATAATCCGTCCCTNAAAATCGTACTAGATATATCGTTTTTGAGTTCATGCATTTTTAACTTTGAATATCTCATACCAGCAGGTGCTAGATATAATGATAATATCATGAGTAAAATTGATATTATTGATGCAAATACTAAAAATGGCCTTAGAGTTCTAAAATTACTAATACCTGATGAGAGTATAATTATAGACTCATTATCCTTACCCATATTATTTAATACAAAGACAGTCGAAATAAAGAGTCCTAGAGGTAAGATTTGAGATAATATATTTGGCAAAACTGATATTGTTAAACTTAAAAATATAGGTATGCTAGCNCCCCTTAAAATCGCTTCATCAAGCATTCTAAGAACTTGCGTTAGCCAAGCGAGAGACAGCATTGCTATACAAACTATTAATAGCGAAATAAAAAGTTTTTTAATTATATATTTATCTATACTTGCCATTGCTCTTAGATTATACACTACTTATCATAGAAAAGTTATATTTAGGGTTTTTTGTTATTTTGGAGAAATAAATGAAAGTTAANTTTGTATCAAAATTAAATAATATGTCAGAGGTTATTTTTCTTGTTTTATCGAAAAAAAGTTCATTAAAAANTATAGGACTTAAAGATAAATATATTAATGAAATAACAAAATCTATAAGNAACAAAGGCTATAGCTTTANATTTAATGAGGTTATTGAAATTAATGGAATAAATGACCGTAATCTNAAAACTATTATTATTTGTGGTTTGGGAGATAAAATTAAAGATTTAAATTCATTAGATTTTGAAAAAATTGGTGGAAAGATTACTGATTTAAATAAATCAAAAACTAAAGTTTCTGTAATTATTGATAAAGAAGTTGATGATGAAGATGTGTTGAGGCTGGGTTATGGTTCAATTCTAGGTTCATACACTTTTAACAAATATAAGACAAAGAATGTAACAAAAAATGTTCTTTCTTTAATTGAAATATTTTCACCTAATTCAACAAAACAAAATAAAAATTTTAATAGATATAGTTCAATCGCAGATGGCGTATTTTATGCAAGAGATCTGGTCAATGAGCCTAGTAATGTTTTATACCCCAAAGCATATGCGAACAGAATTCAAAAATTAAGACAGCATGGATTAAAGGTTGAGGTACTTGGCGAAACTAAAATGAAGGCATTAAAAATGCATTCACTAGTTGGCGTTGGACAAGGTAGTCAAAGAGAAAGTCAATTAGTTATAATGCATTGGAANGGAAATAAAGCTAAGAAAGCTAAACCTATTTGNTTTGTTGGAAAAGGCGTATGCTTTGATTCTGGAGGCATTTCTATTAAGCCAAGCAATAAAATGGAAGAAATGATTGGTGACATGGGTGGTTCTGCTGCAGTTGTTGGCACTATGTTGTCGCTTGCCAAAAGAAAAGCAAAAGTTAATGCTATTGGTGTTGTTGGTTTGGTAGAAAATATGCCTGATGGTAAAGCGCAAAAACCTGGCGATATCATCAAGTCAATGTCTGGTCAAACAATAGAAATTCAGAATACCGATGCTGAAGGAAGATTAGTTCTTGCTGATGCCTTATGGTATGCGCAGAAAAGATTTAAACCTGAACTTATGATTGACCTCGCAACTTTAACTGGTGCAATGGTGATTTCATTGGGAAGTTTAATTGCTGGATTGTTTTCGAATAACGATAAANTATCANAAAATTTAATNGNTGCTGGAGAAGAGAGNGGTGACCTAGTTTGGCGTTTTCCTCTTANNAAATCNTACGATAAATTAATTAATTCAANATTTGCTGATATGAAAAATATAGGNATGGGTGGNGCTGGATCAATNACTGCTGCCCAATTNCTNCAAAGATTTGTTAACAAAGTTCCTTGGGCTCATCTTGATATTGCAGGTACAGCAACAGGTATGCCAAAAACTTCTACGAACACNAGCTGGGCNACTGGTTTNGGGGTGCATTTATTAGATACTTTTGTAAAAAAGTTCTATGAGAAATAAGTGACACAAATNATTTTTTACAGTACAGCNCCTTTACAGGTTGAAAAAACACTATTTGCTCTATTGGAAAAATCTCTTGAAAAAGGAAATAAGTCACTCTTGCTATTCAAAGATAAAGAAAANTGTTTATCAATAAATGAGCAATTATGGACTTATAAACAGAATTCTTTTTTGCCTCATATTTCNGAAGATGATCAAATATATGATAATATAGATGTCCCAGTTTATCTTTCTACGAAAAATGAAAATCCCTTTAAAGCAGAACTACTTTTTTCTATTGATGGGTTTTTACCAGATAATATTGACCATTTTGAGAGAGTAATCATTATTATTGATGTTAATGATGAATTATTAAATGAAAAATATAAAAACTATTATCTTGATATTAATAAGAATTTCGAGGATATAGTCTTTTATAAATCCGATGATAATGGTAAATGGATTGAAAAAAATTTTATGAGGTAAAAATGTCTACAGAAAGAACTCTCTCAATAATAAAGCCNGATGCTACCAAGAGAAATATTACCGGGAAAATAATATCCTGCTTNGAAGAGTCTGGATTAAATATTATAGCNCAAAAGAAAATTTTATTAACTAAGGAACGAGCAGAAGGTTTTTACTCTGTACATTCTGATAAACCTTTTTTTGCCGATTTAGTTAATTTTATGACATCAGCACCGATTATTGTTCAAGTTTTAGAAGGAGAAAATGCCATTTTAAAAAATAGAGAAATTATGGGCGCTACCAATCCTGAAGAAGCAGAAGAAGGCACAATAAGAAAGCAATTTGCTCTATCAATTGAAGCGAATTCAGTGCANGGATCTGACTCAGCCGAAACAGCTATTGAAGAAATAAACTATTTTTTTGATGAGTCTGAAATTCTCTAATAAACTTATTCTGGTATTATTGCGTTGATTTCATCAAGTAGATTTTTAGCTTCCTTGCTGTAATTAATTTCTTCACCATTGATATCAATCAAATTATCAGAAAATAACTTTAAACAAACTGGATATAAAACATGTTCAAGTTTAAGAACTTTTTTTGCGAGTAATTTCTCGCTATCGTTAGTTTCAATATTTGTTGACATTTGACCAATGATTGGACCTTCATCTACTCCTGATCGAACAAGGTGAACTGAGCAGCCCGATATATCGGTTTTTGCTTCTATTACCCTCTGATGAACATTTAATCCTTTAAAATCAGGTAATAATGATGGATGAATATTAAGTTGTTTATTAAACCAGTTATTTACAAAACCTTCACTTAAAATTCTCATAAAGCCAGCATTACAAACAAAATCAATATTATATTCTCTAAGTTTCTTATCTAATTCATGATCGAAATCTTCTCTTTTATCAAATAATTTATGATCGATTATAGAAGTATCAATATTATTGTCTTTTGCAAAAATTAAGCCTGAAGCTTCAGGATTATTAGAAAAAACTAATTCAATGCTAGCGGATTTATTATAGCTTTTGCATGAGTCGACAAGTTTTTCCATATTCGACCCTCGCCCTGAAATTAAAATTGCTACCCTCATTTATTTATAAACTACCGGACAGCTTAGATTTTTAGAATCGTCTATCTTACCAATTAATGAGGGATCTTCGCCTAATTTTTTTAATTCCACTAATATGTCATTGGTCTCATTTGGATTAACAACTAAAATCATTCCTATACCGCAATTAAATGTTTTTAGCATTTCAATGTCTTCAATATTTCCTGTTTTTTGAAGCCAATTAAAAATACCTGGTCTCTTCCAGCTGTCTTTATATATTTCTGCTCCAACCGCATTTGAACTGAAAACTCTCGGTAGGTTTTCTGTAATTCCTCCGCCTGTTATATGTGCAATAGCTTTTATTGCATTAGTTTGCCCTAAAAGAGACATTATAGTTTTTACATATATTCTTGTTGGTTTTAATAGCTCTTCGCTAAATGAAAGATCATTAAAAGATGTGTTATCATCTAATTGTGTTTTTGAAACATCTAAAATTTTTCTAACAAGAGAAAATCCGTTTGAGTGAACGCCGGAGGACTTTAGTCCAATAATATCATCACCAATTTCAATCTTTTTTGGGAGTAACTTCTCTCTTTCTACTGCGCCAACAGAAAATCCAGCTAAGTCGAAATGCTCTTTGTCATAAAAACCAGGCATTTCCGCAGTTTCTCCTCCAATTAATGCGCATTTAGATTGTATACATCCATCCGCAATACTTTTTATTACTTCTTTAGCGGTTGATTTCGAAAGAACGCCCGTAGCAAAGTAATCTAAGAAAAATAATGGTTGAGCGCCTTGAACAATTAAATCATTAACGCACATTGCAACAAGGTCAATACCAACTCCAGTTACATTCTTACTTTCAATGGCCAGAAGAAGTTTTGTTCCAACTCCATCAGTAGATGACACAAGAAGAGGGTCATTATAGCCTAATTTCATTATATCAAATAAACCGCCAAAACCTCCTATATCTATATCAGCACCTGGAATTTTTGTTTTACTTATAATAGGCTTGATTTCTTCTATAAGTTGATTTCCTTTTTCAATATCAACACCTGAAGATGAATAAGTAATTGGAGAGTTTTTTTTACGCAAGACTGACCTATTATAAAGTAAATTTATTATTGATTAATGTTGTTAAACAGTTCACCATCATTATTAATTTTGAGTTATACAATGAATCTTCCAAATCTTATAACTATTTCAAGACTCTTATTAACGCCCTACATAGTTTGGTTGCTTTTAATTGAGAGTTATTTTTTAGGTTTTATATTTTTTTTGATAAGCGGGATATCTGATGCCTTAGATGGCTTTATAGCTAAAAGATTTAACCAAAAAACTTTACTAGGAAGTTATTTAGATCCAATTGCTGATAAATTTCTTATAGTTTCAGCGATAGTTTTACTTGGATATAATGGTTATGTTCCTATTTGGTTAATCATTATCATCGTTTCAAGGGATATAGCCATTTTTGGCGCAGTAATAATTTCTTGGATGCTTGGCACTAATCTCAGGATAGAGCCGTTAATCATAAGTAAAATAAACACTTTTCTACAATTATTTTATATTGTTATGACATTTGCAGTAATTTTAAATAATAAATTTTTAACAGAATTAATTTTGTCAATTCATGATGTTACGACTTATCTTATAGCTGTATCAACAATTTTGTCTTGGTTATTTTATTTGCGTGTTTGGTTAATTAATGTGAATTCTGTGAATAAAAATTAATATTGGTTTTAAATGAAAAATTCTAAACAACTTTATTTTGATATGCCAGACAAGACGGCACTAGGTATTGAAGATTATATAATAACAGAGTCTAATAGCTTTGCATTTGATTTGATTTCAAGAATGATAAGAGGTGAAATCAATCAAGGAGTGATCAGTGGACCTTCATTTTCCGGAAAAACTCATTTATCTAAAATTTTGATTAAAAATATAGGCAGTAATGAAAGTCTCTATATTGATAGAGACTATAAAAAAATAATAGAGAAAGTTGGATCATCAAATTTAATTGTTATAGAGAATATTGATAAGGTATTAGAGGATAAGTCAGAAGAAGATCTTTTTCATATTATTAATTTTACAAAAGAAAACGATAAGAAATTATTAATGACCTCATGTAAATCAATTTCTAATATTGAATTCAAACTTGAAGATTTAAAATCAAGATTAAATGCTATTTTAGAAGCAAAAATTATGCAACCAGATGATGAATTAATGAAATTAGTATTGATAAAAATTTTTAATGATAAACAATTACTAATAAATCCTAATGTTATTAATTTTTTAAAGTCTAGACTTGAGCGTTCATATAAAAGTATTAATGATTTTATTGAAAAAATTGATAAGTTTTCTCTAGAAAAGGGTAAAAAAATAACAATTGCTCTTATAAATGATTTAATAAAATGATTATTTTTCTTCCTCAAGAATGACTTTATCGTTTTTCATTTTTATTGATATTTTGCCATTCTTGAAATCAATAGCTTTTTTTCCAAATACTTTATATCTCCATCCTTTTAGAGTTTTAATATCTGCTTTATCATTGAGAACTAATTCCTGAAGATCATTTTTATTGGCAATTAGTTTTTGTGCAACGCCATATTCTTCAGAGATGTTATCAAGTAATATTTTTAAAATTGAAACTTTAGAAGATATTCCCATTGGAAGTCTTTTGGGAGGTTTGATTTTTGGTAATTTTTCTTTCTTTATCGATTTTCCTTTTTCAATGGCTAAGAGTATTTCTTCGGCAAATTCTTTTCTGAGACCACCTTTTCTATTAAATGATCTAAGGTTATTTAGATCTTCTATGTTTTTTGGTTGAGCTGAACATAACTCATAAATGGCATCATCTCTTATGACATTACCTCTTGGCACATCTTTTTTTTGAGCTTTTATTTCTCTCCATTTTGAAAGCTCAATTAGAACTCCAATTGAATTCTTGCTTAAATTTCTATATTTCAGTCTTTTCCAAGAGTCATTTGGGTTGAGTTCATATGTTTTTTTTGAAATTAAAATTTTAATTTCTTCTTTTAACCAATTCTCCCTCTTATTCGAGATTATTTTATCTCTAATTATAGGGTAAATTTCAAAAAGATGAGTTACATCCGAAATGGCGTAATTAATTTGTTTCTTACTTAATGGACGATTTGACCAATTAGTTAGCCTTGATGTTTTATCAATTTTTTTTCCTAAAAGTTGAGATACTAAGTTTTCATAACCGATCGAATCCCCAAATCCACATACCATAGCCGCAATTTGTGTATCATAAATATTTTGAGGAATTTTTTTTGTTAAATTATAAAAAATCTCAATATCTTGTCGTCCAGAATGAAAAATTTTGACTATTTCTTTATTATTTAAAATTTCAAAAAAAGATTTTAGATCAATGTCTTTAGCTAAAGGATCTATTATGATTTTCTCTTCCCCATTAAAAACTTGAATAAGACATAATTTCGGCCAATATGTTTTTTCTCTTATAAATTCTGTATCGATAGAAAGAAATTCTGATTTATTTAACTTAGAGCATAATTCATTTAGATGATTTGTTTCTTTAATATAATGCATTAATGACTTATACAGAATAAAGCTTTTCTTGTCTTACATAAAAATGTATTAAGGGTATTCATAAAAGAGAAAAATAAAAATGCATCAGTACAGAACACATAATTGTAATGATCTGAGGTCTGACGATATAGATAAAGAAGTTAGATTATCAGGTTGGGTTCATAGAAAAAGAGATCACGGCGGTCTTTTGTTTATTGATTTAAGAGATCACTTTGGTCTAACTCAATTAGTTTTTGATCCAGATAGCCATGCATTTCAAGAAGCTGAAAAAGTTAGAAATGAGTCTGTAATAACAATTAATGGAAAAGTTGTAAAAAGGTCAGATGATACTATTAATGAGTCATTATCAACAGGAAAGGTAGAGATTTATGTTGAAACACTTGAAGTAATCGGCAATTCAGATGACATACCACTACCAGTTTTCGGTGAGCCTGATTATCCTGAGGATATAAGGCTAAAATACAGATTTTTAGACTTAAGAAGAGAAACTCTTCATAAAAATATAGTATTAAGATCTGATATCATTAATTTCATCAGAAACAAAATGATAGAAAATAATTTTTTAGAAATTCAAACACCTATAATGACTGCTTCAAGTCCAGAAGGGGCAAGAGATTATTTAGTCCCTTCAAGAGTTCATCAAGGAAAATTTTATGCCCTTCCTCAAGCTCCGCAGCAGTTTAAGCAACTTCTTATGACATCTGGTTTTGATAAGTATTTTCAAATCGCTCCATGTTTTCGGGATGAGGATGCAAGATCTGACAGATCACCCGGAGAATTTTATCAGTTAGATATCGAAATGAGCTTTGTTAATCAGGAGGATGTTTTTGAGACTGTTGAGCCTCTATTAAGAGAGGTTTTCGAAAATTTTTCACAAAATAAGACAGTTAATGAAGAATTTCCTCGGATTTCTTTTGCAGATGCGATCCAGAAATATGGAACTGATAAACCTGATTTGAGAGTAGAAATAGAACTTGATGACATTACAGAGGTTTTCGTTGACTCAGGTTTTAAAATCTTTGCTGATCAAATATCTAAAAATGATAAAACTAAAGTCTGGGCAATACCTTCTAAAGAGGGTGGATCAAGGGCTTTTTGCGATAAAATGAATAAATGGGCTATTGAAGAGGGACAGCCNGGACTTGGGTACATATTTTTTAAAGATGGAAAAGGATCAGGACCGATTGCTAAAAACATTGGAGATGAAAAAACTGAACTTATTAAGAATAAATATTCGCTTGATGACGGCGATTCGATTTTCTTTGTTTGTGGTATTCCTAATAATTTTTTAGATTTTATATCCAAAGCTAGAGTGAAGATCGGAAATGAATTAGGCTTGATAAAGAAGGACACTTTTGAGTTTTGTTGGATTGTTGATTTTCCTATGTTTGAATACAATGAAGAGCTTAAGAAAATTGATTTTTCGCATAACCCATTTTCAATGCCACAAGGAGGTTTGGAGGTATTAAATAATGCAGATCCACTTGAAATTAAAGCCTTTCAATATGATATCGTTTGCAATGGAGTTGAATTATCTTCAGGTGCTATAAGAAATCATAGGCAAGATATTCTTTTAAAAGCTTTTGAAATTGCAGGTTACGATATTGAAGAAATTAAGAGTCGCTTTGGAGCTATGTATAATGCTTTTGGTTATGGAGCTCCACCTCATGGAGGTATCGCTCCTGGTATCGATAGAATCGTTATGTTAATAGCAGGGGTTGAAAATATAAGGGAAGTAATAGCTTTTCCAATGAATCAACAAGCACAAGACCTTATGATGAATGCCCCATCGGAAATTTCAAAAGAGCAATTAAAAGAACTCGGCATTAAAATTATAGAAAAGAAAGAGTAAGATGAGTCTTAAATCATTATTTTTAGAAACTTTTACTTGGTGGAATAATCAAACATTAAGCACTAAATTGCTAACTTTATTCAGAGGAAAACTTGTAGGTAAAGACCTTAATGGAAATTATTTTTATATTAATAAGAAAAATAATAATCAAAGGTGGGTTATTTATAATGGTTTGATGGATGCATCTAGAGTAGCTGCTGATTGGCATGATTGGTTACATTATAGAACTGATGAAATACCAAATGAAAGTGACAAAAAACCAAATTGGTATAAAATACATAAAGAAAATGTTACTGGTACAGCCGAAGCTTATAACCCTGATAAGTCAAAGCAAAATGAACCAGAAATTTTGAAAAAAAATTATGAACCTTGGAAACCTGAGTAGATTTAATGCGATCTAACACTTTTGAAACATTTATTGGAGCAATTGTTATTATATTAGCTGTGTCATTTCTTTTCTACAGCTTTTCTATTACGGATAATAATTCAGAGGGTACCTATCAAATTAAAGCTACTTTTAACAGAATAGATGGAATACAAATCGGCTCAGATGTAAGATTATCGGGCATTAAGATAGGAAGTGTTGCAAAAAGTTCTCTAAATCAAACAACATATGAAGCTGATTTAGTTTTAGTCATAGATGACTCAATTTATATACCGGATGATAGTTCTGCTAAAATCACTATGGATGGATTATTGGGTAGTAATTATATATCAATTGAACCAGGTGGTAGTGATATATATCTTACTGAAAATGACTATCTCCTCTATACGCAAGGTTCAATTGATCTAATCGGACTCGTAGGAGAAGCTTTGTTTTCAGTTGAAGAAAATTAATTATTTTTTTTATAATTTTCTAACCAATTAATATTGTAGGAACCCTCTAAAAAATCTTCTTGAGTTATTATCTCTTGAAAAAAAGGAATAGTAGTCTTTATTCCGTCTATAACGAATTCATCAAGAGCTCTTTTTAATCTTTGTATGCATGATGACCTATCTTGATCATAAACAATAAGTTTTGCAATTAAGCTATCATAATATGGAGAAATTTCTAATCCTGAATAACAATTCGAATCTACTCTTATCCCCGGACCACTAGGCGCATGATAATTTGTTATTAATCCAGGAGAGGGAATAAAGGTATTTGGATCTTCTGCATTAATTCTGCATTCAATTGAATGACCATTACTATTTAATACATCTTGATTAGCAGAAAGTTTATATTTAGCAGCAATTTTTATTTGTTCTTTTACTAAGTCAAAATTATAAATTTCTTCTGATACAGGATGTTCGACCTGTAGCCTTGTGTTCATTTCCATAAAATAAAAATTACCATCTTCAAATAGATATTCTACTGTTCCAGCATTAAAATATCCCATAGTTTTCAGAGAGTTGATTGTTAAGTTGCAAATTTCTTCTCTTTTTATATCGTCAATTACAACTGCCGGGGTTTCTTCAATCAATTTTTGATTCCTCCTTTGCATTGAGCAATCTCTTTCTCCTAAATGCACTATATTATTATACTCATCACCAATTACTTGTATTTCTATGTGTTTAGGATTTTGTAAATATTTCTCAATATAAACCCTTTTGTCGTTAAAAGCTTTTTCAGCTTCAGTAGAAGCTTTTTTTAGAGACTCATCAAGGTCTTCTTCTTTAAAGACTTTAATCATTCCGCGACCACCTCCACCTGATGAGGCTTTTATTATAATTGGATAACCGAGTTCATTAGCTATATCTTTACCTTCTTTTGTATTTTTTATCTCTCCAGGAGATCCGGGTATAATTGGAAGACCAAGATTTTTTGCAGATTCTTTAGCAAGAATTTTATCTCCCATCATTTTTATGTGCTCGGATCTTGGGCCTATGAATTTAATGTCATGTGCCTCAAGTTTTTCTACAAAACCATAATTTTCAGATAAAAANCCATAACCAGGATGTACTGCATCTGCTCCAGAAACNTCACATGCAGAAATTATTGCAGGAATATTTAGGTAAGATTNCAATGAGGATGCAGGCCCTATACAAACACTTTCATCAGCTAATTTAACATGCATTGCGTCTTTATCAGCAGAAGAATAAACAGCNACAGTCTGTATCCCTAGCTCCTTACATGCNCTTAAAACTCTAACAGCAATTTCACCTCTATTAGCTATAAGAATTTTATTGAACATTTATTCAACAATAATTAGTGGATCATCAAATTGAACTGGTTGTTCATTTTTAACAATTATTTCTTTAACTGTCCCATCTTTCTCAGCAACAATATCATTCATTGTTTTCATAGCCTCTACAATTAATAANGTTTGTCCTTTAGTAACCTTATCCCCGATTTTTACAAATGGATCTGAACCAGGTTCAGGCTGAAGATAGATAGTTCCAACCATTGGTGATTTAATAATATTTTCGTCATTTTCATTAANAATGACTTGATCAGGCTTATCATTATTATTTGAACTCTCTTTTGTATTAGGAAAATTCGATGTTTGAGATATGTAGTTTTGTCTTGCGACTCTAACTTTTCCAAATTTATTATTTTCAATTTGGATTTCAGTCAATTTTAATTCTTCGAGCATATTAGAAAGCTCCTNNATTGCTTGNCTAATTTCTTCATCTATTATTTGATTTTTTGTCAAAATAAAACTCCATCATTTAAGNTAATCTAAAAGAAACTTAAGTGAGTATAAATAGCCATCGATGCCTAATCCGCTTATAACTCCAATGGCAGATTTTGAAACATAAGAATTATGNCTAAAGTCTTCTCTTTTAAAAATATTAGATATATGTACTTCTAAAACAGGTATNTTAGAAGCTAAAAGGGCATCTAATAATGCAACAGAGGTATGTGANTANCCTGCAGGATTAATAATTATNGCATTTGCTTTTTTTGAAGCTTCTTGAACTAGTTCTATTAGTTCTCCCTCGTGATTTGATTGTTTAAAATAAATTTCAACATCATAATCCTTANCATAATCGATGAGNGTTTTTTCTATATCTTTTAAAGATAAATTNCCATAGATATCCGGTTCTCTTTCTCCAAGCAGATTTAGNTTAGGTCCATTCAAAACATATATTTTTTTTANTGTAGACATTATTATTTTCCCGACTCATTAGGTATCTAACCTTTTGTTAGATATTGCGTCAATAGTTTGAAAAAAATCATATATATCAATATGAGGAGATTAATTGAAGCATTGTAGCTTTATCAATTGCCCCGGGTATGATTTCGTTCCCTATAATAAAGGTTGGCGTTCCATTTATATTTAGTTTATCCGCTATTCTATAATTTTCTTCTATAAATCCAATGTCTGAGCTATTTATGTTGTTAATTAATAATTCTGGATCAATATCTATTTCCTTTGCAAAAACTTTGATATCTTCAATATTAATTTTTCCACGNTGATTAATTAACTTCTGATGCATTGCGAAGTACTTTCCTTCATTAAAGGCTTCATATGCAGCTTTAGACGCTAATAAAGAGCTTTGTCCTAAAACTGGCAATTCAATAAAGACAATTTTTATATCTTCATTTTCTGAAATTAAATCCATTAAATCAGAGAAAACTCTTTTACAAAAACCACAATTATAATCAAAGAATTCATAAATTATTTTACTGCCTTCGGGGTTTCCAATATAGAATTTTTGATTTTTGAAAAAAGAACTATTTTCTTCAATTATTTGTATATGCTGTTTTTTTATTGCTGATTTTCTTGTTTGTTCAACGATCTCAGAAATTATATCAATTTTTTCAGGGTTTTTATTTAAGTAATTGCGAATNCTTCTTTCATTGATTTGAGGGTTAAGCAAAAATATTAGTAAGAATGAAAAAAGTAACCCCACTATCAAACCATAAATGAACTTTATTAAACTGGACATCTTCTTTTCCATTTTTGTTTATTTTCAGAGTCGATGATTATATCTTCGGCTCTCATAAGTAAAGGNCCATTATCCTTTAGGTTATTTTTTGATCTTTTTGCATGAAAAGAAGCTAAATTTGTATCCCCNAGAACAAAATATCTTTCTGCAGAATACAAGTCTGCTTTACCAATATTACCAAGTCTTGCCTCTGCGATTGCCAATTGAAACCAAGCATAAGAATTCTTCTTATCCAGTTTAATTACTTGATTAAGTAGATATTGTGCTCTTATATCAAATTCTTTCTCATTTAGCGCTAGATAAGCTGAAGCAAGGGCAACATTAAGCAATGAATGACCTTTGGAGAGTCTTACAGCTTTTTCATATGGGTCAATAGAAAGATTTATTTTTCCTGACTCATATAAAATTTGTCCTTTTAATTCATAAAACCAAGGGTTATTTGGGTATTTATTGATTAATAAATTAATTTTTTCAATTGCTTGATCNGTTAATGCTTTTCTGTATAAGGCAACTGAAGAGGCATAATGAGCGAAATCAGAATTATCATTTTTATATTTTCGTATTATATCATCTGGTCTTTTCAAGAATCCTTCAAGCTTTGCTCTTATCATGTTGTACCTATANATAAGTTCAGGTGAATCCTGTTTTTTNTAATATTTTGAATTAACTGCTTGGTTTTCTAATGCCATTATTCTTTGACGCGAGATAGGATGGCTACGCACTCTACTACTTTGATTTTTTGAACTAAGAGCCTCTTGATCAGCAAAATTATATAANACATCAATCATTCCTTTGGATGATAAACCAAGATCTTCAAGATATTTNAATGCAGCTTGATCAGCCGCAGCTTCTTGTCCGCGAGAATATTTAGCAACCATACCTTGAGCAATCTGTTGACTTCCCAATANTATACCTTGCACTGCATCACTATCACCTCCAGCAACAGCNGCGCCNATACCAAGAAGNAAACCAATAATCATAGGTGCTTGAGCTTTTTTTAGGGCAATATCTGATCTTGCAAGATGTGCGCCAGCTATATGACCAGTTTCATGAGCTAAAACCCCTCTAAGCATAGAAGGATCATCAAATTCCATTANAAGNCCTGTATTTACAAAAATTTTCTGACCACAAGTCACAAAAGCATTTACACTATTATCATTGAATAAATATAANTCTACTGATGAAGCGTTNAGATTTGCAACATTAACAATTGGCGTTGTCATCTCTGATAAAAAGATCTCAGTTTCTGCATCTCTAGCGATACCTCTTGCGCTTAAGTCAGAGGATATTAAAATTATTAAAAGAAAATAGAATAATAATGATAATATTTTATTTATTTTAATCATTTATAATCTTTATTTGTTCCACCATCCTGTTTTTTTATCTTTTATTTCTTTAGAGTCCTCTACTGGCGCTCCTATATAATTTTTATTCCTAGGGTCTTGAGTTTTTTGATTTTCTTTATTTTGTTTGGTAACCGTTTTTTTTGTTTCTTTATTATTTTTATTTGAAGAGGGTTTTTTATCTACTTCTTTAGCTTTCTGTTTATTTCTTTTTTTTGTATCTTTTTCATTAGAAATATCATTTCTCTCCTCATCTTTGTGACTTTTATTAGGTTGTTTATTCTGTTTTGAAGTATTTTTGGTTTTTGAATTATTTTTTTTCTGGCTTTTATTTTGTGTTTTCTTTTCTTTTACATTTTTATTCTTGCCGAGAATGTTAGANTTTGAATCAAATGCTAATATTTTGCATTCTTTTCCTCTAAAATTATTATTACCAATTAATTTAAAATTGAGCCCAGATTCATTTTCAAGTTTTGAAAGTTCATCTCGCTTATTATTTACAATAAAATTTAAAATCTCTAANGAGACTTCAGCTTGTACTACTGATGCTCGTTTATCATTNGTTGAATCGCTAATTTCTCTTAATATTTCTAATGCAATAGACTCAGTTGTTCTCAATGACCCCTTNCCATCACAATNTGGACAAGCTTCATAAGAATTTTCTTGGATACTTGATCTTATTCTTTGACGTGACATTTCAAGTAAACCGAAAGAGCTTATTCTTCCAACCTGTATTCTTGATCTATCTGATCTTAGTGACTCCTTTAACTTTTTTTCTATTGCTCTTCTATTGGCAAATTTTTCCATATCAATAAAATCAATAACAATTAAACCGGCCATGTCTCTTAATTTTAATTGTCTGGCTATCTCAACTGAGGCTTCAAGGTTAGTTCTTAGTGCTGTATCTTCTATATTATAATCNTTTTTTGATGTACCAGAGTTAACATCTATGGCCACCAAAGCTTCAGTTTGATCAATAACAAGAGAACCACCAGATCTCAATGGAACATTATCTGCATAAATTGAACTAAGTTGATCCTGAATATTGTCTTTTTGAAAAATTGGNTTTGATTCACGCCATTTTTGTACTTTTTTAGCATGACTGGGCAACATCATTTTCATTAATTCTTTTGTGATTTTATATTTTTCATCACCTTCAACATAAATTTTATCAATATCTTTTGAGTACATATCTCTTAAGGTTCTATGTATAACGCTTCCATTTTCAAAAATTAGAGAGGGTGCATTTGCTGATAATGTGTCTTCTCTAACTTTATTCCAGCTTTTTATTAGAAATTTATAATCTTTTTTAATTTCACCAGCTGTAGTTTTGCTACCCGCAGTTCTTATGATTAAACCCATATCATCGGAAACATCTAATTTATCTAAGATAGTTTTTAGTTTTTTGCGTTCTTTTGGATTATTGATCCTTCTGCTAATACCACCCCCTTTGAGTGTATTTGGCATCAAAACACAATATCTTCCTGGTATAGATATATATGTTGTTGCAGCGGCCCCTTTGTTGCCTCTTTCCTCTTTTGAAATTTGTAAAAGAATAACCTGATTTTTTTTAATTACTTCTTGAATTTTATATTTTACAGCTTTTCTTTTNTTGCTGTCTGACTCTATCTCTTCAAGTTCATCACCACCAACATCGTCNGGTTGATCGGATTCCTCNTCTTTGGANGTAATTTGATTTTCATCATTTTTATCTTCTCTATCTAAACTCTTAATTTCCTCTTTATCAGCCTGAGGNATTTGATAATAATCTGGATTTATTTCTGAAAAAGGAAGAAATGCGTTTTTATTTCCTCCGTAATCAAGAAATGCCGCTTGAAGTGATGGTTCGACNCTTATTACCTTAGCAAGATAAATATTTCCTCTAATTGGTTTTTTAGCATCGAATTCGTAATCATAATCTTCTAATCTTTTGTCTTTTATTATTGCAATCCTTGTTTCTTCCTGGTGGACTGCATCTATTAAAATTTCGTTTGTCATTTAAATAATCTCCGAATGCCATTAAATATTTTCCTAATGAAAATCTAACTTTCATTTTATCATCAGATGTAATTGAAATATTCATGGCTCTATTTGTTTACAGAGGAACTTAAGCCCTCTATATAAATCCCTTTTTTTATATAATTAAATTAAAAATATATTTAATCATGTATAAGACTCCTTTATATTAAATAATCGAAGTTTGACAAGCTTCTAATAGATTATTCTTGAAAAATGACTATGTTTAACAAAAAAATAAGCCTAATGTTGTTATTATGTGCTATTTTTGCAACTCAAAATGTATATTCTAATGAAAAAGCTTCTATTTCAAAAATAAGGTTTTCTGGAAACAGTGAGTCGTTAAGAGTCATTATGGACATTAATAATTTAACCAAACATGAGATTTCTGCCTATAATAATCCTTCAAGAATAGCCGTAGACTTATTTAACGTTAAATTTAGTGATGATTTTTCATTTCCTGAGCCGATTGGTATAATTGACGACATAAGATATGCTAAGTTTAATAGCGAAACATCAAGAATTGTATTTGATTTAAATGGATCGCCCAATATAAAAAATGTAAGAGTCTTGAAACCTAGCGCTGGATCTATAAGACGCTTAAGTTTTGATATTATTTCTGATGAAAAAAATATAGAGATCAAAAAAAAGAATAGCAAAAAAAATTATAATCTAAGAAAAACTATAATCATTGACCCAGGACATGGAGGGAAAGATCCGGGCACCTCTTTTCCTAAAGTTGTTTCTGAAAAAGATATTGTTTTGCGTTTTTCAAGAATATTGATGAAACATTTATCTAGAAATAATAATTATCGTATTTTTCTAACAAGAGAAGATGATAGATTTGTATCTTTAAGTGATAGAGTTAATTTTGCCAAAAGTAAAAATGCTGACTTATTTATATCTATTCATGCTGATGCCTCAAGCTCTTCATCGACAAAAGGGTTTTCTGTTTACACATTATCAGATAAAGGTTTGGATAAAGAGGCAGAAAAACTTGCTGCCATAGAAAATTCTTATGCTATGGCCAACTCAAGGTATAATTCCAATTATCTTAGGAATGCCAGAAATCCAAGTGATTTCGTTAACTATCAAAGAAAATTAAAAAATAATCGTTTTAAATCAACAAAATTTGCTAGCACCTTAACAAGCAGAGTTAAGTCTAAGACACCTCTCCTTAATAATCCTCTTCGTTCTGCTGGCTTTGCGGTTTTAAAATCAGACGAATTTCCGAGCGTCCTNGTAGAACTGGGTTTTGTAACAAATGAATTTGACAGGAAGAATTTAAGAAGCGGAAATTGGCTGCAAACCATATCAAGTCAATTTGTTAGTGCTATTAATGAATATTTTAAATAAAATGAANCTATGCGAAATGATTTTATAAAATATATAGAGAATATCGAGAANAATATAAATTTGCTAAGGGGGTATCTTTGACTGGGACGCCTCAAAAAATAGATTAGATCATCTTAACAACTTAATTGAAAGTGGTGATATTTGGGACGACCAAAAGGAAGCGCAGTCAATAATGCAAGAAAGATCAAATTTAGAAAATTCTCTAAGTATTTTCTCGAAATTAAANAATGAATTTGATGAAATTTNAGAATTATTAGACTTNTACNCTAAAGAAGATCAAACATCCGAAGAATTTGAAGAAGATATTTTGCTCTCTTTAACTAATTTATCTGAAAAAGCTGATCTCGCTTTAATGGAGTCAATGTTATCGGGTGAAGCAGACTCTAATTCAGCGTATTTAGAATTCCATCCTGGGGCTGGAGGAACAGAAAGTCAAGATTGGGCACAAATGTTATCGCGTATGTATTCTAGATGGGGAGAAAGCAGGGGNTATAAAATTGAAATAATAGAATATAGTGCTGGTGAAGAAGCTGGTATAAAAAGNGCAACCCTGAAAGTAATTGGAAAAAATGCTTATGGTTGGTTAAAAACTGAGTCTGGGATACATAGATTAGTTCGAATTTCTCCATTCGACTCNCAGAAAAGAAGACATACTAGTTTTGCAAGTGTTTGGGTATATCCTGAGATAGATGATAATATTGAAGTTGAATTACAAGAGTCAGATTGTAGAATTGATACCTATAGATCGTCTGGAGCTGGAGGTCAGCATGTCAATACTACAGATAGTGCAGTTAGAATTACCCATATCCCTTCAAATATAGTAGTTCAATGTCAATCTCAGAGGTCACAGCACAAAAATAAAAGCACAGCCTTGTCTATGTTGAGAGCAAGACTTTATGAACTGGAACTTCAAAAGAAGGAGGAGAAGGCTCAACAAATCCTTGATGCAAAATCCGAAATTGGATGGGGACATCAAATTAGGTCTTATGTATTACAACCATATCAGATGGTTAAAGATTTAAGAACNGATGTTGAGGATGGCAACGCTCAAGCAGTATTAGATGGAAGAATTGACAAGTTCTTAACAAGTGCGCTTTCCAGAAAAATAAGTTAAGAANTTTTTATTTTATCAATAACATCTTCAACATGTCCTTTTACTCTGACCTTATCCCAAATGTATTCAATTTTAGATTGTTCATTTATTAGAAAAGTTGATCGTTGAATACCCATNTATTTTCTTCCATACATATTTTTTTCTACCCAAACACCAAATTTTTCAATTACTTTACCATCTTCATCTGAGGCTAAAATTATCTTTAGTTCTTGCTTGTTAATAAATTTAAGATGAGTTTCTATACTGTCTTTAGAAACTCCGATAACCTCAGTATTTAATTTTTTAAATTCTCTNATTTTGCTACTAAAATCTTTTGCTTCAGTCGTACAGCCAGGAGTATTATCTTTAGGATAAAAATATAATACATATTTCTTATCCTTTATATCTTTACTATCTAAGTTATTTCCATTTGATAAAGGTATTTTAAAGTTAGGAATCTTATCGCCAATTTTACATTTTTTTTTCATTTTTTTTCCTTATAAATGATCTTAATGACTAAAATATTAAAATATCTTTTTTTAATGATTTCAAAAGTATTTAGTTTCGCTATTTTTAGTGTTATTTTTTTACTACTTTTTCTTCAATTTGAAACTCTAAATTTACAATCATTAAATCCTATTATTAAAACAAATTATGTAGAAAAACATTTAAAAAGAACAGATTTTGATATCAATTATATTAATCTCAAATTTGATAAAAATAATAATGAAATAATTTTTACAATAGATAGTGCATTAAAAAATAAAATTAACACTAGTGAATGGATATTGTTTATTCGCAGCGAACTAAAAATAAATGTATTACTAAATATTCTTGATAAAAAAATATTCACATTCACGGTATCTTCTATTGAAAAAAAAGAAGATGGAGCAATTAGTGATTTTAATTTTTATGGTAGTCTAAATAGTTTAAAAAATACTGATATGATTGAAATTAAAGGGTCTGCAAAGGACCTTCCTTTGATTTTTGTTAAAGACCTTTGGCCTGAAAATTTAGGAAANGGNGCTAGGGCATGGACAAATAGATCGTTATTTGAGGGTATAATTTCGAATTTAGAGTTTNATTCTGAATTTGTTTTAAAAAAAAATGGGGAACTTTTACATGAGCCAGTCATAAATCTTGATTTTAATTTCAATGATATAAATACCTATTATCTTAAAGGTATGCCNCCCATGACTGATACTCTTGGAACAGGGCATTTGGATTTTAATAAATTCCGTATAAATTTGATTGATGGTCGTATCAACTTAGATGATGGAACAAGGATCTATATTAATAATGGTAAGTTTAATGCATTTGATATTAAACAGAGACATGGTCCGGGACAAATACTTATTGATGCCTCCTCAAATGTAGGGGATTTTTTTAATTTGCTAAGTAAACATGNTTATATTTCAAAATTAGTAAAATTAAATAGAGATAACTTATTNGGAGAAAGTAAACTTAANCTTCAATTTGATTTTCCTCTCAAAAATTCNNTTAANTTTTCTGAAACTAAAACCAATATAAACTTNGAAGTNGNAGAACTTAAAATTTATAATAAAAATAAAAATGTAAGNATTATTGGCGACTCAGCTTTATTAATTCTTGATTANGANATTAATGAAGCTAGNTTTTTNAAAGGATCCATAAAAACAAAGAGTATAAAAATTCTTGAATTACCANTTTTTGCTCAAATTCTCGATGTTTCTATACCNGGCCTGAGCAATATTAGTGATGGTGGTAGGGATATTACTTTTGGTACTTCTAATTTTGATGTTGAGCTTTCAAATCAAGGTATAAATATTTTTGATGGTATACTNAANCCCGAAAGNAATCTTCCTGTTGTNGGNAATAGNCTAGGATTATCAATTTCTGGTAAGTATTTNTTTGATGAAAAATTGATAGATTTTAATGGNACAGTTGTTCCNGTNTCTTGGTTAAATAATTTACCATCTAATGTACCAATTTTAGGGGAATTATTNTCAGGAAGTAAAGATNGAGAGGGATTGATTGGTATAAAATTTAGAATTTATTCCGAAAACGGAGATNAGGTTAAAATTGAAACNAATCCTNTNTCTGTTTTAACTCCAGGGTTTTTACAAAGAATATTTGATTAATTAATNCCAATAATTATATTTTTCTTTTTTCCAAGNGANATTTCGATTTCTTTTGANTNTTTGAAATTNTCCAGTGTTACAGTATATTTCTCATCAGTAATTAATTNNCCATTTAATTTGATTGCTTTTGATTGAATAAATCTTCTTGCCTCACTATTTGATTTTGCTAAACCTAAATCATCNTGAGATAGCAAANTAAGTAAACCATATCCATTNTCAAAATTATCTTTATTGAAAGTAATTGTTTTTTTNCTTTTCCAATCAGAGTCTTTACCNTGAACAAGTTCAGTTANCTTAGTTGCNAATAATTCTTTTCCTTNTTCNATATCTTCATTTTCTAATTTTTCTATATCATCGATCTCGTTTAAAGGCAGATCAGTAAATAATCTAAGAAATTTTCCNACATCTTCGTTTTCTGTTTTNTCTCTCCAATAATTCCAAAAATCTCTTGGATGNGTAGAGTAGTTATCTTTNTCNGAGATGNAATTAAGCCAAATTGCACCATCTTCTGTTTTNCCCATTTTTTGACCTGATGAGGTTGTTAATANTGGAGTTGTTAAGCCNTAAAGCTCATTACCTGCGAGNCTTCTTGATAAATCTATTCCNCANATTATATTTCCCCATTGATCAGAGCCACCCATTTGAAGAATACAATTATNATCTAAATTGAGTTTATAAAAGTCGTAACCNTGNAGTATCATGTAATTAAATTCNAAAAATGATAGNTTTTGTTCTCTTTCAAGTCGTAANTTAACTGANTCAAAAGAAAGCATTCTGTTTACNGAAAAATGACTTCCAATCTCTCTGAGAAAATCAATATAGTTTAATTCTTCAAGCCANTTACTGTTATCAATAACTTCAATTTTATTTATATCTAAAAATTTCTCAAAAACATTTTTTATACCCTTAACATTTTTATTTATATCCTCATAAGTGAGCAT
>PBXC01000010.1 GCA_002728335.1 Rhodobiaceae bacterium
GTAACTTCTGGTAAATCAAGTATACCACCCAGCATATCCTTATCGCCCTTTTTAACAATTCCATCTTCATGATGCAGGTTAATTTGACCGCGAATTTCATCATGTGGGTCAACAAGAAGAGATATTTCTTTATTATCTCTTAAAAATAANTAAGAGANTNTTGTNGCAATATTTGAAATNGGCCCAAGAATTTTNATAGTTAATTCCATTGAGTATGATGATACAAGGACCCAATAATCATTNTATTTTAAAGCTAATAATTTAGGTAAAATTTCTCCAAAAATAACAACTAATGTTGTCATTATAATTGTTGAAATAATTATTCCAAAATCACCAAAAATTGNAATAAAAAGACTTGTTGCTAGGGCTGAGGCTAATATATTAATAAGATTACTTGCTAAAAGCATTGTACTAATTAAATCAGCTTTTTTATCAATNAGTTTTTCTACTATTTCTGCTCTTTTATCACCATTTTCNGACAGATGCTTCATTCTTGCTTCAGACACAGCTGTCATGGCAGTTTCAGATCCAGAAAAAAAAGCTGAAAGAATTATTAAACCTANAATTGAACCTATAAGAATACTTATTGATATAAGCATTATTGAATGCTCTCCTTATCAAANAAATCTATTATTTCTTCATCAGTTATATTCTTATTAATAAAGGATTCCCCAATTTTTTTTATTAATATTAGAGTATTCTTTTGATTTNCTCTTTTTTTATCGTACATCATTAAATTTAAGATCTCCTGTTTTGTGATTTCACCTTTTATGTCATTTATAGATGTTGGTAAACCACTATCAGATATAAGATCAATAATCATATCGCATTCATCTTGTTCAAGAACACCAATATTAAATGAAAATTTTGCAGCATAAGCCATACCAATAGCAACAGCCTCTCCATGTAAGAGAACTCCATCTTTAGTGAAGTGNTTTTCAAGCGCATGCCCAAATGTATGGCCAAGATTTAGCAAAGCTCTTTCTCCTTTTTCTTTTTCATCTTTTTGAACAATATCTGCCTTCATTTGACACGATTTCTGAATTGCATGAATTAGGCATTTATTATCTAGTTTTTTTAGTTTAGAAATATTTTCTTTTAGCCAATAAAAAAAACTTCTATCACCAATTATTCCATATTTAATAATTTCAGATATTCCACATTTTATCTCTCTATCTGAGAGAGACGATAAATAATTTACATCAGTTATTACTGCTTTAGGCTGAAAAAAACTACCGACTAAGTTTTTACCTTGTTTAACATTTATTGCTGTTTTTCCTCCAACAGAAGAATCAACTTGAGCAAGTAAGGTTGTTGGTATTTGGATGAAATTTATGCCTCTATATATTATTGAGCTTATAAACCCAGCTAAATCTCCAATTACTCCTCCCCCAAGCGCAATCAGTGTATCACTTCTCTCAATACCATTATCTAAGAGTTCTGCTATTGTTTTTTCAAGAATTTCAAAACTTTTACTACTTTCACCTGATTTAACAAAACAAACAAATATTTCAAATCCAGCCTTCGATAATGAATTTTTGACCTGAGGAAGTATTAGTGAGCCTAAACTTTCATCACATATTAAGAAAACTTTATTTTTTGATGTTAGTTTAGAAACGATATTTGGAATTTCATCTGATAAATTTGCGCCAATATGAATATCATATGACTCTTTATCTAAGTTGATTTTTATTTTTTTTGTTTCAGTCATGAATTGTAGTTTTTAATTAATGAAATTATTTTTTCGGTTATTAATTCTATATCATTTATGTTGTTATCAACCACTATATTACTTTTGAGATAAAATTTCTCTCTTTCAGAAATAATATCATTTATTTTTTTCTTTAAGTCAGAACCTTGTATTAATGGTCTTGATTTATCGTTTTTTAATCTTTCAAACAAGATATTTTGATCTGTTTTTAAATAAATTGATATTGTCTCATTGTTAATAGCCTCCCTTATTCTTTTATTTAAGATTCCGCCACCACCTAAAGCCAGAACAAATGTCTCTTTTTTTAAGATATTGTTACAAACTTCTTCCTCCTGATTTCTGAAATAATCTTCTCCATGATTTCTAAAAATATCAACAATCTCTAAGTCCAGTTTATCTACAATTAATTGATCTGAGTCATAAAAAGGAATATGAATTTTTTCTGCAAGAATTTTTCCAATACTTGTTTTACCAGCTCCCATCATTCCAGTAAGCGATAATTTCATTAATTTATTAATCATTAAAAATTTACTAAATAAAAAAATATTAAATTACTATTTTTATACTAAATTTAATTTTAAAACATATATAATAACGATATTGGGTGTTTAATGAAAAAGTATTTTACTATTTTTTTACTGCTTATAGGGTTTTATTTCGTATTAACCTTTATAAATGATAATGGAAACCCTAAGGTTAATGAAATTAATAAAGCTATTAATGAAAAGGATTTATTTACTAATTGAAGGTTTAATTAAATTTTATGATAGACTTGAATTGGGAAAAATTTTGGCGAGATCAAAATAGAATTTTAGAAATCTTCTTTGATTTCTTGATTGTTGAAAAAGGATTAAGCCAAAATACTGTCTTTTCGTATAAAAGGGATTTTAAACTTTTGAGCCTTTACCTCTATAATTCTGCTTGGTTTAAAAAAAATGTATCACCTCAAAAAAGACAAAAAGATTTTTACCACTCAATAGATAACCGTTTTAATAAGAACAAATTAGCTTCATTGAGACATTTGAATCATAAGATATTAAGAGAATTTTTTTACTTATTAAAAGAAAAAGGATTTAAAAATACATCAAGAGCAAGAATCCATTCAACATTAAAACAATTTTTTGATTATGAATTAAAGCAAAAGAATATTAGCGCAAGTCCTNTAGAATTTATTGATAAACCTAATNTTAAAAGAAGTTTGCCAACAATATTATCAGAAAAAGATATTGATACATTNTTGCATTTTATTAGGAAANGCCCTTTAAAAAATGACAGTAAAGCGAANCAAAAAAAGAAGATTAAAATAAAATGTCTTATTGAAATTCTTTATTCAACTGGNTTGAGGGTGAGTGAATTAATTAATTTAAAAATTCAAGATATTGATCTCAAAAAAAGAACTTTAGTTGTTTTTGGAAAAGGTGGAAAAGAAAGAAATGCATATTTCACAACCAAGACAGCAAAATCAATAATNGACTGGATTGATTGTAGNTCAAATAAAGAAAAGTACCTCTTTCCTTCACATAGTGTTTCAGGTCANATTACAAGAGACTCAGTAAATAAGATTTTAACAGAAATATCTANTGAATTNGGATTCAGTAAAAATCAATTGACGCCTCANAAATTAAGACATGCTTTTGCAACTCATATGTTAAATAAGGGTGCAGATATAAGGGTCATTCAGCAACTTTTNGGACATGCAAATGTTTCTACTACAGAAATTTATACACATATTTTAGATTCTGAAACTATAGAGACAGTATTAAAAAATCATCCATTAGAAAAATCTCTTGGTTGACTTAAGCTAATTTCAGTTGCAATTTACCCTTTTGAGATGGGTATTTAAATGGTTAGCTATTTAGATTTTGAGAAATCTTTATCTGACATTGAAGGCAAAATTCGTGAATTAAATGAATTAAGATTAAGCTCTAATGATGGCAATATTTCAATTGATGATATATCAAAGCTCGAAAAAAGATCTCAAGATTGGTTAGAAGATAAATACTCAAATCTGTCAACTTGGGAAAAGACTCAGGTCGCAAGACATCCTAACCGACCTCATTTTACAAATTATGCCGAGGGTATTCTTGATAATTTTGTAATTCTATCTGGNGATAGNTTGTTCGGTGAGGATAAAGCTATAATTGGTGGATTAGGTAAAATTGATAACCAATCTGTAATGTTAATTGGTCATGAAAAAGGTAATGATACTGAAACAAGGCTTAAGCATAACTTTGGGATGGCTCATCCAGAGGGTTATAGGAAATCAATTAGGTTGATGCGCCTTGCTGAGCAATTTAATATTCCTGTAATTACTTTTGTTGATACACCAGGNGCTTATCCAGGTATTGGTGCAGAAGAAAGAGGGCAATCAGAAGCAATTGCTCGTTCAACTGATTGTACGCTTTCATTAAAAGTNCCTGTGATATCAATGATTATTGGTGAGGGCGGCTCTGGAGGTGCTATNGCATTAGCTGCGGCAAATAAAGTATTTATGCTNGAGCATTCTATTTATACNGTTGCATCACCNGAAGCATCGGCATCCATATTATGGAGAAGTGCTGAAAGAGCAAAGGATGCNGCTGAATCCATGAAAATTACAGCAAACGATTTGTTGAGACTAGGCATTATAGATAAAATAATTGATGAGCCTTTAGGTGGAGCTCATAGAGAACCAGCTCAAATGATATCTCAAGTAAAATCATATTTAAAAAATACGATAACAGAGTTGAGTAAATTTACTGAAAAAGAATTAATACAAAAAAGAAGAGATAAATTTTTAGAAATTGGTCAAAATTTATAATTATTTGCCGTGACAGTGTTTATACTTTTTTCCTGATCCACAAGGACAAAGATCATTTCTTCCAACCTTTCCCCAAGTAGACGNATCATTNGGATCAATTGGTTGATCATTTTTTCTTANAGTAACTGTCTTATTGATTTTGTTACTATTTGGAGTTTCTTCACTACTCTCTTTAGAAGCTTTTTGGCTAATAGTATTTTCTCTATTTATTTTGCTTAATCCCTCATCCGAAGCCATTCGGATATGGAATAATATTCTAGTAACATCCTCTCTGAAATTATCCAATAACTCTTCAAATAAAGAAAAAGATTCTGATTTATATTCACTCAATGGATCTCTTTGACCATATCCTCTCAANCCAACAATTTGNCTCAGATTCTCAAGTTGACCAAGGTGATCTTTCCAATTTTGATCGATNGATTGCAGAACAATNGTTTTTTCGAGATTTTTGATTAAATCTTTCCCAAATTCATTTGATTTTTTATCGTATTCATTTTCTATTTCTTGAGAAACTCTCTCNCTTATATCTTCAGAGTCAATTCCGTCTTCTTCCATCCAACTTTTTACAGGTAATTTAATTGTAAAAATTCTATTGATATCTCTTTCGAGTTTATCCCCATCCCAATCATCAACAAAAGTTTTATCTGGTATTGAATTATTAAGAATATCAAATAGTACTTCTTGGCGCATATCTTTAACAGTTTCTGATAGATCTTCCNGTTCTAGAATTTCTAACCTTTGATCAAAAATTACTTTTCTTTGATCATTCATAACATTATCAAATTTCAATAGATTCTTTCTGATATCAAAATTTCTGGATTCGACTTTTTTTTGTGCTCTTTCGAGGGCTGTATTAATCCAAGGNTGAACAATTGCTTCTCCNTCATCTAGCCCAAGCCTTTGCAGGATATTATCCAATCGATCTGAACCAAAAATTCTCATTAAATCATCTTCTAAGCTTAAGTAAAATTTGGACTCACCTGGATCACCTTGTCTNCCTGATCTACCTCTTAACTGATTATCTATTCTTCTGCTTTCATGTCTTTCTGTTCCAATAACACAAAGNCCTCCTGATTTTACTACCTGTTGTTTTAAATCCTTTTGATTTTCTGNAATTTGAGAAGCATCATCAATATTNCCACCTAGTTGAATATCTGTACCTCTTCCTGCCATATTCGTAGCAATAGTAACGGCTCCAGGTTTTCCTGCTTGAGAAATGATATCTGCTTCTTTTTCATGATATTTGGCNTTTAAAACATTGTGATTAATTTTTTTTGACTTTAGAAGTTTAGATAAGATTTCTGATTTTTCAATACTAACAGTTCCAACAAGTACTGGCTGATTACGTTTATTGCACTCAACAATATTATTAATGATGGCATCATATTTTTCTTCTGAAGTTCTATAAATTTCATCATCAGAGTCAATTCTTGTTATTGGCATATTTGTAGGAACGGATATCACTCCTAAACCGTATATATCCATAAATTCCTCTGCCTCAGTCAAAGCCGTACCAGTCATTCCAGATAATTTATTATATAAACGGAAATAATTTTGAAAAGTTATAGATGCTAAGGTCTGATTTTCAGGCTGGATGGTTACGCCTTCTTTTGCTTCTAACGCTTGGTGAAGACCATCAGAAAATCTTCTTCCCTCCATCATTCTTCCGGTAAACTCGTCTATTATTATTACTTGATTATCTTTAACCAAATAATCAGTATCCTTATGAAAGAGCATATTTGCTTTCAGTGCTTGATTGATATGATGAACAAGAGTTACATTTTCGATATCATAAATTGATGATTCAGATGTAATAAACCCTTCTTCAATAAGAATTTTGTCTAGAGATTCATTTCCAGTTTCAGTTAGATTGATTGATTTAGATTTTTCATCAATTTCAATATCTTCATTGTCAATCTTAGGTATCAACCTATCAACTTTAACATATAAATCAGATTTATCTTCAATCATCCCAGATATTATTAGTGGTGTTCTAGCTTCATCAATTAAAATTGAGTCTACTTCATCAACAATGGCAAAATTACGATTTTTTTGAAACATTTGATCAGTAGAATGTTTCATATTATCTCTTAAATAATCGAAGCCAAATTCATTATTTGTTCCATATGTAATATCAGCCATATAAGCTTTTTGCTTTTCATCATCAGTTTGGCCGGAATAAATTACGCCAACCTCTAGACCAAGAAATTTAAAAATTTCTCCCATCCACTCAGAATCTCTCTTTGCAAGATAATCATTCACAGTAACAATATGAACGCCATTACCTGTTAATGAGTTTAAATATGCTGGAAGAGTTGAGACCAAAGTTTTACCTTCACCAGTTTTCATTTCAGTTATTTTCCCTTCGTGAAGTATTAGACCTCCAATTATTTGGACATCAAAATGTCTTTGTCCAAGTGTTCTTTTGCTTGCCTCTCTAACTACAGCAAAGGCATCATTTAATANCTCATCTAAAGGAGTATCGTTATTAATTTGNTCTCTAAATATATTTGTTTTATTTTTTAAATCTTGATCATTGAGTTGTTCGTATAGAGGCTCAAGGGCATTAATTTCCTCTAAACGTTTATTATATTTTTTTAAGCTACGATCATTATTTGATCCAAATATTTTATTTAGAAATGAGTTCAAACTAGCCATATTCTTACATTACTTTCTTATAAAACTACTCTTCATTTAGGAATTCAATACACNATTGTCAACTAAACAAAAAAATCATGTTTATCTATAATTTAGTTTAGTTTATTAAATCATTAATTAGTATTTATTTATAAGGTTAAAAATGAAATTAAAAAAGTCACCATTGGCTCCTGAAAAATTTCCAATTTTACCCTCTATTAGAGGAGTAAATATTGGCACTTCTGTATCTAATTCAAAATACAAGAGCAGACAGGATATTTTAACAATTACATTTGACAAACCTGCATCTGTTGCTGGAGTTTTTACATTGTCACAAATGCCCGCAGCTCCAGTTGAGTTTTGTAAAAAAAATATAGTTAATGGATATGCAAATGCCTTAATTGTAAANGCTGGAATAGCAAATAGTTTTACGGGAAAAAAGGGAACTGAAAACAATCGAAGAATAGCTAATTATTTTTCAAAGTTAATAAATTCAAGGCAAAAAGATATTTATATTTGTTCTACAGGTGTTATTGGTGAACAACTTCCAGTTCCAAAAATAAAAAAAGCATTAAAAAAATCTCTTTTTGGAAAAAATAAAGACTTTAAAAACGCGGCGAAAGCAATAATGACAACTGATACATTTCCNAAAGGTAGTGCTAAGACGATTACAATTGATAATGAGAAAATTTCTATTGTTGGAATAGCAAAGGGATCAGGAATGATTGCTCCAAATATGGCAACCATGCTTTCTTTTATTTTTACAGATGCACTTATTGAACCAAAGCTTTTGCAAACTTTACTTAATTTAGGAGTAAGAGGTAGTTTTAATTCAATTAGTGTTGATAGTGATACATCAACTAATGATACTGTTTTGGCTTTTGCTACAGGCCAAGGGATGTTGGGTAAAAAGACTAAACCCATTAGTAAGATTGGCGATAAACGACTTATTAAATTTAGAAAAGCCTTAGATGATGTAATGAAAGATCTTGCAATCCAGATTGTTAAAGATGGAGAGGGGGCTACTAAATTAGTTCAAGTTAATGTCAGAAATGCAATAAGTATTTCGTCAGCTAAAAAAGTAGCTATGTCTATAGCAAATTCACCACTTATTAAAACTGCTATTGCAGGCTCGGACCCAAACTGGGGAAGAATAATAATGGCTATCGGAAAAACAAAAGAACAATTTTCTCATGAAAAATTACTTATAAAAATTGGTAATAATNTCGTTATTAAAGATGGAGAGTTGGCAAAAAGATACTCTGAGAGAAAAACACAGAAATATATGAAAAATGATAATATTTTAATAGATGTTGATTTAGGTATTGGAACTGGCNTTTCCTCTTTTTGGACATGTGACCTTACTGAAGAATATGTAAGAATAAATACAGATTATAGATCCTAGATGTCAGAAAAAGAACTAGTAATTGTTTCAGCGCTTGTTTTAGTGGATCAGGACGGAAGAGTTTTGATTTGTGAAAGACCGAAAGGTAAGTTTATGGAAGGTTTTTGGGAGTTTCCAGGAGGAAAACTNGAAAAAAATGAAACTCCCGAAAATTGTTTAATTAGAGAAATTAAGGAAGAAATTGGAGTCAACTTAGGAGATTTTTGTTTTTCTCCATTAACCTTTTCATTAAATGAATATGATGATTTCAACATTTTGCTTCTCTTATATATTTGTCGTGAAAATGTAGGTGTAATTATGTCAAATGAAAATCAAAATATGAAATGGTTGTTTGTTAAGGATTTATATGATTGCAACCTTTTACCAGCGGACCGGGAGTTAATTCCATATATAAGGGATTCTGTGCTTACTTGATTGATAATATTATTTATTTCAATTTTTTTTATTATTTATTAGGATAGTGCTTAATGTATAACTTACTTAAAGCTTTCCTTTTTCTTTTTGATCCTGAAATAGTTCATAGATTAACAATACTATTCCTGAAATTTATTCCTATAAATAAGACATCAATTCCTCCAGAATTAAATATAAAAATCTTTGGTTTAGACTTTATGAGCCCAATAGGCCTAGCTGCAGGATTTGATAAAGATGCTGAAGTGTATGATAAAATGTTACAACTTGGTTTTGGTTTTGTTGAAGTAGGTACCGTTACTCCCAAACCGCAGAGAGGAAATCCAAAACCAAGGATTCATAGAATAAAAAAAGAAAAGGCAATAATTAATAGCTTGGGATTCAATAGTATTGGTTTTGAGAGGGTAAAAGAAAATCTNCAGAATAAAAAAATTGAAGGAATTGTTGGTATCAATATTGGTGCAAATAAAGATAGTAAAAATTTTATCGATGATTATCTTTCTGGTATCGAATTTTTTTCTAATTATATCTCNTATATAACCATAAATATTTCTTCTCCAAANACACCTGGNTTAAGGGATTTGCATTTAGCNAATAACTTAAAAAACNTGCTGAAGAATATTGAAAATCTCAGAAANAAAAATGAAATCAGAACAGTTCCTATCTTTGTAAAAATTTCTCCTGATATAAACGATGACGAGCTTGGTGTTATGTGTGGTATTTTTTTAGAATTTAATNTCGATGGTATAATAATATCAAATACCACTCTTGAAAGGCCTTTCAAGGGTTTTGGTATAAATTTGAANGGTGGTTTATCTGGAAGNTTATTATATCAAACTTCTACTGATCAATTAAAAAAAGTTTATGAGAAAACTAANGGAAAAATNCCNTTAATTGGCGTTGGAGGAATTAGCTCTGCTAAAGATGCATATAATAAAATAAGAAATGGCGCAAGTTTAGTTCAGCTCTACACTGGNTTAGTTTATCAAGGTCCAGGCCTTATAAAAAAGATAAACCAAGAGATAAGCGTCCTTTTAAAAAATGATGGTTTTGATAATATAAAAGATGCTGTAGGAATAGATACGGAGATAGTAAATGACAATTAAAATTTTTCATAATCCAAGATGTTCAAAATCTAGGCAAACATTAACCATTTTAGAGGATAATGGAATAGATGTTGATATTATTGAATATCTTAAGGAATCTCCAAATAAGNAAACTTTATTACAAATAATTAACCTCTTAGATATAAAGCCAAGAGATCTTATGAGAAAAGGTGAAACAGTCTATAAAGAAAAACATTTGAATAGAGAGAATTTGANTGATGATGATCTTGTNCAATTTATGGTAGATAATCCAATTCTTATAGAGAGACCTATTGTCTATGATGANAATAGGGCAATAATAGGNCGACCACCTGAAAATGTATTGATTTTTCTAAAATGAATAAAAAANATAAAAANATTAATAAAAGACANCAAAATAAAGCAAACAATAGATCTTTAATTATTGATGCCGGNATNAAGGTTTTTCTTGAAAAAGGNATTAGCAANACAACAGTCAGGGATATTATTCGNAAAACCTCTCTTGCCTCAGGAACATTTTATAATTATTTCAAATCCAAAGAAGAAGTTTTAATCGCTGCTTTAGATGATGTAGCAATATTGATTGGGCAAGAGTTAAGAGATCAAAGANTAAAGGCTAATAATTTAGANGAATTTGTATCTTTTCAGGTCAAACCCTTTTTTGAGTTTGCACAAGATCATTCTGATATATTTATGATTTTAAACAGTAATTTAAATGATGTACAAAGTTTTAATATAGAAACACCAATGATGTCATTAGAATTAGAGTATCTAAAGGAAGATGTTAATAAGGCTATNGAANAAGGTATTTTACCANGCNTGGATGTTGATTATTTTTGTGCAATCATNAGGTATGTTACTGAAGGTCTTGCNCTTACTTTTATTACAAAAAAAAATTCAAAATCTAACATAGATGANGCTATTAAATTCTGTACTAATTTTATCGTAAGTGGTGTTAAGGCAAATCAAAATGTTTAAAGCTGCTGTTGTTACCTCTCTTACTAACGATCTATCATCGATTGAAATTGCTGAGTTCAAGAGAAGGTCACTTAAGCCTAATGAGGTACGTGTAAAAGTTGAGGCAGCATCTGTTAATTTTCCTGATTTACTGATGACCGAAGGATTATATCAATATAAACCTGATATCCCATTTACACTTGGTATGGAATCTTCGGGTATAGTCATTGAGGTTGGAGATGATGTAGAATCTTTCACAATTGATGATAGTGTTATTGTTAGCGGAAAGACAGGTTCTTTCGCTGAAGAAATTATTGCTGCTGAAGATTTATTAAGACTTAAACCAG
>PBXC01000011.1 GCA_002728335.1 Rhodobiaceae bacterium
ATTTCTACAATATCATTTCCCTCAGAAATCTCTTCCCATACTGTTTTAACAGAATCAAGAGTTTCTCTTGATTGATCTACATAACTTAAGTTTACAGTTTCTCCCAACCTGACCAACCCATCAGTTGCATCTAATTTATCTGAAATAATATTAAAAAGAGTAGTTTTTCCAGCGCCATTAGCTCCAATTATCCCAACTATAGCTCCTTTTGGAACCTTGAAAGAAAGATCCTCAAAAAGAACTTTATCTTCAATTACCTTCTTGAGATTATTTAACTCTATCACCAAATCACCAAGACGAGGTGCATTAGGAATAATAATTTGTGGATCATCAATAGATTGAATATTTTCTTTATTTAAAAGAGTCTCGTAATTATTNATTCTAGCTTTAGATTTTGATTGACGGGCTTTTGGAGAAGATGAAATCCAATTAACCTCACTTTTTAATCTTCTTAATCTTGCATTTTCTTGTTTAGTTTCGAGTTCAATTCTTTTTTGTTTTTGAATCAGCCATCTACTATAATTTCCTTCATATGGAATTGCTTTTCCTCTATCTAGTTCAAGTATCCACTCTGTAATATTATCTAGAAAGAATCTGTCATGAGTTATTAATATAACTGTACCCTTATAGTTTTTAAGATAATTTTCAAGCCATGCTACAGTTTCTGGATCAAGATGATTAGTTGGCTCATCTAATAAAAGTAAATCAGGCTCCTCTAGAAGTAATTTACATATAGCTACTCTTCTTTTTTCTCCACCAGATAATGTATTGATATCTTTTGACTTATCTGGACATCTAAGTGCGTCCATGGCTTGTTCAATTTTTGAGTCAAGATCCCATAAATCTCTAGCTTCAATCTCATCCTGTAATTTTGCTAGATCATCAGCTATTTCTTCAGAATAGTTCATGGACAATTCATTATATTTNTCTATCAATGAAAGTTTTTCTTTAGCTCCTTCAGAAACATTTTCAAAAACATTCTTTGTAATATCTAATTCAGGTTCTTGNGCTAAATAGCCAACTTTAATGCCTTTTGCAGCAATTATTTCACCATTATACTCCTTATCAATACCTGATAAAATTTTAAGAAAGGTCGATTTTCCAGAACCATTTACACCTACAATACCTATCTTTGCGTTTGGTAAAAAAGAAAGATTAATATTTTCAAAAAGCGTCTTTCCCCCGGACCAAGTTTTAGACAAATTTTCCAATGAGAAAATATATTGATAAGACGACATAAAAATTCCCTTAAGTGGTGGGCCTGGCAGGATTCGAACCTGCGACCGAACCGTTATGAGCGGTTTGCTCTAACCAACTGAGCTACAGGCCCTCCTTTAATCTTTTATATTTTAATTATCAAGAAAGCTACGTAATTTTTTAGATCTTGTAGGATGTTTTAATTTTCTGAGCGCCTTTGCTTCTATTTGTCTAATTCTCTCTCTTGTTACTGAAAATTGTTGGCCCACTTCCTCAAGAGTATGATCGGTATTCATTCCAATACCAAATCTCATTCTTAAGACCCTTTCTTCTCTCGGTGTCAGCATTGCAAGAACTTTTGTAGTAGTTTCCCTTAAATTTGCCTGTATTGCAGCATCTACAGGTAATAAAACATTTTTATCTTCGATAAAATCTCCTAAATAACTATCTTCTTCGTCTCCAACTGGTGTTTCGAGAGAAATTGGCTCTTTGGCTATTTTTAGAACTTTTCTAACTTTATCAAGTGGCATTTGAAGTTTGTCTGATAATTCCTCTGGAGTTGGCTCTCTTCCAATTTCATGAAGTATTTGCCTAGAGGTTCGTACTAATTTATTTATTGTTTCGATCATGTGAACTGGAATTCTAATTGTTCTTGCTTGATCAGCAATAGACCTGGTGATAGCCTGTCTTATCCACCAAGTTGCATATGTAGAAAACTTATAGCCTCTTCTGTATTCAAATTTATCAACAGCTTTCATTAAGCCTATATTTCCCTCTTGAATTAAATCTAAGAATTGAAGACCTCTATTAGTATATTTTTTTGCAATAGAAATAACTAATCTCAGATTTGCTTCTACCATTTCTTTCTTTGCGACAGCAGCTTCTCTTTCACCTTTTTGAACCTTTAAAACAATTTGCCTGAATTCTTCAATCTCAAGACCGGTTTCGTCTGAGAGATCATGAATATCAGCAAAAATTGATTTAATATTTTTTCTATTTTCTTTAACAAATTTCTGCCATCCATCTCTTTTAAGTCTTACAACGCGATTAATCCAAGTAGGATCAAGTTCGTTTCCGTGATATTCCTTAAGAAAATCTTTTCGATTAATTCCAGAAGAGCTTGCCAGTTTCCACAATGAAATTTCTAAATCTACAAGTCTTTTATTAATATCATATAAGTGATCTAGAAGAGCTTCTATTCTATTGGGGTTGAGAGATAATTGTTTCATAGAGTTTTTTAACTCAGATGAAAATTCATTGTATGTGTCCATTTGACGGGCAGAAAGATCTTTTTTTTGTTTCTTTAGATCATTTCTTTTATCTTGAAGTTTTCTTAGCTTTTTATATTTATCGGATATTGAGTCAAAAATATCAAATACATCTGGTTTTAATTCAGCCTCCATAGCGGCAAGCGACAGGTTATTATCATAATCACTATTATCATTATCGGAAGTTTCGTTCTCCTCATCAGTTTCACTATCATCATCTTTTTGTTTTTCATCTGTGATTTTATCAACTGCAATCTTTTTATTTTTAGCATCTGGACCTTCATATGAAGCCTCTAAATCAATAATATCTCTAAGAAGAACTTGACCCTCATTCAGTTCATCTCTCCATATAATTATAGCTTGAAACGTTAACGGACTCTCACAAAGACCTTCGATCATTGCTTCTTTTCCAGCCTCAATTCGTTTGGCAATAGCTATTTCACCTTCCCTAGATAAAAGATCTACAGAACCCATCTCTCGCAGATACATTCTTACTGGATCATCGGTTCTATCGGCTCTCTCAGAGGTTGATTTCTTTATTGGAGTTGCTTCAGATGCCTGTTCCTCTTCTTCATTCTCAATAACATTTATGCCCATTTCTGATAGCATGGACATAACATCTTCAATTTGCTCTGATGAAAGATCCTCAGATGATGTAACTTTATTTAACTGTTCATATGTAACAAAGCCTTGGGACTTTGCGGTTTTTATCATCTTTTTAACATCTCTGTCAGACATATCTATTAGAGCTGATTCAGTGCCTTGATTTTGATTGTCTGTTTTTTTGCTTTTTCTTTTATTGGCCATATTTTTCAGTTATTTTTTTTAATTCAATATCTTTCTTTTCTAGAATGCTAATTAATCTCTTTTCGTTACTATCACTTTTAACATTCTTATCAAAATTATTAATCTCAATATCTAGAGATTTTATATGTTGATCATCTTCAAATATTTCAACCCAAATTGATGAAATAGTCTCTATAGTGGAATTTTTATAGTTAGACCAGTATTTCTTTGAAAATTTTAACTCTTTTATTAGAATTTCTGAATAATTTCTATCAATAAAACTTTTTATTTCTACCAAATTATAAGTAATTCCTTTTGATAAGAAATCTATAATTTCATCTCTAATTTGGCTAAGTAATTTATGATCAATTACAGATGACTCAAAATTTTCGATATTATTTTCTAATATTTCTGGATAAATCAAAATACCTGAAACTAATAATGTCTCCAAGCCTGATGGAATTGTTTCACCTGAGCCGACTTTGCTATCTCTGATTTTTATTTTATCGAATGTATTTAATTTATTTTTCTTATCATAGCGAATTGGAGAGCTTTTATTATCATAAAAAACATTATTCATGGATTCTTTAAAATATAAGCCATAATGTTTCCTTATATTTTTATCATTAATTTGCATTAATATTGAACGTAGTTCTTTTTCTAAATTTGCTTTACCCTCAGGAGTTGATACATCGGCTCTCTTAAAATAATTTTTCCATATTTGTTCATTTAGTGGCGTTGAATCCTCAGCAAGACTGAAAAAAGATTTGATACCATTTTTGTTTACATAATCATCNGGGTCTAAACCATCATTTAAATTGATAAAACGAATATTTTTACCTGGCTTTAAATTTGGAACAGCTAATTCAATTACTCTTTCTGCAGCATTCTTTCCTGCCTTATCTCCATCGAAGCATATAATTGGTGAATCAACTAAACTCCAAATTAAGTTAAGCTGNCTCTCAGTCATAGCTGTCCCTAAGGGTGCAACCACATTTTTGAACCCTTTTGAACATAAACTTATTGCATCCATATAACCTTCAACAACAACAAGGTTTTTAATTTCTTTATTTGGAGATTTTATATTTGAATAATTATATAATAAATTACCTTTATGAAATATTTCTGTTTCAGGTGAGTTCATATATTTTGGTTTATTATCTTCATTTATAACCCTTCCNCCAAAGCCAACTATTTTTCCATATGTATTTGTGATAGGGAAAATTATTCGATCTCTATAACGGTCATAAAAGCTATTTTTTTTCTTATCACTTTTAATAATTAATCCGGTAAGTAATATGTCATCATTTGACAACCCTTTTCCTAAAAGATAATCGTTAAGAGATGAAAAACTATCGATTGCATATCCAATTTGATATTCCAAGATTATATCTTTCTTAATTCCCCTATTGCTTAGATATTTTAGTGCTCGATTATCACTNAAAAGATTATTCATAAAAAAATCATTTGCCATTTCCATTATGGAATTAAGTTTTTTTCTTCCATCGATTTTTTTTTCTTCATCCTTGGTTAATGTTCTAATTTCCACACCAGCTTGCTCTGCTAATTGTTCAACCGCTTGAGGAAAAGAAAGCCCTTCAACTTCAACAAGAAATGTGAAAATGTCACCATGCTTGTTTGATGAAAAACAATGATAAAATTGTTTTTCATTATTTACAGTAAAAGAAGGAGTTTTTTCATTCTGAAAAGGTGATAAACCTACAAATTCTTTACCTCTTTTCTGAAGAGCTACTCTTTTTCCAACAATATCAGATATTTCTATTTTACTTTTGATATCATCTAGAAGGGATTTCGAAAATTTCATTATTAATTTTTTCCTTAAGAATTAATTCTATCCTTAATTATTTTAGAAGCCAAACCTAAATCTAATTGACCAGAATATTTTTTTTTGATCTCTGACATTAACAAACCCATNCCACTAATATCAGATATATTATTTTCTGAAATTAAACCTTCTATTATTTTAATAACCTCATCCTCAGATAACTGTTTGGGCAAGAACTCCTCAATTATTTTGATTTCATCTAACTCTTTCTTACTCAAATCATCTCTATTGCCTTGCTTATATGTATCTGCAGCTTCTTTTCTTTGCTTCACCATTTTAACAAGAATATCTATTATATCATTATCTGATATCTCATCAGTCTGATTATTTGTTCTTTGACTGATTTCAAGATCCTTAATAGATGCATTTACCATTCTTAAGGTTGAAACCCTAAGCTGATTTTTATCTTTCATTGCTATAATTAATTCATCTTTAAGTTTAGTTTTAAGCATTTANCACTCCAATATTTAAGTAATCAAAGATATATAAAATTAAAAAAAAAATCATCATATGATTTGTTTCTTGACTCACTCGTTTAGTATTTATAAATTTCGTCAATTTGTGTTTAAAATAATTGATTCGTTTTCAATTATTTTTTTTACTGAGAAAAATTTNATGGNCCTTTTTTTTATTTTTAATTCTGATCGCTTAATATCCAAAACATATTTTTCTTATTTTTTTAAAAGGTCANTTTTATGGTAAAATGGGTTTCCAAAAATCCTACCGGTGCACTTGTTTTAGATGANGGGACGATCTTTAAGGGNTTCGGTTTTGGAGCAATAGGAAAATCTTCTGGTGAAGTTTGNTTCAATACTGCTATATCTGGATATCAAGAGATTATGACAGATCCATCTTATTGCTCCCAAATAATAACCTTTACTTTTCCTCATATTGGAAATGTAGGCCTTAATTCGGACGATAATGAGGGTTCAGATAAACCCCATATCAGTGGAGCAATATTTCGATCTCTTATTACAGATCCCTCGAATTGGAGATCTGAAGTAGATTTAGATAAATGGTTAAAAGACAATTCAATTGTAGGTATTTATGGAATNGANACTCGAGCTTTAACAAATCTAATTAGAGAAAAAGGNCTCATTAATGGAACAATAGTGCATGATAAAAACGGGATTNAAGAATTTGTATCTTATCTNGAAGATACTAAAATGTTTCGNGGGATAAACGATCAAGATCTAGCAAAAATTGTTACTTGCAAAGANAAAATTTCTTGGAATGAAAAAGAAATAAATATTTACAATGATAGAATAGAAAGAAAAAGAATTAATGCTCATGTTGTTGTAATAGATTTTGGAGTGAAAAAAAATATACTAAGATGTTTATCTTCAAGGTTTGAAAAAATATCAATAGTTCCATGTACATCTTCTTACAATGAGATAATTAATTTANAGCCTGATGGAATTTTTCTTTCGAATGGTCCAGGTGATCCAAGNGCAACTGGAATATATGCGATACCAGTAATCAANCAGCTAATAGAATTAAATTTACCTATATTTGGTATTTGTCTTGGTCATCAATTACTTGCNNTATCATTGGGATTAAAAACTTATAAAATGCATCAAGGTCATCATGGCGCAAATCATCCAGTAAAAAATAATCATGATTCAAGTGTAAATATTACATCCATGAATCATGGCTTTGCAGTAAAGAGTGATAATTTGCCACAGGATGTCATAGAAACACATACTAGTTTATTTGACGGAAGTAATTGTGGAATTGAAGTAATTAATAAACCAATTTTTTCAGTTCAACATCATCCTGAAGCTTCGCCAGGACCAAATGATAGTTATTATCTATTTGATAAGTTTCTAAATAACATTGAGAAATATATAAATGCCTAAAAGAGAAGACATTAAAAGTATATTAATTATAGGCGCAGGTCCTATTATAATTGGGCAAGCATGTGAATTCGATTATTCAGGTACTCAAGCATGCAAAGCCTTAAAAAAAGAAGGATATAGAATAATATTGGTAAATTCTAATCCTGCAACAATTATGACTGATCCAGAAGTTGCTGATGCAACCTATATAGAGCCAATTACTAGCGATATTATAGAAAAAATCATATTAAAGGAAAAGCCGGATGCCTTGTTACCAACAATGGGAGGGCAGACAGCTCTCAATGTATCCTTAGAAGTCGCTAGTTCAGGTTTTCTTGAGAAAAATAATGTCGAACTAATTGGCGCAAATAAAGAAGCGATATCAAAAGCTGAAAATCGGGAAGAATTTAGAGTGGCAATGAATTCTATTGGACTTGAAACACCTAAATCATTTATTGCCCATACGCTTGAAGAAGCTAATAATAAAATAGATACTATCGGCTTACCTGCGATTATTCGACCTTCCTTTACGCTTGGTGGAACAGGTGGTGGAATAGCTTATGACATTGATGAATTTCATCAAATTGTTAGTGATGGATTAAGAAACTCTCCGAACAGTGAAGTTTTAGTTGAAGAATCAGTTATAGGCTGGAAGGAATTTGAAATGGAAGTTGTCAGAGACAAATCAGACAATTGCATAATTGTATGTTCAATTGAAAATATTGATCCAATGGGAGTTCATACTGGTGATTCAATAACTGTTGCTCCAGCATTAACTCTCACCGACAGGGAATATCAAGAACTTAGAAATGCATCAATAAAAACCTTAAGAGAAATTGGTGTCGATACTGGTGGTTCAAATGTTCAATTTGCCGTTAATCCAAAAGATGGAAGAATAGTAATAATAGAAATGAATCCTAGGGTGTCTAGATCTTCTGCTCTTGCTTCAAAAGCTACAGGTTTTCCTATAGCTAAAATAGCAGCTCTATTAGCGGTAGGATACAACCTTGATGAATTGGTCAATGATATAACAACGACAACACCTGCTTCATTTGAACCTTCAATTGATTATGTTGTAACAAAAATACCTCGATTTGCTTTTGAAAAATTCCCCGGCTCAGAATCTACATTAACAACATCAATGAAATCAGTTGGTGAGGCTATGTCTATTGGTGGTAATTTCCAAGAATCTGTTCAAAAAGGATTAAGATCTTTGGAAAATGACCTTGATGGATTTAATGAGTTGTCTAAAAAAGGTTTTACAAAAGAAGAGATAATAAAAAATCTTAAAATTGCCTCACCAGAGAGATTATTATTTATAGCAGAAGCTTTTAGATCTGGTCTTTCTGTTGATGATGTAAATTCAATTACATATTATGATCCTTGGTTTTTGAAACAAATTGAAGAAATCGTGCTTTGGGAAAACCTTATTCAAAAAGACGGTTTGCCGAATGATAAAGAGAATTTTAAATTAATAAAATCAATGGGTTTTTCTGATTCGCGCTTAGCTAAGCTAATTAACAAAGAAGAAGAGTTTGTGAGAAAAGAGAGGATTAAGCTTAATGTAAGACCAGTATATAAAAAAGTAGATACATGTGCTGCAGAATTTGAAACAAAAACAGACTATATGTATTCAACATATGTAGGAGATATATATAACGATAATGAATATTGNGAATCTTTGCCCACTAATAATAAAAAAGTTATCATACTTGGTGGCGGGCCAAATAGAATTGGGCAAGGTATTGAATTTGATTATTGCTGTTGTCATGCTTCNTTTGCTCTAGAAGACCTAAATATTGAAAGTATAATGATTAATTGCAATCCTGAAACTGTATCAACTGATTACGATACATCTGATAGATTATATTTTGAACCTTTAACTCTTGAAGATGTTTCGGAAATTATAAATGTNGAATCTAAAAAAGGAAATCTTCTTGGCGCTATTGTCCAATTTGGAGGACAAACCCCATTAAAACTATCTAAAGAATTTGAAATAAATAAGATTCCAATAACAATTTTAGGCACTAATCAAGATGCTATTGATTTAGCAGAAGATAGGGACAGATTTAAAAATTTAATGGAAGAGCTGAATATAAAACAGCCGAATAATGGTATTGCNAAATCAGCTGATGAGGCAATAAAGATCGCAGANGAAGTTGGTTACCCCGTTGTTATCAGACCCTCNTATGTTCTTGGAGGNAGAGCCATGGAAATAGTTCACTCCGAAAGTCAACTTAAAAAATATATCAATGAAGCAGTAATTGTCTCTGGATCAAGCCCTGTTTTAATAGATTCTTATCTNCGTGATGCAATTGAAGTTGATATTGATACNTTGTCAGATGGAAAAGATTTTTATATTGCNGGAATTTTAGAGCATATTGAAGAGGCTGGGGTTCATTCGGGTGATTCTGCTTGCTCCATGCCGCCATTCTCATTAAGCGAAGAAATTATCGACGAATTAAAAACAAGTGTTATAAAAATTGCAAAAGCAATGAATGTAAAGGGTTTAATGAATGTTCAGTTTGCAATAAAAGATGATGATATTTTTATCCTTGAAGTTAATCCGAGGGCAAGTCGAACCGTACCCTTTGTTGCAAAAGTCTCAGGGAATCCAATAGCTAAAATTGCTACAAAGATNATGACAGGAGTTCAATTACAAAATTTAAATTATGAAGATAAAAAAATAGAACATATTGCTGTTAAAGAAGCNGTTTTTCCTTTTAAAAGATTTCCTGGCGTAGATACAATACTAGGTCCTGAAATGAGATCTACAGGAGAAGTCATGGGAATAGACCGAGAATTTGGCATTGCATTTGCAAAAAGTCAGATAGCTGGAGGAACTGATGTTCCTTGCGAAGGAGTAGTCTTTGTTTCTGTAAAAGATGGTGATAAAGAGAAAATATATAAACCCGTTAAAGAATTAGAGAATATCGGCTTTTCAATTTTGGCTACTGGTGGCACTTGTGATTTTTTAAANCAAAAGGGAATTGCAGCAAAAAAGATTAATAAAGTACTTCAAGGAAGTCCTCACATAGTAGATGAAATTGAAAGTAATAATATTGCTCTTGTATTTAATACAACAGAAACACCTCAAGCTATCAAGGATTCAAAATCAATAAGAAGATCTTCCCTAGAAAACAGTATACCATATTATACAACTGTTTCNGGGGCCATCGCTGCTGTTTCTGGTATAAAAGCCATAAGAAATGGCGAAATGGATGTTGATACGATTCAATCATATAAAAAGTAAAATTTGAATAATTTTTCTCTTTAAAGCATAATAAGATAAGAGATTTAANATGGAAAAAATACCTATAACAAGTGATGGCAAATTAAAAGTAGAAGAAGAACTCAAAAGTCTGAAAACCACCGAANGACCAAGGATTATTAACGCCATCGCAGAAGCNAGAGCTCACGGAGATTTATCTGAAAATGCTGAGTATCATGCTGCAAAAGAAGAGCAAGCCCATAATGAGACCAGAATAATGGANCTTGAGGATTTATTAAGCAAGGCAGAGGTAATAGACCCAAGTAAATTGTCTGGTGAGGATATAAAATTTGGAGCAAAAGTAATATTAATTGATCTAGATACTGATGAAGAGGCAAAATATCAAATAGTAGGCGATATAGAGTCTGATTTTAAAGAAAAAAAGATTTCAATATCTTCGCCAATAGCAAAAGCGCTTATTGGAAAATCTATTGGTGATGAAGTAGAAGTTAATACACCAGGTGGAGGTAAAAGTTATGAAATCATTAAAGTTTCATACGACTAAAATTTCTTTATAAAATTATCCATATTAATAAAAGATTTTTTTCCGATATTATTTNTNTCAATATCACCAGCATTAATTTCTAAAACCGCNAAAACCTTCCCTTTAGATTTAAGAGCTTTCAAGCTCATCGGTTTAGTATTTTTATATATTCTATTAATACTGCCATCCTTATTTATAAATATAATATCTAACGGAATAAATGTATTTTTCATCCAAAATGAAGCTTTTTTTTCACTATCAAATAAAAAAAACATTCCTGTATTTTCTTCAAGTTTTTTTCTGTGCATAAGGCCNGTTTTTTGTTCTTCATATGTTTTTGCGACTTCTACATGATAATGAATTGGCATTCCGNTATCATTAATAATTTCAAGATTTTGAATATAAGACTCTGCAAATAGATAATTGTTGTATAAAAATACAAATAAAAGAAAAAACTTAATGAACATATTATCTATTTATTGAGGAAAAAAAAATATAAGGCAAGAATTATGAAAAAAGGAATATTTGATTTATCTGGAAAAGTTTCATTAATCACAGGAGGGAATGGAGGAATAGGACTTGGAATGGCTGAAGGTTTAGCGGAATGTGGTTCAAATGTTGCTATCTGGGGAAGAAACAAAGACAAAAATGAAAAATCTAGAGAACTACTAGCTAATTATGATGTAAAAGTTCTTACATATGAAGTTGATGTTTCAAATGAAAAAGAAGTTATTGATTCTGTTAAANTGGTTCTTAATGACTTCGGGAGGATAGATTCAGTTTTTGCAAATGCTGGTATGAATGTCTTTGGAGGATCCTTTGAAGATATGAATACAGAGGCATATAGAAAAGTATTATCGGTTAATCTGGATGGTGTTTTTTTTACATTAAGAGAAACAACAAGGCACATGGTAGAGAGAGCTAAAGACGGAGATGTTGGTGGTTCAGTGATTGGTATAGCAAGCTTAGCAGGAATTGAGGGTGCTGCCAAAACACAACCTTATTCAGCGTCCAAAGGAGGAATTATATCAATGATGAAAGGTATTGCAGTTGAACATGCAAGATATGGGATACGAGCTAATACAATTTTGCCTGGATGGATCGCTACTGATATGACAGAAATAAATCAGAATAATCAAAAGTTTACAGATAAAGTCATAAGTAGAGTACCTATGAGAAGGTGGGGAGAACCTAAGGATTTTTCAGGAATTGCTGCATATTTAGCTTCTGATGCATCTGCTTATCACTCAGGCGATATGTTTGTTGTTGATGGAGGTTATGCTATATTTTAGATAAATTAAGAGAATCTTCTATATCATTAATTATTATCTCTACATCAGCTTTTACATTTAAATTNACTATGTTTGATTTAAGTAATAACTTANTTTTAAAAGAAACTTCATTATATCCTAATAACCTAACCGAATCTTTTTCGGTTGTAAGAATATCAGCATTATTTTTTTCAGATTGTTCTAATATTTTTTTAGCGAGCTTTTCGTTGATCTCTTGGTGATCTGATAAAATAAAAGATCTGACAATTCTTTTGTTTTTATTCTTAATTGAGGATATCAATTTAGNAGGGTCAGCTATACCAGTAAAAACTATCACATTTTCTGATAAATCCTCATCAATTTTAGTGATGTATTCTGCATCTATAATTTTATTAAAACTTCTTTTGATAAATNAAAGTGAATGATGATCAATTTCTGAATTTATAGATTTAATTATCATATTTACTTTTCCAATCCCCTTTCTAAATGACTCTCTTAGAGGACCTAATGGGAAAACTAGTTTATTACCTATTCCTTTATTAGATGAAACAACCATTAAATTNTAATCTTTGTTTAAGCTTGGNTTTTGAAAACCATCATCAAGTATAATTAAATCGACATCAAGATTTTCAATATATTTGCATCCTTTTACTCTATTCTTTGAAACTATAGTTAATCCGTCTTTAGCNTGTAACAAGGCTTCATCACCAACTTGAGATGATAAATGAGTATTACTATTCACAATAACAGGACCTTTAAGATTGCCCTTATATCCTCTAAGAAGGACAGCACATTTATAACCTTTACTGCTTAGATTTTCTCTAAGATATCTAACCATAGGTGTTTTACCTGAGCCACCAAGAGTAAAATTACCTACGCATATAACCTTTAACTTTGAATGATATTTTTTTACAAACAGATTCTTTATCGATACCAAAAAATCAAAAAGATAATTTATTAACATTAAAAAATTAGGAGATTTATTCCACCAAAACTTAATATCCATTAGTTTTTATGCCTTCTATTATATTAAAAATATNCTCTGTTGCCCCTCCAAATTTTTTTACACATCTTTCAGCATTTTTCCCCATTGTAATTAACCTGTTTTTGTCTTTATACAATTTTATAAAACTATCTTCAGTGAACTTAATTGCNCCTTCAACTTCAAATAGNTTTTTNTAATCATCTTCAAAATTATAAAAATTAGGGCCNGTAAATATTGGAATNGAAAATTTAGCTGGCTCAAATGGGTTATGACCTCCATGGCTTTTAAATGCACCTCCTAAAATAACAAAATCCGCTAGAGCATAAAGCTCACCCAATTCACCAATCTTATCATAAATGATAAACTTGGTTTCATAAGATATCTCATCATTTTTAGAGAGAAATTTAATCTGCTTACTTTTAAAGCATTTTTTAATTGCTAAATCAGAAATAAACTCAGCTCTTTCTGGATGTCTAGGGGCTATAATTAAGATTAAATTATCTTCCTCAAGCTTTAACTTGTTAAATAATGAAAAGATAATTTCCTCTTCACCATGATGTGTTGACGCTGCTAAAATTATTTTCTTATTAGAAATAGATTTTTTTAGAACTTCTAGTTTATCATTATTTATCTCTAATTTCTCAGCATCATGTTTTATGTTTCCTAAAAATTCAATATTTTCATAACCCAATTTTTTAAACCAATTGTGAGTTTTTGTATTTTGAGGCAAAATAAATTTAAAAGAGCCTAATAAATAATTCAGAGATTTTTTTGCATATCCCCAATATTGAAAAGATTTATCTGAAAATCTTGCATTTATAAGTAATAGAGGGATATTTCTTTTTTTACACTCCATTATAAAATTTGGCCATATTTCTGACTCAACAAAAATCGCTAATTCAATATTTAATCTATTAAGAAAACGTTTTGTATATTTTGGGGTATCGTAAGGTATGTATTGATGCTTTACACTATCAGGAAACACTTTTTTGAATAAATTTGCTGAGCTTACTGTAGTGGTAGTAATTAAGATGTCATAATTCTCATTTAATAGTTTTTGAACTAATGGTTTTATTGATAGTAATTCTCCTACACTAGCTGCATGAAACCAAATATAGTTATCTGCTTTATCAAATATATCAACTATACCAAATCTTTCTTTTTTTCTTATCCATTCTTCTTTTTTTCTCATAGATCTAATAANAAAAATTATCCATGTAAATAAATTTAAGAAATGAGTAAAAGCTCTATAGAATATTATTAAAAAAGGAGGNAACATATTTAAAGCAGCTCCTTTGCCTTANTTGTAATAGCATTTAGACTCTCTTGAAGTATTAATCTTTTATTTTCAATATCCTGATCTGTAGAGTTTTTGTCTACATAAATAGGATCACCAAAAACTATTGATCCTGATCCAAATGGATAATTTAAAGTAAAATTATCCCAATTATCAAATTCAAATCTTTTAGATGTTGTTGCTGCTACNGGAATAATNGGGCAACCAGAAAGTTTTGCTAAAATAATTGATCCTTTACCAGCTATTTTTCCTGGACCAGGAGGTTGGTCAGCTGTAAAAGCTACGGATTGCTCATTTCTAAGAACTTTAAGCATTGCACGAAGCGCTACTGTCCCCCCTTTTTCCTTTAGCCCAAGCTTATCTGGATTTCCAGCTCCTCTTATCAGCTCAATTCCAAGATTATCTAATGTTTTTGCAATTAAATCTCCATCCCCATGACGAGAAACTAAAGCATTTAATTTTTGAGAGCTATGAGACCAATGATTTGGTAACATTAGACTTTGACCATGCCAATGAATCCATATAAANGTTTTATTTTCTGACCAAAGCTCTTTTACTTTTCCATCATTTAATCTAGTCCATTTGTTTGTCTTATACACAAACTTTATGTATTTTGAAAAAATNAAAGGAAGTAATTTTTTAAGAATATTCTTTATCACTCCCGCTCTCCGGAAATTGCATTTCAAATAAGGTTTTATACAAACCATTCACCTTAATTAATTCTTCATGATTACCTTTTTCAATAATTTTACCTTTATCAAAAACATAAATCATGTCTGCATTCTTAATAGTTGACAATCTATGAGCAATTATCAAAGCGCTTTTTTCTTTCAAAAGAGCTTCAAGTGCAATTTGAACTTTTGACTCTGCCTCACTATCTAGAGAGGATGTAGCTTCATCAAGCAATAAAATAGGAGAATTTTTAATCATTGCCCTAGCGATAGCAATTCTTTGTTTCTGGCCTCCAGAGAGTTTCAAACCTGATTCACCTGCTGAAGTTTCATAACCATTTGGTAAATCCTTAACAAAATCATCAACTAATGCTTCTTTACAGGCTGTAATAAACACATCTTCAGAAATATCAGATGAACCAAACAAAATATTTTCTCTTATCGATGCATCAAAAATCAGAGAATCCTGTGAAACTAAGGCTGAGCTATCTCTTACGGTAGATAGAGAAAGGCTTTTGATATCAACATTATCAATCTTGATAACGCCATTTGTTGGATCATAAAANCGAGGAACCAGATTTAAGAGTGTAGTTTTACCTGCTCCTGAAGGACCAACTAACGCAACTGTTTGTCCAGGATTTACAACAAATGAAATATTATCAATAGCAAAATCATCAGAATTATCAAAATATGAGAAAGATACATTTTCAAATTCAATTAAACCTTTTGGATTGCTTATAGTTTGTTGTTTAATAGGTTCAATTATTTTTGGTTTATTATCAATAATTGGAAATAACCTATGAGAAGCAGCTACACCTTCTTGAAGCATTGCCTGTAAATTAGCAACAGCCTTTAAGGGATCGTATAGTAAACCTGCTGCAGTGGTGAATGCCATAAAACTNCCTACGCTCATTTCTGAATTTATAGATTTTCCCCCAGCATAAAAAATTATNCCAGCTATCGCAAACCCAGTAACAATTTCCATTATTGGGGCTGAAGCAGATCTTGCTCTCACACCTCTCATTGATAANGATACAACCTTTCTTATAGTCTCATTTGCTTTGTTAAGATAAAAACTCTCTTTTCGATACGCCTTTATGATTCGCATACCTTTTAATGTTTCNGACACAAGAGATGAAAGTGTTCCAATTTCTTCAAGGCTATCACGAACGGCTTTTCTTAATTTCTTTCCTAAGTATCTTAAACCAAATGCNGCAGGAGGTAGNACTACAAGGAATATCATAGCAAGCTTAAAATCTACCCAAAGTAAATAACCTACTAANCCAAGAACCATTAAGATATTTCTTGATAAATTCACTACAACTGAAGACATAGTTTCACGTAGCTTAGTTGAGTCAGCAGTAAAATTAGAAATAAATCTNGCCGAGTGAATTGAATTAATATATGAAATATCTGATTTTAATAGGGATAAATATAAATCATTTTGAAGTGATCCTACAATTTTTTGGCCTATTAAATTAATTGAAACATTTGCTCCAAAAGTACCTAATGCTCTTATAAACATTATCAAAACGGCCACAATAGGAAGAATAATCAACATATTTTCATTTTTATCTACAAAAATATCATCTATTACTCTTCGAATTAACTCTGGTAGAGCAGGAGTACTTAGAGCTACAACTGCATTACATATCAATGCTACTGTCAAATAACCAGATAAACCAGATGCATAACTCTTCCAGATTCTTTTTATAGTCTCGATAGAACCTATTTCATTTATATTTTTATTCATTATTACTTGTTTAATCTTTTTTCAAAATAAAATCATAAGATATATTATTATAAATTAAATTATAGCCATAAATTTTTTTTGGTACAAAATAGGAGTTAATAAAATGCTAGAGGNGAAAAAAATNATAGTTACNGGNTCGGCCAGTGGNATGGGTGAAGCTACTTTAAAGGCTTATGTTAAAGCTGGNGCAAATGTAGTAGGAATGGATATTTCGGATNAAAAAGGTAAAGATATATCTTNAAATGCAAATAATNTAGGNCCTGGAAAATGCTCATTTATTCATATTGATGTATCAGATAAGGATAGCGTAAAAAANGCATTTGATCTTGCNTTAGATGAATTAAAAACTCTGGATGTTCTGGCTCACCCNGCAGCAATTCAAGGTCCAGCNGATGCCTCTNATGTTAAAGTAGAGGATTGGGATAATATGTTTGCAGTTAATGTAAGAGGAACAATGCTCACAAATCAAACTGCATTTAAATACATGAAAAAAAATGGATCAGGGTCAATAATAAATTTTGGATCAATTTCTGGATTAAGGCCAGAACCCTCTGCTTCGGCATACTCAGCAGCAAAAGGAGCTGTACATTCATGGACAAGAACAGCGGCGGGAACATGGGGAAAGTATAATATTAGAGTTAACGCAATTCTTCCTGCAATTGCGACACCCATGTATTATGCAGCAAGAAAAAGATCCACTGAAGAAGAAAATACTGTTGCTCACTGGAGAAATTCTGTTCCTATATCTTTAGGCCAAGAATATGGTGATCCTGATAATGATTTAGCACCAGTTATGGTCTTTTTTGCTTCAGATTCTTCAAAATTCATAACTGGCCAATTAATTCCTGTTGATGGAGGACAAACAGCAGGTTTATAAGTATTAATAAAAGTTAACCTGTTTTAAATATGATCATTGCATATTTTAAATATTAGGAATAATTTGGGTTCAAAGAGTGTTTTANATTATGCCAATNAAACTATCACATAACATAGAAAATATTCCACCTTCAGCAACAATGTTAATGACACAATTAGCGCGTGATNTAAAGTCAGAAGGTAAGAACATTATTAGCATGAGCGCNGGGGAACCGGATTTTGATACNCCTCAAAATATCAAAGAAGCAGCCATAGATGCAATTAATCGAGGNGAAACTAAATATACTGCNGTTGACGGAATTGATGNNCTTAAAGAGGCAGTGATAAATAAATTTAAACTTGATAATAATCTNGACTACACAAGNGATAATATTTCTGTAGCTCCAGGNGGAAAATCAATAATCTTTAATGCTATTTTGTCGACTGTAAACCCTGGAGATGAAGTNCTTATTCCTGCTCCATACTGGGTTAGNTATCCTGATATAGTTAAGCTTGCAGGAGGAACACCGGTAATAATAAAAACATCATCAGATAATAATTTTAAGATATCTCCTGATGATCTTGAAAAAAATATTACAGACAAAACTAAATGGCTTTTTTTAAATTCACCTTCGAATCCAACTGGGCAAGTTTATTCTGAAGATGAACTTAAAAATCTTGCAGAAATTATCAAAAAACATAAAAATTTATATGTTTTATCAGATGATATATATGAATATATCCGATACCAAAATGATGAGCGCTTTTATACTATTGCTGAATTAGATGAAGAGATTTTTTCAAGAACAATTACTATGAATGGTGTATCAAAAGCTTACTCGATGACAGGATGGCGAATTGGTTATTGTGGAGGTCCAATAGAAATTATCAATTCAATGAGAAAATTAATGGGCCAATCTACCTCCAATCCATCTTCAATTTCTCAATGGGCTACTGTAGAAGCATTAAATGGATCAAAGAAATTTCTTGATGAATGGATAAATTCTTTTAAAGAAAGAAGAGACTTCATAGTCAATTATTTAAATAATTGTGAAGGTATAGAATGCTTAAATCCTGAAGGAGCTTTTTATGTTTACCCCTCTTGTGCAGGTCTAATAGGAAAAGAATACCAAGGTAAGATAATTGAAAATGACAAAGATTTTGCTATGATTTTACTAAAGGAAAAATTGGTTAGTGTTGTTCATGGAGAAGCTTTTGGTTTATCACCATTTTTTAGAATTTCATATGCCACCTCTATGGATAATATAAAACAAGCTTGTGATAGAATTGGTGAATTTTGTGATGAAGCAACATCATAATGAATTCGGAAACAATTAATTCTAATAAAAAAGAGATTTGGGAAAATCCATCTATCAGACGAAATATTAATAAAAAAATTAATCCATTTAAAATTAATACAGAATTCTTGCCTTCAGGCGATCAACCTGAAGCTATAAAGTCACTTGTAAATGGCATAGATGATAATGAGAAATCACAAGTTCTGTTAGGTGTTACTGGGTCAGGTAAAACATTTACTATGGCTCAAATCATAGAAAAAAGTCAAAAACCAGCCTTAATTTTAGCTCCAAATAAAACACTTGCCGCTCAACTTTATGGAGAATTTAAAGATTTTTTTCCCGATAATGCAGTTGAATATTTTGTCTCTTACTATGATTATTATCAACCAGAAGCATATGTACCTAGAACAGATACATATATAGAAAAAGATGCGTCAATAAATGAGCAAATTGATAGGTTAAGGCATTCAGCTACACGGTCTCTTTTAGAAAGAGGAGATGTAATAATTGTTGCATCNGTTTCATGTATTTATGGAATAGGCTCAGTGGAAACCTATTCAAATATGACAATTAATATTGCCGATGGAGAAAAAATTGAGAGACAAACTATTCTTAAGAAATTAGTTGAACTTCAATACACTAGAAATGATACGAGTTTCTCAAGAGGAACATTTAGGGTAAGAGGAGATTTAATTGAAATTTGGCCAGCTCATTTAGAAGATATTGTATGGAGAATATCATTATGGGGAAACGAAGTTGAAAGCATAGGAGAATATGACCCTCTAACAGGAAAAAAGGAGGGAGAACTCGAAGCTGTAAAGATTTACGCAAATTCACATTATGTCACTCCTCGCCCAACAATTAATCAAGCTATTAAAAAGATTAAAAAAGACCTTCAATTAAGACTAAAAGAATTAGAAGATTCAAATAGATTATTAGAAATGCAACGACTTGAACAAAGAACAAATTTTGATCTTGAGATGATGGAGGTTACAGGGATATGCGCAGGAATTGAAAATTATTCTAGATATTTGACTGGTAGAAAACCTGGTGAGCCGCCTCCTACTTTATTTGAATATCTACCAAGTGAGGCTNTAGTNTTTATAGATGAAAGTCATGTAACTGTTCCACANCTAGGNGGTATGTATCGAGGAGACTTNAATAGAAAATCTACATTAGCAGAACACGGGTTTCGATTNCCCTCTTGTATAGATAACAGGCCATTAAAATTCGAAGAATGGGATAAAATGAGACCTCTGAGCNTATTTGTTTCAGCTACACCAGGGGATTGGGAGATTAATGAATCAAATGGAGTATTTGTTGAGCAAATTATTCGCCCTACTGGCCTTATTGACCCAGCCTGCGAAGTAAGACCTGCAAAAAATCAAGTTGATGATTTAATTTATGAATGCAAAAAAATAGTCAAAAAAAATCAAAGGGTGTTAGTAACCGTCCTTACAAAAAAAATGGCTGAGGATTTAACCGAGTACATGAATGAGCAAGGAATTAAAGTTAGATATCTTCATTCAGATATTGACACTCTTGAGAGAATTGAAATTTTAAAAGATCTTAGAACTGGTTTATTCGATGTTTTGGTTGGTATTAATCTTCTTAGAGAAGGTCTTGATATACCCGAGTGTTCACTTGTGGCTATTCTAGATGCAGATAAAGAAGGATTTTTAAGGTCAGAAACATCATTAATTCAGACTATTGGAAGAGCCGCAAGAAATGTTGATGGAAAAGTTATCTTATACGCTGATAAAATTACTGGATCCATGGATAGAGCAATGGGAGAAACAGAGAGAAGAAGAGATAGACAAAAAGAATACAATAAAAAAAATGGGATCACGCCTGAAAGTATAAAGAAAAATATTAAGGATATCCTNGGAAGCATTTACGAGAAAGATCATCTTGAAATAGAATCACCAGAATTTTTTGATAATGATATTTTATTNGGAGATAATTTTGAAAAACACTTAAAAGACCTTAATGATAAAATGTTAAAGTTTGCAGAAGATTTAGATTTTGAAAATGCTGCAAAAATTAGAGATGAAATTCGAAGGCTTGAGGAAACAAGCCTTAAATACGCTGACGATCCTATGTTAAAACAAAAAAAAAGTAAGAAAAAAAACAAGAAAAGGTAAAAAATGAAAAAGAAATATGTATTGGTAACTGGAGGAGGAAAAAGAATAGGATCTTCGATATGTAAGTTTTTAGCGCTTCAAGGATGGCAAGTCATAATTCATTACAATAATAGCAAATTAGAAGCTGAAAAAACACTCCAAGAAATTGAAAAAAATAATGGAAAAGCATTTTTAATTAAAGCAGATCTCTCATCAACTGCTCAGATAGAAAAACTAATACCGAGAATAAATAAGAAACATGGNCAATTATCAATGCTAATTAATAATGCGTCAATTTTTGAAAAAGATGATATCAAGTCAATTTCTTATGACTTATGGAATAAGCACATTGATGTAAATTTAAAGGCTCCTCTATTCTTATCAAAAGAATTTGCTAATCAATTATCAAAAAGAAATCAAGGGATCATTATTAATTTTCTTGATCAAAGTGTATTAACATACAGACCTAATTTTATTTCATACTCAGTATCAAAGAATTCTTTGTGGTACCTTACAAGGTCATTAGCACAAGCATTAAGTCCNAATATTAGAGTATGCGGAATTGGGCCAGGTCCAACATTACAAGGAAAAAGACAAACAAAAAAAGACTTTGAAGTTCAAAAACAAGTTACACCACTTGGTATTGGNCCAGATTTAAAAGAAATTAATAATGCAATTAATTTTATTATAAATAACAATTCTTTCACCGGACAGATGCTAGTTCTTGATGGTGGAGAGCATCTAAAATGGGAAGAAACAAAGGATAAGAAATTTGTTGAATAGTAAAAATTAATTGAATCAATAACTTAGAAAAAAAATCTAAAAAAGTTAATTTTGTTCACAATATGCTTTTTTTGAACGTTGTTACATAATTTGAAATTAAAAATTGATCTCATACAAAAGAATTATAAATTAACATAATATATTCAATTACTTATTTGATACGATAAATTATTATCTTTATATTATGTATAATTTTTGGTTTTTATTTTTAATAAAACATTATTTTTCAACAAAGTTATCCACAGGTTTAAAATAGAATCTTTTTGTAATAAAATTATAATTTGATAAGAAAAAATTAATCAAATGAAAACTGGTAAAGAAAAAATTAAAGACACGGTTAAAACCATTCCTAATAAGCCTGGTGTTTATAGAATGTTAGATAGAAATAAAGAAATTATTTATGTAGGAAAGGCTAAAAATTTATTCAAAAGAGTGAAGAGTTACTCAAGTAAAAGTATTAATAATAAACGCATAGAAAAAATGGTTAACTTAATTCATGATGTAGAGTTCACTACAACTGATAGTGAAGAAAACGCCCTTTTGCTAGAAGTAAATTTAATTAAACTACATAAGCCTAAATATAATATTTTAATGAGAGATGATAAATCCTTTCCTTATATTTTTATTTCTAATGATCATGACTTTCCGCGTTTGGAAAAACATAGGGGGGCAAGAAAAAAACCGGGGCATTATTATGGCCCTTTTCCAAATGCAGGAGCCATAAACAGAACAATAAAAACTTTACAGAAAGCATTCCTTCTACGTACTTGTAGCGACAAGGAAGTGGAAGCTGGAAATAAACCATGCTTTAATTATCATCTTAAGCGTTGTAGTGGGCCATGTGCTGGAAAAATAACTAAAGATGAATACAGGAAACTGGTTAATGATGTTAAAAAAGTTTTTAAAGGTGATGCTAAACACATAAAGTCAAAATTTGCAGAAAAAATGCAACTTGCATCTAAGAATAAACAATATGAGGAAGCAGCATATTATCGTGATAGAATTAAGTCGCTATCTAATTTAA
>PBXC01000012.1 GCA_002728335.1 Rhodobiaceae bacterium
CATTGAGAATCTTTTTTTAGATTCCCATGTCTTATCAAAGCTTTCAGGTTTATTTCTTATAGTATTTTCTAATTTTTTTAATGATTTTGTCCATTCAGGTTTTTCTTTGTTTAATTGAGCGGCACAATTTACTGCGCAAATCATACTTTTGTAGATAGAACAACAACCAGTTAAAAGTGAATCATCTTTAGGGGCTTCAGGACTCTTTGCAGCCCATCTAATTGACCCATCATGCATTTGATTTTCTATTACAAAGTTAATCGCATTTTCAATCATATTCCAATTTTTAGTTAAGTTATTAATTGACTTATTTACTAAAAAATCATGCCAACAAGCTGTTGCAATATATGCTGCAAAATTTGTATCTCTAAAGTAAATTTTTGAATTTTTATCTCTATTTATAAAAGTTCCTTTGTTTTCATCAATTTCCAATGTGCTTCCTAGTTCACCTAACCAAGAACCATCTTCTAACTGGTTTTTTTGTAAATAAGTAAATCCTAATTCAGCCTCTCTTGAATGGCCAAGTGCATTTAAAGCCATTACGCATTCAAGATGATTCCATGCATCAAAAACACCATCTTCTGTCCACGGAATACATCCATCCTCTCTCTGTAACAAGATAATGCGTTTTATTGGGCCTTCTAAGTTTTTAGTTAGTGAATTCATTATTTGTAATTAATTATTTTTTTTAAAGTAAAGAACGACAGATTTTCCTATTAAGGGATCAAATAATTTTTCTAAAATGCGAGTTAATATTGGTCTTTCAATAATATCCCATTCAAGAAATTTTTTATAAAAATTAACAATTGTATTATCTTCTTTCTTCACACCAACATAACATTTAAGCCACCAGTAAGGAGAGTGTAATCCGTGCTTATGCTCTTTGCCTTTAAAATTAAATCCATTCTCTAAAAATGCTCTCTTTAATTCGGAGTATCTAAAAATTCTTATATGACCTCCAGGCTCGTTNTGATAATCATCAGATAAAAACCAACAAATTTTTTCTGGTAACCATCTTGGAACAGATATTCCTATGCTAGCCCCAGGTTTTGAAATTCGATATATTTCATTAATTACATTCTCAAAATCATATATATGCTCTAACACTTCAGAGCATATTATGTGATCAAAAGTATTATCCTTAAACGGTAGTTGAAGGGCAGTTCCAGCCATTAAGCTAAATTTTCTATCACTTGANTCATTGATATCAGGGTATTGTTGAAATCCTTTATAAGTATATTGCAGCTCTTCCAAAGAGAGGTCTAAGCCTATTACATGACATTTGCTATAATAATAAAGTTTATGAATATGACGCCCTTTTCCGCAGCCAAGATCTAATATTTTAGAGCCATCAACTATATTCAATTTATCCAAATCAATTGTTAGCATTAATTATAGCCTCTTTATAAACATCAACAAGTTCCCTTGCAGCTCGTTCCCATGTGAATTTGTCTAAAACTCTATCTCTACCCATTTTTCCATACATCAGTCTCTTCTCATCATCATCAAGGAGTTCTTTGATACCCTTATATAAGGAATAAGGATCCGAATGATTTACAACTATTCCTGCATCACCAACAACTTCAGGTAGAGATCCCCCATTAGTTGAAACTAAAGGTATTCCGCAAGACATTGCTTCGCCAGCAGGAAAACCAAAACCTTCATAAACTGAGGGTGAAACAGCTATTGTCGATTCCGCATAAAGTTGAGCAATTTCATCGCTTGTTAAATCGCTTACAAATTTGACTTTTTCTTTAATTCCTTTTTTGTCTAATTCTTTTGATGTTGGTCCTTCTCGTAATTTTCCTATAACAACAAGCTCTAGTTCAGGAAAATCTTTTAACAACAAATCATATGCACGAATTAAATATATTAGTCCTTTTAGAGGAACATCAGCGCTTGCAGTAGTGATTAATTGATTTGGTTTTCTTTTAATTTTTTCGATTGGTCTGAAAGTAAGATGATCTATACCATGAAGAACCTTTCTCGTTTTGCTAATATCAATTTTAAAGTCTCTAGCAAGATCTTTTCTTGTATTTTCTGAAACTACTATAATTGGATCTAGTTGTCTTGCGACCTTCATTTGCATATTCAAAAAACTGTACCATCTCCATTTTAAAATTTTTAGCGTTATTGTTTCAGCATGTTTAATATCTATTTTTTTATCCATTGTAATAGGGTGATGAATTGTACCGACAACTGGAACGCCCAATTTTTTAAATTTTAAAAGTCCGTAAGCCAGGGTTTGATTATCATGAACAACATCATATTTTGTGTAATTTAGTTTAGCCCATCTTGCCATTCTTTCTCCAAAAGTATATGGCTCAGAAAAACCNCCTGTTAAATGACTTANCCATTCATATAAATCAATTTTGTCTTTAAATAATTTAAGATTAAAAGCTTTTATNGGATTGCTATAAGAATAAAGATCGAGAGAGGGAAGCTTAGTAAGCTCAACTCCTTCATCTAATATAGGGTAAGGCTGTCCAGAAACAACTTCCACTCTATGTCCAAGGTCTCTCATAGCCTTAGTAACTAGCCTCATATAAATACCCTGACCNCCAGTATATGGGTGGCTTCTATANCTTGGCATTAATATGCTTAAGGGTCTATTATCTAGACTGTTTATCTTTTCNTTCATTTTTATATTTCTTTTAATCTTAAAATTGTGTATTTCAAGTTTGTAATAAGTAAAATAATCCTTGTAAAGACATAGGTTTTTTCGTTAAAAGGCATAATAGAGATTGNATTATAAGAGGTAAATTTATTAATGGTAAAAGTTACATTCATAGAATTTGATAAAACAGANCATTCTATCGATGCAGACAATGGAATGTCTTTAATGGAAGTTGCTATTCAAAATGGTGTTCCGGGAATTGATGCTGACTGTGGAGGTGCATGTGCATGCGCAACTTGCCATGTTTATGTTGATCAAAATTGGGTTGAAAAAACCGGAGAGGCTGAACAAATGGAGCAAGATATGCTTGACTTTGCTTTTGATGTAACTGATCAAAGTAGACTTTCCTGCCAAATTAAAATATCTGATGAATTAGATGGTTTAATAGTAAATCTCCCAGAAAAACAATTCTAAAATGCAGATAAATAAAATTGAGACNGATTGTTTAATTATTGGAGCAGGACCAGTAGGTTTATTCTCTGTTTTTGAATTGGGTTTGTTGGATATCAAATGTGATATTGTTGATATTCTTGACAAGCCGGGTGGACAGTGTGCTGAGCTATACCCTGATAAACCCATATATGATATTCCAGGAATTCCCGAAATTTCAGGTGAAGGATTGGTAGACTCACTTTTAAAGCAAATAAAACCATTTAATCCAGCGTTTCATTTATCAAGAATAGTAACAGAGATAAAAAAAGTTGATGANACTTGGGAAGTCAAAACTGATGCAGGTGATGTTTTTTCTACTAAAGTTATCGTTATTGCTGCCGGAGGTGGAAGCTTTCAACCTAAAAAGCCACCAATTAAAGAAATAGAGAATTATGAGGGCTCCTCAGTTTTTTATTCAATTAGGGATAAGCATAAATTTAAAGATAAAGATATTGTAATTGCTGGAGGAGGTGATTCAGCTTTGGATTGGGTTATAGATCTTCATGACTCCGCAAAGTCTTTGACANTAGTGCATCGTCGTAAAGAATTTAGAGCAGTACCAGATAGTGTTAATAAAGTTCATGAATTAATTGAGGCAAAAAAAATTAATTTTGAGCTTGGTCAGATAAATGTTCTATCAGGAGATGATGGCTCCTTAAAAAGTGTTTCTATTAAAAACAAGGAAGAAGAAAAAAATATTAATTGTGAAGTCCTTCTACCTTTTTTTGGTTTAACTATGAAGCTTGGTCCAGTAGCTGATTGGGGATTGAATCTTAATGAAAATTTAATTGAAGTTGATACTAAAAAATTTGAAACAAATCAAAAGGGTATCTTTGCTATTGGCGACATTAATACTTATCCAGGTAAATTAAAATTGATATTATGTGGATTTCATGAGGCGGCTTTAATGGCACAAGAAGCGCACGGCTATATTTATCCTGATAAAAAAATTACATTCCAATATACAACTTCAAGTTCAAGCTTGAAAAAAAAGTTAGGCGTGGCAACTTAACAATAATACCATCTACGACAGAATCTATCATCAAGTCCGTTTCTTTTTATCGCCTGAGTTGTATTATCTTGAGCTCTAATTGATTTTAATGTTAATCGACACCCACCATAAGCTTCAGTATTTTCCTCAAAACCAAGATTTAAGCATTCCTCATGATCTATTTTTGCTTCAAGAGCCAATCTTTCCTCTTTAGATAATGTTGAGCATCCAACAGATAAAAAACATATTAATAATATAAAATACTTTTTCATAACCTTACTTCTTCATACTAAGTTCCCTCATTGCATTGTCAATACCGTCAAGCGTAAGAGGAAACATACGTCCAGATAAAATTTGGCTTATAATTTGTGTAGATGGTGTAAAATCCCAGTGTTTTTCTTCAACAGGATTTAGCCACACAACATTGGAATAAATATCACTTATTCTTTCTAACCATAAACCACCTGGCTCTTCGTTCCAATGCTCAACACTACCACCAGAATAAGTTATTTCATACGGACTCATTGACGCATCTCCGACAAATATAACTTTATAATCGGAAGAATATTTATGAAGAATATCCCAAGTATTGAGTCTTTCTGCATGTCTTCTTCTGTTATCTTTCCATACAAATTCGTATAAGCAATTGTGGAAATAAAAATTTTCCATATTTTTAAACTCTGTTCTTGCCGCAGAAAATAACTCTTCACATAATTTAACATGAGGATCCATTGATCCTCCAATATCAAAGAAAAGAAGTACTTTCACTTTGTTACGTCTTTCTGGAACTAGAGATATATCAAGGTAACCCTTATCAGCAGTATTTTTTATTGTGCCAGGTAAATCTAATGTATCAGCAGCACCTTCCCTTGCAAATTTTCTTAAACGCCTGAGCGCAAGTTTGATATTTCTTATTCCAATCTCTATATCATCATCAAGATTTTTGAATTCTCTTTTATCCCAAACTTTCACAGCTTTAAAATTTCTATTGTTCTTTTGACCAATTCTAACGCCCTCAGGATTGTATCCTTCAGCGCCGTATGGAGAGGTTCCAGCTGTTCCAATCCACTTCGATCCACCTTCATGTCTTTTTTCTTGTTCTTCAAGGCGTTTTTTCAACTCTTCCATAAGCTTTTCCCAGCCACCCATAGATTCAATTTGTTTTTTCTCTTCTTCAGTAAGATATTTTTCATTTAGGAGCTTTAGCCAATCCTCAGGAATCTCTGCAGTCTCTATTTCTTCCAAATTTTCTAGACCTTTAAATACATGCCCAAAAACCCTATCAAATTTATCCAAATTCTTTTCATCTTTTACTAATGTGGATCTTGATAGATAGTAAAAATCCTCAACTTTTCTCTGAGGAATATCGGCATTTAAGGCCTCAATAAGAGTAAGATATTCTCTTAAAGTGACAGGAATATTCGCTTGTTTTAGTTCTTGGAAAAAATTTATAAACATTCTTAATTTTGATTATCTTCCCTTCTAGCTAAAAATGCTAACCTTTCAAATAAATGAACATCTTGTTCATTTTTTAGTAACGCCCCATGTAAAGGAGGGATGATATTGTTTGAGTTCTTTTCTCTTAACATTTCTGGCGTAATATCCTCATTCATTAACAACTTTAACCAATCTAATAATTCAGATGTAGAGGGTTTTTTCTTAAGGCCAGGAATTTCTCTCAATTCATAAAAAACTTTCAAGGATTCAGAAACTAATTTTGTTTTTATGTCAGGATAGTGGACATCAACAATTTTCTGCATTGTTTCATTGTCTGGAAAACTTATATAATGAAAGAAACATCTTCTTAAAAAGGCATCTGGCAATTCTTTTTCATTATTAGATGTAATAATAACCACAGGTCGTTTCTCAGCAGCAATTGTTTCACCTGTTTCGTAAACATAAAACTCCATTCTATCTAATTCTTGAAGTAAATCATTTGGAAATTCAATATCAGCTTTATCAATTTCATCAATTAAAAGGATAGGCCGATTTTCTGACTCAAATGCCTCCCATAATTTTCCTTTTTTTATATAATTTTTTACATCTTTAACTCTTTCATCACCAAGCTGTGAATCTCTTAATCTAGTAATTGCATCATATTCATACAAACCTTGTTGAGCTTTTGTTGTAGATTTTATATGCCATGTTAATATTGGCATATCTAAAGCTTTAGCTATTTCTTCAGCTAGAACAGTTTTACCAGTTCCAGGTTCTCCTTTTACTAATAATGGTCTTTCTAGGCTTATTGATGCATTTACTGCAATTCTTAAGTCTTCTGTAGCAATATAATCTTTAGTTCCCTCAAATTTCATGACTCACCTTTATAATTTTAAAAATATCAAACAACTTACTTATCTATATTGTTAATTTCAACAAAGTTTATTTTTATTTATAAAACTATTGCGGTTTTATTATTTATCATTTAAATACCGCGTTCAGAAAGTTAGAAAAATGGCTACTCGTTTACCAAAAAATTATACTCCTACAGATAAAGAACCCTTTATGAATGCAAAACAAAAGGAATTTTTTAGAAGAAAACTTAATGATTGGAGGGACGAGATTATAAGCGAAACAAAGGAAACGCTTAACAATCTTCAGTATGAATCCTCTAATTTTGCCGATCTTGCTGACAGAGCCTCCTCTGAAACTGATAGATCGCTTGAATTAAGGTCTCGAGACAGACAAAGAAAACTTATAGCAAAAATCGATGAAGCTCTATCTCGCATTGATGACGGCTCTTATGGCTATTGTGAGGAAACTGGAGAAGAAATCAGTCTAAAAAGACTTATCGCTAGACCTATAGCAACACTTTCAATCGATGCTCAGGAATCACATGAGCGTAAAGAGAAAATATATAGGGATGATTAATAATCACTTACCGATTCGCTTGCCTTTTTAAATAATTAACTCATTACTCAGATCATAACAAGAACAATATTAAAATTATCCATTTTTTTCAATAACTTATTTTTATTGCAAAAATAGAACAAAAGTAGTACAAATAACTAGTTGACCAGTTAAGGAATGGAGTAGAAGAATGAATAAATCATTAAAAGTTGTTGAAGACAAAAATATGGATAAATCAAAATCATTGGACGCAGCATTAAGCCAGATTGAAAAGCAGTTTGGAAAAGGTTCTATAATGAAATTAGGATCAGATAATGCAATAGCTGAAATCTCTTCAATACCAAGCGGTTCACTCGGTTTGGATATTGGTCTAGGAATAGGGGGCTTTCCTAAGGGTAGAGTAATTGAAATTTACGGGCCAGAAAGCTCAGGAAAAACAACATTAGCTCTCCATGTTTTAGCTGAAGCACAAAAGCAAGGCGGAGTTTGTGGTTTTATTGATGCAGAGCATGCATTAGACCCTGTCTATGCAAAGAATTTAGGTGTGAATATAGAGGAACTATTAATTTCACAACCTGATCATGGCGAACAAGCTTTAGAGATAGCTGACACATTGGTGAGGTCGGCAGCTGTTGATGTCATCGTTATTGACTCAGTTGCAGCTTTAACACCAAAGGCAGAATTAGATGGAGATATGGGAGACAGCTTACCTGGTCTTCAAGCTCGATTAATGAGTCAAGCTTTAAGAAAATTAACAGGTTCGATATCAAAATCCAACTGCATGATAATTTTTATAAACCAAATTAGAATGAAAATTGGCGTTATGTTTGGAAGTCCAGAGACAACGACAGGCGGTAACGCACTTAAATTTTATTCATCAGTAAGAGTTGATATCAGAAGAATTGGCGCCATCAAAGAGAGAGAGCAAATAATAGGCAATCAAACAAGGGTTAAGATAGTTAAAAATAAAGTTGCACCACCTTTTAAAACAATTGAATTTGACATCATGTATGGAAAAGGAATTTCGAAGAAAGGTGAGATTATCGATTTAGGTGTTGAGGCAGGAATTGTTGAGAAATCTGGTACATGGTATTCATATGAAGGCGAACGTATGGGACAAGGTCGTGAAAATGCGAAAGTATTTCTTGAAGAAAATCCAGATATTTCGAATCAAATAGAATTAGCTATTCGTGAAAGCGCAGGTCTTGTAAAAAATACTGATAAACCTACTGTTACTGAATCCATTGAATCAGAGGAAAACAAAACTGAATCTGCGGCTTCAAAGTAAATTTATATAATTATTGCGCCAATTCCTGAATTTCTGTTATTTTGGCAGCAATGAAAAACACAGCCAACATAAGACATACGTTTCTAAATTATTTTGAAAAGAATGACCACGAAATTGTTCACTCAAGCCCGCTTGTGCCAATAAATGATCCAACATTAATGTTTGTGAACGCTGGAATGGTACCATTTAAAAATTATTTTGAGGGTAATGAGGTACCAGATTTTTTAAAAGCTACAAGTTCACAAAAATGCGTGAGGGCAGGTGGTAAACATAATGACCTTGATAATGTAGGTCATACAACGCGACATTTAACTTTTTTTGAGATGCTAGGAAATTTTTCTTTTGGAGAATATTTTAAAGAAGAAGCAATAAAGCTTGCTTGGGACTTGCTAACTAANGAATTTGATATTTCACCTGATANATTATTAGTAACCGTATTTAATGAAGATAATGAAGCTGAGGAAATATGGAAAAAAATTTCAGGCTTTTCTAACAACAAGATAATAAAAATTTCTACAGAGGATAACTTTTGGTCTATGGGAGATGTTGGTCCATGTGGGCCATGCTCAGAAATCTTTTTTGATCATGGGGATTCTGTTGATGGCGGCCCTCCAGGTTCAAAAAACGAGGATGGAGATAGATTTGTTGAGATATGGAATCTTGTTTTTATGCAATATTTGCAACACGCTAATTCGAACAAAACACCACTACCGAAACCATCTATTGATACTGGAATGGGATTAGAGAGGATTTCAACAGTTTTACAGGGCAAAACTAGTAATTTTGATACTGACTTATTTATTTCAATTATTAAGTATATTGAAGATAAAACTAAAATTATCAAAAATGAAGAAAATATATCAAGTTTTAGAGTTATAGCTGATCACTTAAGATCTATTGCGTTCTTGATTTCAGATGGAGTGTTACCTTCAAATGAAGGAAGAGGGTATGTATTAAGAAGAATAATGCGAAGAGCTATGAGACATGTTTACTTTTTAAATATACGAGAACCTATTCTGTATAATCTTGTAAAAAAAGTTATAGAATTAATGAAAGATGCTTACCCAGAATTATCACGTGCAGAAAAGTTAATTGAAGTTACTGTTTTTCATGAGGAGGAACGATTTCTATCTACNTTATCTAAAGGCATAAAGATTTTTAATGAAGAATCAAAAACATTAAAATCTGGAGATATTTTTAGTGGGTCTACTGCTTTTAAACTTTATGATACTTATGGCTTTCCCCTTGATTTAACTGAAGATCTTATTAGAGATAAAAATCTCAATCTTGATAAAGATGGCTTTGATCTAGAAATGAAAAAGCAGAAAGAAGAAGCTAAGAAATCTTGGTTAGGTTCTGGAGACAATAAAACTGATGAAATATGGTTTGAAGTATCTAATAAATGCAACGCTACAGAATTTTTAGGCTATCAAAATATAGAATCGGCTGCTGAAGTTGTTAACATTATATGTGATAACAAAACATCTAAAAAAGTTGAAGATGGAGATGAAGCAATTTTGGTTTTTAACCAATCCCCTTTTTACGCTGAGAGTGGCGGGCAAATAGGTGATATTGGCTTCGCAAGTAATAGTGGTTTTATGTTTCGCATATCTGACACTCAAAAAAAATTGAATAATATTTATGCACACTATGGTGTTGTAGAAAAAGGCTCTATTTCTATTGGTGATAAAGTTAATCTAAAAATAGAGAATGACCACAGGCAGATGGTAAAATGTAATCATTCTGCAACACACTTACTTCATGAGGCTTTAAGAAGAGTTCTCGGTGATCATGTAACTCAAAAAGGATCNCTAGTTTCAGCTGAAAAGTTAAGATTTGATTTTAGCCATCAGAAATCTCTAACTTCAGAAGAAATTGAAGAAATTCAACAAATTATAAATAACCAAATAAAATATAATTCTTCAGTAAAAGTTGAAATTTTATCTTTTGATAAAGCAGTTGATTCTGGCGCCTTGGCATTATTTGGAGAAAAGTATGATGAAGAAGTAAGAGTATTGACAATGGGTGAAGATTCTTTTTCTAAGGAATTATGTGGTGGAACACATGTTGATAACCTTGGAGATATTGGTGAGTTTAAAATCATTTCACAAAGCTCTGTTGCATCAGGAATTAGGAGGGTAGANGCTGTCACAGGAATAACCGCTGATAATTCATTATCTTTGATTGATAAAATGAAAGAAATTGAAAAAAGAAAAGACAACAAAAAAAAATCAAAAGTTAAAAAACAAAAAGTTTCAAAAAGTATTCTNGATGGGAGAACAGAAGAATTTAACAATATAAAATTATTTTTTGATAAATTAGATGNTGTTGANGCTAAAAACCTAAGACAGCTTGTTGACGAATGTAAAAAAGATATTAAATCTGGAATAGTTTGTCTAATAGCTACTTATGAAGGTAAGTCATCAATTGCTATTGGTGTGACAAATGATCTTTTAAATAATTATGACGCTGTCAACTTAGTTAAGACTAGTTCAGAAATTTTAGGAGGTAAAGGAGGAGGNGGTAGAAAGGATATGGCTTTAGCCGGTGCAAAAGATGTANCAAAATCAGAGGATGTTTTTGAGCAATTGTTAAAAGAGATCAAAAAAGATTCTTAAGACATAGCAGATTGAAGATTTGTATCAATTTTATCAATGAATTCTTGAGTATTTAACCAAGATTGGTTAGACCCCACAAGCAAAGCTAAATCTTTTGTCATAAACCCTTTTTCAACAGTTTTAATGCAGACTTTTTCTAAAGATTCTGAAAATGATTTTAATTCCTCATTATCATCAAGCTTAGCTCTATGTGCAAGACCTCTTGTCCAAGCAAAAATTGAAGCAATTGAATTTGTTGAGGTTTCTTCTCCTTTTTGATGTAGTCGATAATGTCTAGTAACAGTTCCATGGGCTGCTTCTGCCTCTACAGTTTTTCCATCTGGAGTCATTAAAACGCTAGACATAAGCCCTAAAGATCCAAAGCCCTGGGCCACCGTATCAGATTGAACATCCCCGTCATAATTTTTACATGCCCAAATAAATGCTCCCGACCATTTTAAAGCGCATGCAACCATATCGTCGATAAGTCTATGTTCATACTCAATGTTCAATGAATCCATTTTTTCTTTATATTCTCTTTCATAGACTTCCTGAAATAAATCTTTAAATCGTCCATCATATTTTTTTAGAATTGTATTTTTTGTAGAAAGATAAACTGGCCATTCTCTATTAATGCCGTAGTTAAAACATGCTCTAGCGAAATCTTTAATCGACTCATCATGATTGTACATTCCCATAGCAATCCCACTAGTTTCGAAATCATATATATCCTCTTCAATTTCTTTCGATCCATCTTCTGAAACCCATTTCATTGATAGCTTTCCTTTTCCAGGAACAACAAAATCTGTTGCCCTATATTGATCACCAAATGCATGTCTTCCGATAACTATTGGTTGTGTCCATCCAGGAACTAATCTTGGAATGTTTGAGCAAATAATTGGCTCTCTAAAAACTGTTCCACCAAGAATATTCCTGATTGTTCCATTAGGTGATTTCCACATTTCTTTGAGATTAAACTCTTCAACTCTATCTTCATCAGGGGTAATAGTTGCGCATTTTACCCCAACGCCATATTTTTGAATTGCTTCAGCAGCATCTATTGTTACTTGATCATTTGTTTGATCTCTATATTCAACCCCAAGGTCATAATAATGAAGGTCAATATCTAAATAAGGAAGGATAAGCTTATTTTTTATGAGATCCCAGATGATTCTTGTCATCTCATCGCCATCAATTTCAACAACTGGATTTTTTACTTTAATTTTTGTCATAACAATACCAATTTTGATTCCCTTAATGTATTGAATATCATATAGCGCATATAATTCAACAATATGTTAGGTATATATAAGGATAATCGATAAAATGCAAAAAATTGATAGAGATAAAATTAAAATAATACTAGTTGAACCTCAACTTTCAGAAAATATTGGTACTGCTGCTCGTGCAATGCTTAATTTTGGATTAGATTCGCTATCACTTGTTTCTCCAAAGCAAAATCATCTATCTTTAAAATCCATAAGGGCTTCCGCTGGCGCAGATTTTGTCTTGAAAAATGCAAAAATTTATCAAAGTGTTGAAGAGGCTATTTCAAATACATCTTATGTTTTTGCTTGTACAGTAAGAAAAAGAGATATGGTTAAGCCTTATTGCGGTCCTATGGAATTAGCTAATATATTCAGTACTTTATCAAAAAAAAGTAATGTAGGTATAATGTTCGGTAGAGAAAAATCAGGCTTAACAAATGANCAGGTTTCTTACGCTGATATGATTTTACAGATACCAACAGATCCTAAATTTTCTTCACTTAATCTAGCTCAAGCTGTTGCAATAATATCTTCTGAAATAAACAGAATTGACAACAAATATGATAAAAAAGATTTCTTCAATAGTAATTCTGTTACTGCAGAAAAAGAAGAAATAATTGGTTTTTTAAATCATTTAGAGCGAGCTCTCAATGTATCTGGTTTTTTAAGACCTATAGAAAAAAAAGAGACAATGATGATTAATATTAGAAATATTTTTACAAGATCAAAGCTTAATAGGCAGGATGTGCAAACCTTAAGAGGTATTATCACATCTCTTTTAAGGTGGCCAGCGGGACATAAAAATAAAGAAATTATAGAAAAAACAAATTTAATAGCTGACGGAAAGAACAAAACTAATAACAAAGAAATTGACTTATTTGATTAAGAAATGTACTAAGCCCTGTAGCTTTTAAACAAGGTAAATATTAATGACAAAAAGATTAAGAGCAAAATATAAGATTGATCGCAGAATGGGCGAAAATATATGGGGAAGACCAAAAAGTCCTGTTAATATACGTTCATACGGACCTGGTCAACATGGTCAGTTAAGAAAGGCAAAATTATCCGATTTTGGTTTGCAAATACGCGCTAAACAAAAGTTGAAAGGATATTATGCAAACATTAACGAGAGACAATTCAAGAATATCTTTAAAGAGGCTGTGAGAATTAAAGGAGATACATCCGAAAATATTATTGGATTACTTGAAAGTAGACTTGATGCATTTATTTATAGGGCAAAATTTGTCCCCACTGTCTTTTCTGCAAGACAATTTATTAATCATGGTCATATTAAGGTCAATGGCAAAAGGGTAAATATTCCATCTTATAGATTAAAAGCAGGTGACTTAGTTGAGATAAAAGATAAGTCAAAAAGCTTAGATCTAGTTTTAAATGGTCAGGAATCTGCAGAAAGAGATATACCTGATTATATTGAATGTGATCAAAAAAAATTAGCGGCTAAGTTAATTAGGATCCCTAAATTTGATGAAGTACCATACCCCGTACAAATGGAACCAAATTTGGTCGTTGAATTTTATTCAAGAAACTAATTATTAATAATATCTTTAAGTTCTTCTTGAAGCTCTCCCGCTTCAAACATTTCTTTTATAATATCACAGCCACCTATAAATTCACCTTTATAATAAAGTTGAGGGATAGTTGGCCAGTTAGAGAACTCTTTTACGCCTTCTCTTATATTTTCATCTTCAAGAACATTTGTTGAAGAAAAAGGGGCTTCAAGGTATGTCAATATTTGAACCACAGTACTTGAAAACCCACATTGAGGAAAAAGAGGGGTACCTTTCATGAATAAATGAAGGTCATCATTTTTAATTTTACCTTCTATTATTTCTTTAATTTCATTATCCATATTCATTCTTCGCTTATTGTTTTGATAGAGAGAGCATGCAGTTCACCNCCCATTTTTCCATCTAATGCATCATATACCATTTTATGCTGTTTAATCCTAGATAATCCGTTAAATTTACTTGATTTAATCTCAAGTGAAAAATGATCATCATCTCCTGCTAAATCAATAATATTAATTATTGCCTCAGGAAAAGAACNTTTTATAATTTCTTCAAGCTTTTCTTTTTTTATGGCCATTATGATGCTTCCGATAAGTAATNATTAAACCAATTNTCATATAAATCCCTAAGTTCAGCAACACTAATTTTCTCATCATTAAAGATAATATTATCTTTATTTGTTTGTCCAATTTCTTCAAAGAAAATATTTTTATCAATTAAAAATGATCTAACTTCTTCAATTTTACTTTTTTCTATAGCCACAGCATATCTTGCTTGATCTTCGCCAAACAAATATGAATTAAGATTCTCTTTCGCTATATTTACTTTATAACCAATATTATTTTTCATACTCATCTCTGTTAATGCAACTAATAATCCGCCATCAGAAATATCATGTGAAGTATCAATAAGCCTTTTAGTAATTAATTCCTTTAGCGCTAAACCGTTTTTTAATTCTTCTTCAAGATCAACCTTTGGTGGTAGCCCTTTTTTGTAATTTAGCAGCTCATTTGCATATATCGATTGAGTTAAGTGCCCATTAGTTTTACCAATTACTATGATTAAGTCATTAATCCTTTTAAAATTTTGATCAGAGAAAATATCTAAATTATTTACCACTCCTACACCACCGATTACAGGTGTAGGATTAATCCCTTTACCGTTTGTTTCGTTATAAAGAGATACATTTCCAGAAACTACAGGAAAATCCAAGGTATTACATGCTTCAATCATCCCCTTGATTACGCCTGCAAATTGTCCCATAATTTCTTTCTTTTCAGGATTTCCAAAATTCATACAATCAGTTATTGCGATAGGAGTTGATCCAACAGAAATCAGGTTTCTCCAGGCCTCAGCTACCGCTTGCTTACCCCCTTCAAAAGGATCGGATGCACAATATCGTGGAGTTGAGTCTGATGTTACAGATAGGCCTTTATTAGTACCGTGAACTCTAATAATAGCTGAGTCACCACCTGGAAGAAGAACAGTATCTGTCATGACCATATGATCATATTGTTCCCACACCCACCTTCGGCTACATAAATTTGGAGATTCAATCATTTTTTTTAAAATTGATATAGGGCTTTCATTTTTATATTTATCTTCTTGTATGGACTCATTATCAAAAATATTTATTTCATACGGTCGTTTATATGATGGCGCACCTTTCTCTAAAATATCTAAAGTGATATCTGCTTTTTTTTCTTTTTCATGGTTGATGACTAGCCTCTTTGTATCTGTCAACTTTCCAATTACAGAGAAATCTAGCTCCCACTTTTCAAAAATTTTCTTTGCAATATCTTCTTTATCTGGCTCTAAAATCATAAGCATTCTTTCCTGACTTTCTGAGAGCATTATTTCATAAGCTGACATTCTTTCTTCTCTACAAGGAACCTTATCCAAATCAAGTTCAATACCTAAATTTCCCTTACCCGCCATTTCAACAGCCGATGATGTAAGTCCAGCTGCACCCATATCCTGAATAGCAACTATTACATCCATTTTCATAAGTTCCATACATGCCTCTAGAAGCAGCTTTTCGGAAAAGGGATCACCAACTTGAACTGTAGGTCTTTTTTCTTCAGAGTTATCATCAAACTCTGCAGAAGCCATTGTTGCGCCATGAATTCCGTCTCTTCCGGTTTTTGATCCAACATAAACGACAGAATTACCTACCCCCGATGCTTTTGAATAAAATATTTTATCTTTTTTTGCTATTCCAACACACATAGCATTCACAAGAATATTATCATTATATGATGAATTAAATTCAACTTCACCACCTACTGTTGGAATTCCCATGCAATTTCCATAACCTCCAATACCGGAAACTACTCCTGTCAGTAGATGTTTAGTTTTTTCATGTGAAGTTTCGCCAAACCTAATTGAGTTAAGAAGTGCAACAGGCCTTGCCCCCATAGTGAATACATCTCTAAGTATACCACCNACGCCTGTNGCTGCNCCTTGATANGGCTCTATAAAAGATGGGTGGTTATGACTTTCCATTTTGAAAACAGCAGCATACCCATCNCCAATATCNATAACACCGGCGTTTTCACCTGGNCCCTGAATTACAAAATCATTTTTTGTAGGTAATTGACTTAACCAATATTTTGAAGATTTATAAGAGCAATGTTCTGACCACATAGCAGAAAAGATACCTAATTCTGTGATAGTAGGGTCTCGGTTTAATGACTCGAGAATAAAATCATACTCTTCAGAACTGATTCCGTGTTCTTCAACCATTTTTTCTGTAATTTTATTCATGATAAAAACTCATATATTGATTTAAACAAGTTTTCACCATCTGTTAGTTTTGTAATTTTACATGTTGCTCTTTCTGGGTGAGGCATCATCCCTAAGACATTACCTTTTTCATTTGTTATGCCTGCAATATTTTCAATTGAACCATTTGGGTTCGATTTTTCATTAACTTCGCCATTTTGGTCACAATATTTAAAAATGATTTGATTAGAGTCTTTTATTTTTTTTAAAGTATCTTCATTAGCAAAAAAATTCCCTTCATTATGGGCTATTGGAATATTTATTATTTCTTTTTGTTTATATTTGTTAGAAAATTTTGTTTCATTGTTTTCAACTCTTATTGAAACTGTCTTACATAAGAAAGAAAGGCAGTCATTTCTTATAAGAGTTCCTGGCAACAAACCTGATTCTGTAAGGATTTGAAAACCATTACATATTCCTAGAGTTGGTAATCCGTCTGAAGCTTTCTTTATAATGTCATTCATTATTGGGCTATTTGCTGCAATCGAACCACATCTCAAATAATCACCAAATGTAAATCCACCAGGAATAACTATTAAATCAGATTCGGGTATTGAGGTTTCTTTGTGCCATACCATTACAGGTTCTAGATTTGTTATTTTTTTTATGGATACAGCAATATCTCTATCACAGTTTGATCCAGGAAAGACAATTATTGATGCCTTCATTTATTTTTCTCTATCAAAAATAATTTCGTAATCCTCAATAATAAGATTAACCAATAATTTTTTACACATTTCTTCAGCAATGCTTATTGCTTTTTCTTCTTCCTCATCTATATCAATTTCAATAATTTTTCCTTGACGAATTTCAGAGAAATTATTGAATCCAAGTTGATTTAAGGAATTTTCAATGGCCTTGCCCTGAGGATCAAGTACTCCATTTTTAGGCATTATTTTTACATTTAATTTCATTATATTAATTTATTATTGAATTTTTATTCCTAACCGAGTCGCTACTTCTTTGTAAGCATCAATTAACCCACCAAGATTTTTTCTAAATCTGTCCTTATCCAACTTTTCAGATGATAATTTATCCCATAGCCTACAGGAGTCAGGACTGATTTCATCTGCAAGGATTACCTTATTATCTGAACCATAACGACCAAATTCAATTTTAAAATCAACTAATAGTATGTTTATGGAAGAAAATAGATCTAAAAGAAGCCTATTAATTATAAGGGCTTGTTCTTTAATGCTTTTCATTTCATCCTTTTTTGCGTATTCGAGAACCTCAATATGTTCCTCAGATAAAATAGGGTCATCAAGTTCATCACTTTTCAGAGTGAATTCTATCAATGGTTTTTTTAGCTTCAAACCTTCTTCTACACCAAGTCTTTTAGTTAATGTTCCTGTTGCAATATTTCTTATTATTACTTCAACAGGAATTATTTCTACTTTTCTTACTAATTGCTCTCTATCATCTAATCTTTCTATAAAGTGATTTTCAACTCCATTATCGCTTAAATATTTGAATATGAATTCACTAATAAAGTTATTTAGAATTCCTTTTTTATCAATTATTTCATGTTTTTTCTTGTTGAAGGCCGTAGCATCATCCTTGAAATATTGGATTATTTTATCATCATCATATGAGAACAATGTTTTAGCCTTGCCTTCATAAATTTGTTCTTTTTTCGTCATGATATTGTATTTTTCTTAACTATAATTAATAGATTCTTTAGATAAATATACCTTCAAATCATTTATGGCCTTATTTAAAGAGTCTTTGTTTAAAGATGAAATTTCTATTTTTACTCCATAATCATTTTCAGTATTAAAAAAAGGATAACTTCCAATATTTACATCAGTATTTTCTTTGACTGTTTTTTCTAAAATTTTTGCAATTTCACCCTCTGGGGCAGAAACTTGTATTGTAGAGTTAATAACTTTATCTTTTTTATCAATTGTCTTTAAGGCTTCATGAAGCATGAATCTCATAACTTTCGGTATACCGGCAAATACATATACATTTTCAATATTAAAACCTGGAGCAGCAGAAATATCATTTTTTATTAAACTTGCTCCTTTTGGAATTCTTGCCATTCTTTGGCGCACATCATTAAATTCAGACCCTAATTCTTTGTAATAGTCTTCCAATATTTTATAAGCCTCTTCATTGATTTCTAGTTCTACATTAAAGGCTTTTGAAATGCTTTCAGCTGTTACATCGTCATGTGTTGGTCCAATTCCTCCAGTGGTAAAAACATAATTATATTTTTTTCTAAGTTCATTTATTGCATTTATTATTTCTTGCTCATTATCTGATACAGTTCTACTTTCAGATATTGATATTCCATGTTCATTTAATTTTGATGCAATAAAATTAAAGTTCTTATCGATCGTTCTGCCTGAGAGTATTTCGTTCCCTATAATTAAAACAGATGCATTTTCAGATAATTGATTTTTCATAATATCTTTTAACAGTTTCATTCAATGCGTACAACACACAGATACTAGATGTATATAGATTTTTCATATATAACTCTCGTATGGATTATATCGAAGAAAAATATGCTTCCGGTAGAATAACAGGACAAATAAAAATTCATCAAAAAGAAGATTTTGATGGCATGAGAAAAGTCGGTAAACTTGCTGCAGAATTGTTAGATTTATTTGTCACTAAGGTAGAGCCTGGTGTAACAACTGAGAGTTTAGATAAATTTGCTTTAGAATTTATTCTTGATAATAAGGCTACACCCGCTCCTTTGAATTACAGGGGCTTCAAGAAGTCAATCTGCACATCCGTTAATCATGTTGTTTGTCATGGGATACCGGGTGAAAAAGTTCTTAATGATGGTGATGTTGTAAATATTGATGTTACATTAATCCTTGATGGATGGCATGGTGATACATCAAGAATGTATAGTGCCGGAGAGCCCTCAATAAAATCTAAAAATTTAATCAACACTACTTATGAAAGTTTAATGTTGTCGCTTGATATGATAAAGCCAGGGGTACTCCTTGGTGATCTTGGTAGTTTTATACAAAATTACGCGGAGGATCGAAATTTTTCTGTTGTGAGAGAATTTTGTGGACACGGAATTGGCAGGGTTTTTCATGATGAACCCAATATTCTTCATTATGGAGTTGAAGGCTCAGGTATTGAAATAAGAGAAGGCATGTTTTTTACTGTTGAGCCCATGGTTAATGCAGGTAAACCAGGAACAAAAATGTTACCTGACGGATGGACTGCTGTTACAAGAGATAGATCTTTATCAGCACAATTTGAGCATTCTATTGGAGTTACTGCAGATGGAGTTGAGATTTTTACAAAATCTCATAATAATACAGGTAATCCAATAGCNTTATGNAACTAAGTAGAAAGTAAAAAAATGATACCTAGATATTCTCGAAAACAAATGACTGATATATGGGAAGAGCAAAATAGATTTGAAATATGGGTCAAGATAGAGATTGCAGCATTGGAAGCAATGGAAAAGATAAATATTATCCCTGAAGGCACTGCTTCTAAGGTAGAAAAAAAAGCAAGTTTTGATATTGATAGAATTAATGNAATTGAAAAAGAAATAAAACATGATGTTCTCGCATTTTTAACTAATTTATCAGAAAATGTTGGACCAGAATCTCGATTTATTCATCAAGGAATGACTTCTTCGGATGTAATAGATACATGCTTAAATATTCAATTAAAACAAGCNGGAAACATTCTTCTATCNGNTCTGGATAGATTAATTAATNCATTAGAGAAAAAAGCAGTCGAACATAAAAATACAATTTGNATGGGAAGAAGTCATGGCATTCATGCTGAACCAACAACTTTTGGTTTAAAAATGCTTCAAGCTTATGANGAGTTTTATCGAAATAGGAATAGACTTCAAAACGCAATAGAAGAGATTAGNACATGNGCTATCTCAGGTTCCGTTGGTACATTTGCTAATATTGATCCTTATGTTGAAGAATATGTTGCTAAGAAATTAGATCTNAATATTGAACCAATATCGACTCAANTTATACCTAGAGATCGACATGCTTCTTTCTTTTCAGTTTTAGCNATCATTGCTAGTTCAATAGAAAGANTATCTACTGAAATAAGACATTTGCAGCGCTCAGAAGTAATGGAAGTTGCTGAATATTTTTCAAAAAATCAAAAAGGATCTTCATCAATGCCCCATAAAAGAAATCCTATATTAACAGAAAATTTAACAGGTTTAGCAAGGATAGTTAGGAGCTCGATAGTTCCGGCTTTAGAAAATATTTCTTTATGGCATGAACGAGATATATCACATTCAAGTGTAGAAAGAATGATTGCTCCAGATGCTACAGTAACTTTAGATTTTGCGATTGATAGATTAATTAATGTTATTGATGAACTTGTTGTTTACCCCGATCAAATGTTAAGAAATCTTAATCAATTTGGTGGGTTAGTTTTTTCACAGCGTTTATTATTGGTGCTAACTCAAAAAGAGGTGAGTAGAGAGGAGTCATATAAGGTTGTTCAAAAAAATGCAATGCTTGCATGGGAAAGTTATGGAAGTGAAAATCCGCTTGTTTTTGAGGACTTAATTAAAAAAGATGAATTCATTACTTCCACTTTATCTAAGAAAGAGATAGAAGATATTTTTGATTTAAAATATCACACTAAGAACATTGATAAAATTTATAAAAGAGTTTTGGAGAAGTAAATGCGGACATGGTGGAATTGGTAGACACATCAGACTTAAAATCTGAAGGAGATTATCTCCGTCCCGGTTCGAGTCCGGGTGTCCGCACCATCAAAAACTATTCTCTCAAATTATCTAAATAGTCTACGGGGTCTACTAATTTAAAAAGGGTACCGCAATAAGGACAAGATATTTGTTTGTTTTTTCCTATTTCAAGAGCAACATGAGGATGATCATGGGGTTGTGATGCTCCAATACATATGAACCTAGTAAATGTAATTTCTATTTCTTTTTTTCCATCATCATTAGCAATTTTAGGTAAGTCTTTCATCTTTATTATCCTTTTGGAAGATTTAAATGCATACCTGCATCAGATATTAGGGTTTCACCAGTTATATGTTCAGATCCTTCGAGACAAAAAAATACTGCGCTATCAGCTATATCATTTGGTGTCCCAGCTTTATTTAAAGGAGTAATATTTTCTTGATCTTTCTTTATACGTTCATATGTTTCTTTGCCGAATCTATTTTCGAACCAACCTGTTCCAATAAAGCCTGGGCATACAGTATTAACTCTTATTTCTGGCCCAAGAGCTTTTGCTAATGATAATGTCATAGTATTTAAAGCTCCTTTAGATGCAGCATATGCAATTGATGACCCTATACCTGTTTTTCCTGCTATGGATGAAATATTTACTACTGAACCAAATCCATTTTTTTTCATAAATGGCTCAACGGCTCTGATCATTTGATATGGGCCAATGACATTTACCTTGTATATATTAATAAAATCTTCATCACTTAGCTTTTCAAGCTTTGTNTGATCAGCAAATTTTGTTGTACCAGCATTGTTTACTAAAATATCGACTTTACCAAAAGCATTTATTGTTTCTTTGACAAGTTTTATGCAATCATCATCATTTGAAACATTGGCTTTAACTGTGATTGCGTTAACACCATTTTTAATACATTCTTCCATAGTATGATTTGCTAGATCTTCATTGCTAGAATAATTAATTACAGTATTTACATTTCTTTCAGATAACTTTTTTGCTATTGCAGCACCTAATCCTTGAGATGAACCAGTAATTATTGCTACTTTTCTATCTTCCGACATAATTTTACTCTTTCATTTATTATAGCAATGTAGTTATAAGTTATAAATAAAGTTAATAAAGTTATTTTTAGAGGAATATTATGAAAGAACTTTATAAAGAAAACCTTTGGAATAAAATTCATGAAGAAATNAACTCTCTTAAAAATGATGAGTCAATGAAGGGATTTTTTAAAAAAAATGTTTTAGATTTTGATAATTTAACTGACTCTATAACTTATATAATTAGCAATAAATTAATCAACGATGATATGTCTGAAAGTAATATTATTGATAATATTAGGGAAGCTTTTCTAGATGATGGTATTCTTATTGCTATAGAAGAGGATATTAATGAAGTGTTTAAAAAAGATCCTGCGTGTAATTATTTGTTCCAACCATTATTATTCTACAAAGGTTTTCATTCCATAACAGCCTATAGAGTTGCGAATTATTGGCTAAATGAAAAACCAAGTTTTTCAATGTNTATCCAATCAATAGTTTCAGAAAAATTTAATGTAGATATNCATCCTAATGCAAAAATTGGTAAGGGTATTATGGNAGATCATGCTTCAGGTGTTGTTATAGGAGAAACAGCCAAAATAGGAGATTATTCTTCCTTATTTCATGGCGTAACATTAGGTGGTGTAGGATCGGAAAAAGGTCAACGACATCCACAGNTAGGTAAAAATGTAATGCTCTCTGCCAATTCAACTATAGTTGGAAATATAAAAATAGGTGATAATGTTAAAATAGGAGCAGGATCAGTAGTACTAAATGATATTCCGGAAAACTCTACTGCTGTAGGAGTTCCAGCAAAAATAATAAATAATTAAAGGTCAAATTATGAATAATGATGAAATTCTTTTAATNCAAAACTATTTAAGAGATTTATTTGATAATGAAGATNTATCAATTAGAAAAGAACAGGACATACCTCCATCTGCGTCTCTCTATGTTTTTTCAGAGTCAATTGGAAGTATACAAAAAGACGATGATCCTGACGAAGAGGATATTTCATATTCTTTAACTATACCTATTGATATTCCAATTTCAGATTCACAAGGTCTGGAATCTAATATTCAGTCGATATCAAAAAAGAAGAAGATTATTATATCTGATAGAGGGTCTATTGANGACTCTAAGGAAGTTTCAATATTAAATTCGCAAAATGAAGAAGAGTTTTTGGGTGTTATTTTTAGGGATAATGATGCTTCTTGCACATTTTCTGTGTCAATTTTAGATTTTGATCTATAATACCCATATGCCCATCTATAAACTTAATGATAAAGAGCCCTCATTACCAAATGATGAGAGTTATTGGATTGCTCCTGATGCTAATATTATTGGTGATGTTAAGATGGAGATGAATTCGAGTGTATGGTTTTCTGCTACTTTGAGAGGNGACTGTGAGCAGATTCTTGTTGGTGAAAACAGTAATGTTCAAGATGGAAGTGTTCTACATACGGATTTNGGCTTTCCTCTTATAATAGGTANAAATGTTACAATTGGTCATCAAGTTATGCTTCATGGCTGTAGTATTGGTGATAATTCATTAATTGGAATAGGAACAGTGATTTTAAACGGAGCAAAAATTGGTAAAAATTGTCTAATTGGCTCTAAAACTTTAATTCCTGAAAAGAGAGAAATTCCNGATAATTCAATGGTTGTAGGTGTTCCTGGTAAAGTCATTAAGACTATTGACAAAGATATGGAGGATTTTTTGATAGCGTCTGCAGACCATTATTGCGAAAATTGGAAAAATTATAAAGATAATCTAAAATTGTTGTGACAGGAGAAATAATGACTTACGAATTTGCTTTAATAGAAAAAAAAGAACATTTATGGATAATAACCCTTAATAGACCAGAAAGAATGAATGCCTTACATTCNCCAGCGCATAAAGAGTTAGATAAAATTTTTAATGAATTTCAAGAGGATAGTGATGCTTGGGTTGCAATTATCACTGGTTCAGGTGAAAGAGCTTTTTCAGCAGGAAATGATTTAAAATATCAAGCTGAAGGAGGAAAAATGGAAAGCGTATCCTCTGGATTCGCAGGTCTNACATCACGATATGATCTTAACAAACCAATAATTGCTGCTGTTAATGGAGTTGCTATGGGTGGTGGATTTGAAATTGCATTAGCATGTGATCTAATTATTGCCTCTGATAATGCTACATTTGCACTTCCTGAACCTAAAGTTGGTCTAGCCGCTCTTGCAGGAGGTATGCATCGCCTACCAAGACAAATAGGAATGAAAAGAGCAATGGGAATGATGTTAACAGGTAGAACGGTTAAGGCTGAAGAAGGTAAAGATCTCGGTTTTGTTAATGAGGTTGTATCTCAAAATGAGTTATTAAATAGAGCTGAGGAGTGGGCAAATATGATTATGGAATGTTCTCCAGTATCAATTAGAACAACTAAAAATGTTGCTCAAAATGGCTTAAACTATTCGTCTATTGAAGAAGCGATGAATGAAAAATATGAGTCAGTTAAAACATTGTTTAACAGCGAAGATTTTATCGAGGGCCCACTTGCTTTTNCTCAAAAGCGGAAACCTGATTGGAAAGGAAAATAATTTGAATGATAAAATTTGAATTCTTTTTTGATTGTTCGTCTCCATGGACATATTTAGCTTTTTCAAGAATTCATTCAGTTATAGAAAAATATAATATCGAACCCATTTGGAAACCAATATTGGTTGGAGGAGTTTTTAATGAGGTCAATAAAGATATATATGCTCAGAGAGAGAACCCAAATCCTAGAAAGTTTAAGTATTCAAGAAAAGATATGCAAGATTGGGCTGAATTAGCNAATATAAAGATAATGTGGCCATCAATATTTCCTGTAAATGCTGTAAAAATGATGCGAATTGCTATTGTTGCAGAAGAAGAAAATAAATTAATAGAATTTGCAAATTTCTGTTTTAAATCTTATTGGGAAGATGATCTTAATGTTGGTGATGAAGGTATTTTAGAAAAAATATTAATTGATTGCGATATGGATCCATCAAAAATTTTTGAATTAATAGAAAGTGATAAAATTAAAAATAAATTAAGAAAAAATACTGAGAACCTTATTGAGAGAGGGGGTTTCGGTTCTCCTACTATCTTTATCAATGATACTGATATGTATTTTGGAAATGATAGGATTGAGCTTGTTGACTATANGTTAAGTAAATTAAAAAAGAATTCTTAATTTTTTTGTTGATATAGAAAATATATTATGAAAGATATGTATTCATGAATGAAGATAACAAAGATATAAATGAAGAGTTTGAGCGTGCAGATAGCTCATTGAATAATCAATCTGATGAGGANATTGTTAGTCAGCCTTCAGAAGCAAAATCAAAAGATGATCAAATCGCTTTAAAAGTTTTTAAATATTTTAAAGAGTTTATATTTTGTGTTGCTTTTCTTGTTTTGGCTTGGATGTCTTTTTGGGTAGTTGTTGTTTTATCTGTTTTATCTTTTATTGTAAGGGTTGTTGACTCTGGTCAACTTTCTGAATTGAATGAATTTTCTAGAAGATTATCATTATATTTGAAAGAGTGTTTATTGTTTTCAACTGGAAATAATGANCAAAAACCATTCCCTTTTGATAAATTNCCNGACTAANTATAATTTTGTAGGGTTAGGAAGTCCCTTATAAACTTCTTCAGGATCAAAAAGTTTCTCTTNATCATCCATAATCANCTCNATATTGTNATCAACTTTAGATTTTATTGGTATTGATCTATAAAAACATGATTTATATCCAACATGACAACTTGCTCCTGATCCAGAAACATCAACTGATATCCAAATCGAATCTTGATCATCNTCAATTTTCATTTCAACAATTTTTTGTGTTAANCCCGAAACAGATCCTTTGTGCCATATTTTTTGCTGTGATCGGCTAAAATAGTATGCTTCTCCATTTTCAATTGTTTTTGTTAATGATTCAGCATTCATATAACCAACCATCAATACTTCCCCGGTATTATTATCGGTTGTTATACATGGTATCAGACCATCTTCATCAAATTTTGGCGTTAAAGAAAGACCTTCTTCAACNTCTTCAACTGATATTCTTTTTTTAAAATTATTTTCGTAATTTTNTGACAAATTTAACCTTTTGCCTGAGTTAGGCGAATAAATCTTTCCCTTAGCTCAGAGTCTTCGGCAAATAATCCTGAGAATTTTGTAGTAACTGTTGAGACATTAGGCTTGCTGATNCCTCTAGTGGTCATGCATTGATGTTTCGCGTCTATCATTATTGCGGNTCCAAGAGGGTCAAGTGCTTCGTCTATAGTCTCAATGATTTGCATAGTCATTGTTTCTTGAGTTTGTAATCTTTTTGCAAAAATATCAATTACNCTAGCCAGCTTTGAAATACCAACAACTTTATTTTTAGGTAAATAGGCTACATGAGCAACGCCTAAAATAGGAACCATATGATGNTCACAATGTGTTTCTATATTTATATCTCTTAGAAATACTATGTCATCATATCCCTGAACTTCCTCAAATGTTTTACTTAAACTTGNTATCGGATCTTTATTATATCCAGCGAAGAACTCCTCATAAGCTTTAACAACTCTTTTTGGAGTNTCAATTAAACCTTCNCTATATGGATCATCGCCTGCCCATGAAATAAGAGTTTTAACNGCTTCCATAGCTTCTTCACGTGTTGGTTTATTCTGATCTATATTAACTTGATCTTTTTTAACCTTCATATCCATTATAGACTCCTGACATAAAAGACAAAAAATGTGACTTTTACATTGATTAATTTTCTAATATAGCAATGTATATGATAATAATATAAGAAAATACAAGTATTTTATAGATTTTTGCTATGGAAATTCGATTATATAATTCAAAAAATAAGAAAAAAGAGATATTTCGTCCTATTAATGATGAAAATGTAACAATATATGTATGTGGCCCAACGGTTTATGGAGCACATCATATAGGGAATGCTAGGCCGGCTGTAGTTTTTGATATATTAGTTAAATTATTAAGGAATAAATATAAAAAAGTAACATACGCAAGAAATATTACTGATGTAGATGATAAAATAATTAATGCCGCTTTTGAAGAAAATGTGGAAATATCAGAAATAACCAAAAAATCTACTAATCAGTATCATTCAGATATGAAAATTCTAAATGTAGATGAACCTGATGAGGAGCCCTATGCAACTCAATTCATTTCTGAAATGATTTTATTTATTAAAGATTTAATAAAAAAAGATAATGCATATATTTCTCAGGATCATGTGTTATTTGATATAAATTCTTATGATGATTATGGAAAATTATCAGGTAGAGATCCGAAAGATTTAATTGCGGGTGCAAGGGTTGAAATTCAAGATTACAAAAAAAATCCATTAGACTTTGTTCTTTGGAAGCCTTCTAGTGAAAATGAAATTGGATGGGAAAGCCCATGGGGAAGAGGTCGACCGGGTTGGCATTTAGAGTGTTCTACAATGATTTTAGAAATATTTGGTGAAACTATCGATATTCATGGAGGTGGAGAAGATTTACGATTTCCTCACCACGAAAATGAATGCGCTCAATCGTTTTGTAAAAACAACGGAAAAGATATTGCAAATTTTTGGTTACATAATGGAATGGTTCAAATGGCTGACTCTAAGATGTCAAAATCTCTTGGCAATATTCTTTTGATAAAAGATTTAATTTCCGATACCCCCGGTGAAGTAATAAGACTGTCTTTAATGAGTTCGCATTATAGACAGCCATTAAAGTGGTCAGATGAATTAGTTAGTCAATCAAAAAAAACATTAAATAATTTTTATTCGTATCTAAAAGATTATGAAGATATTGAAAATATTGATTCATTTGTTAATGAAGATATTCTTAATGCTTTATCTGATGATCTAAATACTCCTAAGGCAATATCAATTCTTCATTCAATGTTTAAAAATTTGAAAAAAAATCCTGATAATATTGAGTTGAGAAGTTCATTTTTGAAATCTGCTAATTTAATGGGTCTCTTGATTACTAAACCAAGTAATTGGTTTTTAAATGAAGACAATAATCTTGATACAAAAATGATAGATGATCTCATTGAGAAAAGAAATCAAGCTAGGATATCTAAGGATTTTTCATTAGCAGATGATATAAGGGATAAGCTTTTGACTTTGGGTATTGTGCTTGAAGACAAAAACGATATAACTACTTGGAAGAAAAGATGATTAAAGATTTATATAATACAAATATTTTAAAATTATCATCAGACATTCCAAGGCTTGGTAAATTGGATCATCCAGACTCATCATCTACTGTAGTTAGTAAACTATGCGGTTCTAAAATTACAGTTTATTTAAATATGGATAATGATGTTGTAAGTGATTTTACTCATGAAATTAAAGCTTGTTCTCTTGGTAAAGCAGCTTCTTCAGTAATGGCAAGGAATATAATTGGATCAGATTCAAAAGAGCTCTTAGAAATAAAAAAAACAATGTATAGCATGCTTAAAGAAGATGGTGATGCTCCATCTGGTAAGTGGGATGATTTGAAGTATTTTGAGCCCGTCAAGGACTTTAAGGGAAGACATGCTTCTGTCTTGTTGGTTTTTGATGCTGTGGAGAATTGTATAAATGAATTAAAATAAAAAAAGGGAACCCACATCGAGCTCCCTTTTAGTGTGACTTAATCGCCCCCGATTAAGACTGACATTCCGCTACCCTAATCCAGCGCTCTTTCCTTTAACAGACCAGCTTTCTGGCTTCTGGCTGGCTATCCTCGAAATATTGCTACCTCTACTTTCACCATGGACCGGAGACCATCCGACCCTCACAGCGGTATGTCACCCGCCCAACGGCCATTGGTCATTACGACCGTCAAGATCATTTACGCATATAAATATTGGATGGTCAATTCAGCTTCATTATTTTTTTGTGGATAACTATATTTTTCTGTGGATAATTAGACGAATTAATTTATAGCATATAAATTATTATTAAATTTTTAGTTATGGGAACAGCAAGTAAAATATCAATTATGTTAATTAAGGGATACAAATATATGATTTCTCCCTTTCTGGGCAAATCATGTAGGTTTGAGCCTTCTTGTTCTACTTATGCATTAGAGGCATTTTCGAAATATGGGTTTTTTCACGGCTTTAAATTATCTTTCTTTCGTATAATAAAATGTAATCCTTGGGGCGGTTATGGATATGATCCAGTTCCTATTAAAAAGAAAATAAATAACTAGATATGCCAAAAATAAAATTACCAGATGGATCAGAAAAAGAATTCGATAAACCAATTAATTTTGATGAACTTGCATCTTCAATAGGGTCTGGTCTAGCTAAAGCTACCGTTGCTGGTTTACTTAATGGTAAACTTGTAGATGCTTCAGAACTTATTGAAACAGATTCTGATGCAGTATTAGTAACTAATAGTGATGATGATGGCATAGAAATAATCAGGCATTCATGCGCTCATTTATTTGGTCATGCTTTAAAACAATTATATCCTGAAGCAAAAATGGCTATAGGCCCAACAATAGAAAATGGATTTTATTATGATATCGATCTTGAAGAGTCATTAAGCGAAAACGATCTTGAGAAAATCGAATTAAGAATGAAAGAATTGGCGCAAACCAAATATAATGTTGTTAGAGAGGTTGTAACTAGAAAAAAAGCTCTTGATACATTTAAAGATAGAAATGAACCATATAAAATTGAAATTATTAATGAAATACCTGACGATGAAATCATAGCCCTATATCATCATAATGAATATATAGATATGTGTAGAGGGCCTCATGTAACATCAGTAAGACATTTAAAAGCATTTAAGTTAACAAAAATTGCTGGAGCATATTGGAGGGGTAGTTCTGATAATAAAATGCTTCAAAGAGTTTATGGTACTGCATGGGCATCAGAAAAAGAATTAAATAAACATCTAATTCTTCTTGAGGAAGCAGAGAAAAGAGATCACAGAAAACTTGGAAAAGAATTAGATCTTTTTCATTTTCAAGACATTGCGCCTGGCATGGTTTTTTGGCATGCAAATGGTTGGTCAATTTATAAAGAGTTAGAAGATTATATTCGAAGGAAAATTTCTAAAGAAGGCTATAAAGAAATAAAAACTCCTCAAATCCTAGATAAGGATTTGTGGGTTGAGTCGGGTCATTGGGACAAATACAAAGATAATATGTATAGAACTATTATCGATGATAGAGAGCTCATGATCAAACCAATGAATTGTCCAGGACATGTTCAAATATATAATCAAGGAATAAAAAGCTATAAAGATTTACCTCTTCGAATGGCNGAATTTGGTTCGTGTCATCGTAATGAACCATCTGGAGCNCTTCATGGTCTAATGCGGGTAAGAAATTTTGTTCAGGATGATGCGCATATTTTTTGTACTGAGGACCAAATAGAAAGTGAAACAGTCAATTTTTGTAAATTACTTCAAGAAGTATATAGCGAATTAGGCTTTAATGAAGTTTCAATAATGTATGCTGATAGGCCTGAGCAGAGGGTAGGTTCGGANGAGATTTGGGATAAAGCTGAGAATGCNCTTTTGAATGCCTCTAAAGCTACAGGAATTCCTTTTGATAAAAATAGNGGNGATGGAGCTTTTTATGGACCAAAGTTAGACTTTTATTTACATGACGCTATCGGTAGAAAATGGCAATGCGGGACATTACAGGTTGATTTTAATATGCCTGGAAGGTTAGGGGCAAGTTATGTTGGTGAAGATAATGAAAAGCACACACCGGTAATGCTTCATCGAGCTATTTTAGGAAGTTTAGAGAGATTTACTGGTATTTTAATTGAGCANTATGAGGGCAAATTCCCTTTATGGTTGGCTCCAATTCAATTGGTAGTTGCNACTATAACTTCTAAAGCCGATCAATACGCTAAAGANATAGAAGAAAAATTTATAGAAAAANGAATACGGGTCATATTAGACTCACGAAATGAGAAAATAAATTANAAAGTTAGAGAGCATTCAGTAAATAAAATACCATATATCTTTGTTGTTGGGGTTAATGAAATGGAANACGGAACTGTTGCTATTAGGAAGCTTGGTTCAAATAAGCAGGAAATANTTAGTATTGAAGATAGTATAANTATGATCTTAAAAGATACTTCCGCTCCTGATATTGATAATTAACTTTTACCAATAATNCCATTATCTTCAAGTTTGTTTATTTCTTCTTCCGTATAACCCATCTTACTTAAAATCTCTTTATTATGTTCTCCGAGTAAAGGTGCAGGACCCTTTGGACCTACATCGCTGTCATGAAATTTAACTGGCGAGGCTAAAGAAAGATATTTTTCTTCGCATTCAGGGTCTTCAATTTCTACAAATGAACCTGCTGCAATAGCTTGTTCATCTTTTGCAACTTCACTGAGATTTTGCACTGGAGCCCAAATTAAATCCTCTTTATCTAATCTTTCACCCCATTCATCGAGTGTTAGCTGACTAAACGCTTCATCCATTGCTTTTACGAATTCTGTAGAGTTAGATCTTCTGCCATGATGATTATTAAATCTTTCATCCTCAAGCCATTCCTCCCTACCAATAGCTCTTGCAACTTGGGGAAGATCCCAATCTCCTCCAGCCCTAGGGCTTAGACAAATCCATCTATCATCCTTTGTTTTAAAAAAATTAGCTATTGGGTTTATTTGTTCATCTCTTTTTTTTGTTGAAGGAACTCTCCCGAATCTTAATTGAAGCGCCATATCTGATCCTATGGAATAAATACCAGTCCTTAATAAGGAACTTTCAACTACTTTACCTTTACCTGTTTTTTCTCTCTCATAAACCGCAGCTAATATTCCGCTAACTGTTGAAATCGATGTTATGTGATCACCTACAGCAACTCTAATAGGAAGAGGCTCTTCCCCTTTTCTTTGAGTTAGGTGGGCCATTCCTGATCTTGACCAAAACGCAGCAATATCAAAACCAGGTCGATCTTTTTCATCCCCGTCAAGACCATAACCTGATAGAGAGCAGTATATTAATTTGGGATTAATTTTTAGAAGTGTATTGTGATCAAGCTTAGATTTTTCAAGAGATGTGGGCCTTACATTTGTTAGAAAAATATCTGCTTCCTTAATTAATTCTCTAACAATATCAGCCCCTTTTTCATTACTGGTATTTATTGTCATCCCTTTTTTGCCTCTGTTATCTAGGCTAAAAATTGGGTTTCCTATAATTTCTAATTTAGACTTTGTTCCTTCAAAAAATGATCTCATTGGGCAACCTGTTAATGGTTCAACTTTAATTACTTCCGCACCCCAATCTCTAAGCATACCGCCTGCTCCAGGAGCTGCTACATATGTTGACATTTCAATTACTTTTAATCCTTCTAGCATTATCATTCCTCATGTTCACAAAAATAAATGATTTAATATTTTGAATTATGCTATAGCATTATATTATGGAAAATTCTTCTAATAAATTAATACCTGCATCTACAGTATTGGTCATTAGAGATGGTATTGACGATATAGAAGTCTTTATGGTGGTACGACATCACCAAATTGATTTTGCTTCAGGCGCTCTAGTTTTTCCAGGTGGAAAAGTTGATGAAAATGATCTTAATCCAAAATTAAGAAAGTATACGATTTCTAGTAATGAGATTAATGATCAAGAGCTTAGCTATCGTATTGCAGGAATAAGAGAATGTTATGAAGAAGCAGATGTACTTTTTGCTTATGAAGAAAATGATAGTGAAATTATATCAAATGAACGTCTCGCAAAGTTAATAAAATGGCGAGAAAAATTTAATAACAAAGAAGGATCAATGTATGATTTTGCGGTCGAAGAAAACATTAAATTTAATTTAGATAATTTAATTCCTTTTGCGCATTGGATAACTCCTCAAATGATGCCTAAGAGATTCGATACATATTTTTATATTGCCGAGGCTCCAAAAGATCATTTAGGAAGCCATGATGGAAAAGAATCTGTTGATTCAATATGGATAACTCCAAAACAGGCATTAGATGATTGTTATNCAAANAAAAGAACAATCATTTTTCCAACNAGGATGAATTTNGAAAAATTATCTAGGTTTAAAACTGTAAAAGAAGCTTTAGAAAAAATAAAAAAAGAAACAATTATTACCGTTGAGCCAAAGATAGAGAAGAANANCGATGGAGTATTTTTNACTATTCCAGAAAATGCTGGCTATGGTCTAATNAAAGAACCAATCGAAAATTTAAAATAAATTACGAGTAGGTAAATTGTTCTTCTAAAATCTTTTCCTCTAGATTTGTTTCGGGATCAAACAGCATAAATAATTCGGTTTCTCTATCCTCTATTATTTTTACATTTTCAATNTCCCTTATTTCAAGATTATCAGCAACAGCACTAACTGGTCTTTTTGTTTTTTCTAAAACTTCAATTTCTACAGTTGAGTCATGCGGTAAAAGAGCGCCTTTCCATCTTCTTGGTCTAAAAGCTGATATTGGCGTTAGTGCTAATAAATTTGATGTGATTGGCAATATAGGTCCATGCGCAGATAGATTATAAGCTGTGCTACCCGCCGGTGTTGATAGTAAAATGCCATCACATATCAACTCTTCTAATCGAATTTTATTGTCTATTCTTATCTTTATTTTTGCTGCTTGATAGGTTTGCCTTAGGAGAGATACCTCGTTAATTGCCTTCGCGTTAATTTCATCTTTTTCAGTTTTTACCGTCATTTGAAGAGGGTATACTTTTGTTAAGGTAGCAGAAGCAATTCTTTCCAANAGATNTTCNTCGNTGAAATCANTCATNAAGAAACCTACTGANCCTCTNTTTATTCCAAATATTGGTTTAGCTTCATTAATGTTATCATGNAGAGTTTGTAACATAAGGCCATCACCACCGAGNGCAACAATTACATCAGCATCTGAANCAGGATAATNATTNTATCTTTTTACAAGNTTATCTTTTGCTTCTTTTGCTNTTTTGTTATCACTTGAAACAAAATGTATTTTTTTATCAGACATTTTTTTTTAAATATCACTTCCTCTTGATAATTCATACCTAAATTACTAAAGTTTTATCAATANTTCTGTTTGTTGAGGTGAATTAATGAATTCAGGTAATAAAAATATTAATTTAATGAGCGAAGAAGAGATGCATGATCCATCAATTTCCGCTTCAAAATTATTGAATGGAGATAGAATCCATAGATACGATTTATATGATCCTCCATTCTACATATTATCTAGANATAATGATATTAGTTATGCCTTAAGAGAGCCTGATATTTTTATTGAAAGTCATGGAAATGGACCTAATTTTATTAATTCTAATGGAGTNCTNTCTGATGGAGAACANCATACGCTGATAAGAAGAATTGTACAGCCAAATTTTCTAATGGGTTCAATAGCAAAATTAGAGAAAAGACTTATAGAAATTGCTGAAGATCTTCTTGATGATGTAGCGGATAAAGATACATGGGATATTCACGATCATTTATCTTTTCCATTACCTGTAATTATTATTTGCGAAATACTAGGAATTCCTATCGATGATATTCATAAATTTAAACGTTGGGCAGATGCTACTGTTGAACAAATGTGCAGTGAAAATCCTCTTCTTTTTGAAGAAGAGTTAAACCTAATGGGTGAATACTTATTAGATCTTATATTAAAAAAAAGAGTCCAAGATGAGGATGATACTTTGTTATCAAGGATTGCACATGCAAAAATTGACTCAAAATATTTATCAGATGATGAGGCTGTAAATTTGACTAGACAAATATTTGTTGCAGGTAATGAGACAACAACTTCGCTAATTTCTAATTTAGTTTGGAGGATGATGACNATAGATAACTTATGGGAAAAATTTGTTAATAATGACATCGATATCAATGACGCAATAAGTGAGAGTCTTCGCTATGATCCTCCACTTTTAGGTTTATTTAAAACNACTTCTAAAGAGGTTGATATTGATGGAAATATTATTCCAAAAAATTCAAAAGTTATGATGCATTACGGCGCAGCTAATAGAGATCCTATGATTTTTAATGATCCAAATTCATTCGATGTGTCTAGAGATGGAAGCAAGGTAATTTCTTTTAGCGTAGGTGTTCACATTTGCTTAGGTAGAGAACTTGCTAAGTTAGAAACAAGAGTTGCTCTAAATGCACTGAAAAATAGGTTTCCAAATTTAAAGCTTATTAATGATGGTGAAAGAGTGGGTCCCTTTCTTTTTTGGGGTAGAAAAAAACTTCCTGTTTCTCATAAATAAAAATGTTTTTAATTATTGACCAAGGTACAACATCAACAAAGGTAATGCTTTTTAATCTAGAGGGTAAAAAAGTTGACTCCAGTCAAAAGCCTTTTAAACAGATTTTTCCAAATAATGGCTGGGTTGAACATAATCCAGAAGAAATAATTGAGACTGTAATAAGTTGTTGTAATGAAGTTATAGACAATAACTCCGATCAGAATATTTGTTCTATAGGAATAACAAATCAAAGAGAAACTGTAGTTTTATGGGATAAGACAACCGGCAAATCATTATACAATGCGATTGTATGGCAAGATAGACGAACTGACACCTATTGTAATGAGCTCAAGGTTAAAGGTTATGAAGAATTTATAAATCAGAAAACTGGATTACTGTTAGACCCATATTTTTCATCAACAAAAATACGCTGGATTATTGATAATGTAAAAGGAGTCAAAGAAGGTATTGATGATAATAAGGTATGCGCAGGAACTATTGATACATGGATTATTTGGCATCTGACAAAAGGTAAAGTGTTTGCAACAGATTTAACGAATGCGGCAAGAACAAACTTATTTAATATTAAAGATTTAAAATGGGATGATGATTTACTTGATCTATTTGGAGTAAATAAATCAATTCTTCCAGATGTTCAAGAATCTGACGGGTTTTACGGAAAATCAGAAGCACTTGTAAAGAAAATACCCATTCACGGTGTTATAGGTGATCANCAATCAGCAGCAATTGGACAGAAATGCTTTAATGTTGGCGATATTAAATCTACATACGGGACGGGTTGTTTTGTTATACAAAATACTGGAAAAGAAATTGCATATTCAAAAAATAAACTTTTATCAACAATAGCCTATAAGGTTAAGGGGGAAACCGCTTATGCTTTGGAGGGATCTATTTTTATGGCTGGAGCTATAATAGATTGGTTGAATAATAACTTGCAAGTATTTGATAATTATAGTGAATTAGATGATATATTAATAAATGCTGAAATTAATCCTGAAGTTGTAATGGTNCCAGCTTTCACCGGTTTAGGAGCACCTCATTGGAAACCTGATAGTCGAGCATCTATTTCTGGATTAACTCGTGATGCTAATAAAAATGATATAATAGTAGCTTCAATTCAGTCTGTATCTTTGCAAACATATGATCTTATTAAAGCTATTCATGAAGATACGCATGATTTATTTAAAAAATCGTTTCAAGGTATTAAAGTTGATGGTGGAATGACAGATAATCANTGGTTTTTACAGAATCTTTCAGATATTTGTGAAACAAAGATAATAAAATCAAGTGAACAGGAAGCTACAGCGCTTGGCGCGGCAACATTATCTGCTTTAGGTTCAAATGAAATTAATGAATTAAGTGAATTCAATATTAATTCTAATGAAAATGTTGAATTCCTTCCCATAATAAAAAAACAATTAAGATCGAAAATTATCAAAAACTGGGGTATAGCAATAAATAAAACCATCAATGACTAATTCTAATAATGCTGGTTTTATATCTATAAAGATTGTAATAATAATAAATTATGAACAAACAAATAAAACAGTCAGTGAGCGAAGAGGAGTGGGATGCTCGAGTTGAGCTTGCCGCCTTATACAGATTAGTTGCTTTATATGGTTGGGATGATTTAGTCTTTACCCATATATCCGTNCGTGTTCCNTCAGAACCAGAGCATTTTTTACTTAATCCCTATGGTTTGTTNTTTGATGAAATTTGTGCTTCTGATCTAGTTAAAATTGATCTTGAAGGGAATAAAGTTTCTGAAACAAATTATAATGTTAATGCTGCTGGATTTACAATTCATTCTGCAGTTCATTCTTCAGGTTCGAATAATCATGCTGTTATTCATACTCATTCCAATGATGGCGTAGCGGTAGCAGCTCAAGAAGACGGACTCCTGCCAATAAGTCAACATGCAATGGTTATTAGAGATGATTGCGCTTATCATGATTATGAGGGTATCGCTCTTAATTTGGATGAAAGAGAGAGACTTATTGATGATCTTGGAAAGAAGCATTGTTTAATTCTTAAAAATCATGGTCTTTTAACTACGGGCGCTACCTGTGGTGACGCATGGCTTCGTTTATTTTTTCTTGAAAGAGCATGCACCATGCAAATTAAAGCTTTAGCTGGNGGTCTAAAGCTTAATCAGGTTCCTAATGATGTTATTGAGCTAGTCACCGAACAAGGTCATATGGCTTCCGATGATGGTATTGGTCAACTTGCCTGGCCTGGACTTTTAAGAAAGTTAGACAAAATTGACCCAAGTTATAAAAATTAAGTAGGAGAAACAATGAAATTCGCTGTTGGACAACCTGTTACAAGGATAGAAGATACACGTTTAATTACTGGCGAAGGTAATTATACGGATGATATAAAATTTGANAATATGTGTCATGGTGTATTTGTTAGATCACCTTACTCCCACGCAAAAATTCTTAACATTGATATCGAAAANGCCAGAAATATGCCGGGTGTAATTGATATTTTTACAAATGATCATTTTTCTAATGCTGGGGTGACGCATATGTCTGTCATTGATTTTCTTCAGAATAAAGATGGCTCTCCTATGAATGCAAGTAAAAGGCCAATATTAGCTTCAGATAGAGTAAGGCATGTAGGAGATCCTGTGGTATTTATAATCGCTGAATCAGTAAATAAAGCTTTAGATGCTGCTGATAATGTAATAGTGGAATATGAAGANTTACCATGTAATTCTGATACAGCTAAAGCCCTTAAGGATGATTCNCCAAANCTTTTTGATGAATTTGAATCCAATTGCGCTGTAGATTGGGGCATTGGCTCAGATGAAGAATGGNAAAAAGTTGAGTCAGATGCTCACCATGTTTCTCATGTTCATCTTATTAATAATAGAATTGTTGTTAATCCTATAGANCCTAGATCGGCAGTATCAGTTTTTAATGAATCTGATGGCAAATTTAAAATGCATGTTGAAAGTCAAGGCCCTCATGCTATGAGAGAAAGACTAGCAAACACATTAAATATTAAAGAAGAAGATATTCAGGTTATAACTAAAGATGTAGGTGGTGGTTTTGGATTAAAGATGATGTGCTTTCCAGAATACATTGCTGTAATGCATGCTAGCAAACTCTTATCAAGACCAGTTAAATGGACTGCCACAAGATCAGAATCTTTTTTAAGCGATGCACAGGGTAGAGATCATGTTACTGATGCTTATTTGGCATTAGATGAAGAAGGAAAATTTCTTGGTGTAAAAGTCCAAACAACTGCTTCAGTTGGCGCTTACTTATCACAATATGGGATTTTTATTCCTACATTAGCTGCTGCCGGAATGCATGTTGGAGTATATAATATTCCTGTAATGGTGAATAATGTTAAAGTTGTTTACACAAATACTGTTCCAATTGACGCTTATAGAGGNGCAGGGAGACCAGAAGCAAGTTATGTTATTGAAAGACTAGTCGATCAAGCGGCGCGAGACATGTCTATGGGTCAAATAGAAATTAGAAAACTAAATTATGTTCAACCCTCTGATATAGGCAATACTGCAGATCCTGTTATACCCTTTGATAGTTGTGATTTTGACAAAACTACTAATATGACTTTATTAAANTCTTCATTTGANGATTTTGAAAAAAGGAAGAAAAATTCTTTAGAGAAAAATAAACTTCGCGGTATTGGGGTGTCTTATTATGTTGAGAGAACTCAAGGAGAGGGTTCTGAGGATTCNAGAATAATTGTTTCAAGTGATGGTAAAGTAAATGTTTATACAGGCACTATGGCAACAGGCCAAGGACATGAAACCGCTTGGACACAAATAGTTGTTGAGAAACTTGGTGTTAATCCAGAAGATGTTTCAATACATTTTGGTGATAGCGAGGATTTGCCAAGTGGAGGAGGAACTGGTGGATCAAAATCATTATATTTCGCCGCTGGTGCAATAAATGATGCTTCCGATGATGTATTAAAAAAAGGAATTGAAATTGCTGCCGCTGAATTAGAGGCCTCNATAGAGGATATAGAATATTCAACTGAATCAGGNCCTCTGTTCCAGGTTCAAGGCACTAATAGAAATATTGATTTATTTTCTGTAGCAAAAATCGCAGAAAATCAGTCAAATACTCAAATGTTAGATGGTGCAAGTTCTTATGAGCATAAAGACCCAACTTACCCTAACGGGTGCCATATTTGCGAAGTAGAAGTTGATAAACATACTGGAGATATAGAGATAGTTGATTATTATGCTACGGATGATTTTGGTAAGATAATTAACCCTCTCCTTGTTGCTGGACAAGTCCATGGAGGAATTGTGCAGGGTTTAGGGCAGGCAATGTGTGAGCATGCTATCTATGAAGAGGAAACTGGACAATTATTGAATGGATCTTACATGGATTATCAAATGCCTAGAGCAGATGATTTTCCTCATTTTAATATAGATTTTAATGAAGAGGCAGAGTGCACAACAAATTTATTAGGAGCGAAAGGATGTGGTGAAGCAGGAACCGTTGCTTCAACAACAGCATATGTAAATGCGATAATTAATGCGTTAAGTGATTTTGATACTAAAAAATTAAATATGCCAATAACAGCTCAAAAAGTATGGGAGATTATAAATAATGCTTAAAGAACTTCTTCGACCTGATATCTGGGATCCAACAATGGATCCTTATTCTATACCTTTAGATAANATTGATATGGCAAANTCTGATATATTTATGCATGGAGATGCCATTTTTCCTTTATTTGAAAGATTAAGAAAAGAGGACCCAGTTCATTACTGTGCTGAGTCATGTGTTGAAGATGTTGGGGCTTATTGGTCCATAACTAAATATCATGACATCATGAGTGTTGATACTAATCATAAAGTTTTTTCATCAGAAGGAGCGATAACTTTATTTGATCCTCAAGAGGATTTTACAACCCCTATGTTTATAGCCATGGACCCACCTAAACATGATGTGCAAAGAAAAGCCGTTAATCCGGTTGTTGCGCCAAGTAATTTAGTTAACATGGAAGATTTAATTAGAGAAAGAACTGCTGAAGTTTTGGACAGCCTTCCAATAAATAAAGAATTTAATTGGGTAGAAGATGTATCCATTGAATTAACTACGAGAATGTTGGCAACTTTGTTTGATTTCCCCTTTGAGGACAGAAGAAAGTTAACAAGATGGTCTGATGTTTCTACTGCAAGACCAGGAGATGGAGTGGTTGAAACGGAAGAGCAAAGAAAAGAGGAGTTATTTGAGTGCCTAGAATATTTTACTCGTTTATGGAATGAAAGAGTTAATTCTGAACCAAAAACCGATTTAATTTCAATGCTTGCTCATGACCCGAGCACAAGAGATATGGAGCCAATGGAATATCTTGGTAATCTTATTCTATTAATTGTTGGGGGTAATGATACGACAAGAAACTCTATGACTGGAGGAATACTAGCTTTAAATCAAAACCCTGAACAATACGATAAACTTAGAAAAGATCATTCATTAATTAAAACAATGGTTCCTGAAATTATTAGATGGCAAACCCCATTAGCTTATATGAGAAGAACTGCTCTTGAGGATTATGAATTGGGTGGAAAATTAATAAAAAAGGGTGACAAAGTTGTAATGTGGTATGTCTCAGGAAATAGAGACGAAGAAGCAATTGAAAACCCTAATAAATTTATTATTGATAGAGAGAGACCAAGAAGCCACCTTTCATATGGTTTTGGAATACATCGATGTGTAGGAAATAGACTTGCAGATCTTCAATTAGAAATTCTTTGGGAAGAGATAATGAAGAGATTTGATAATATTGAAGTTTTAGACGAACCAACTAGAATTCGTTCTAGCTTTGTAAAAGGTTATTCTCATCTTCCGGTGATTATCAGATAATTTTATGCTTGATGAAGCAAATAAAGACCTCAGGAATATTTTTAGTAAGTTCGCTACTGGTGTAGCAGCTATTACTTTTGAAAGCTCTAATGGCTTAAATCTTGGCATTACAATAAATTCATATACCTCATTATCCTTAGATCCACCAATGGTTTTATGGTGTTTAGATAAAGATTCAGATTTGTATGAAGAAATAACAATTCTGGATAAATATATAATTAATTTTTTGTCCGAAGAACAAAAAGATATAGCGAATTCTCTTGCCCAAAAAAATGATCATATCCTAAATGCAGACCAATTTACTCAAACAGACAAAGGTTTAGTAATAAAAGACTCGATTGGTTGGATAGCATGTACAAAAAACACAATTATTGATTCTGGCGATCATTCAATTTTAACTGCTAATGTATATGACACTAAAATTAGTGATGGCTATCCGCTTGTATTTTGGGGTAGTAGCTATAGATCTCTTTTAAGGTAAGTTGATGTTACATTTGCAATCCCATGTTAACAGAACAGTAAAAGTGCCAAGATCATATTTTTGGAAAAGATTAATAGCTTTTGATAAAATTCAAACACTTTTACCTAAAACAATTAAAGAAGTAAAAATTCCTGAAAACTTTTCTAATTCACCCGGTGATGTAAGGTATGTTTATCTTGAAAAAGTTTATCATGGTGAGGTTATAGAAAGATTAGACGGATTCATTGAAGAAAAATTTATGACTTACTCAGTTGTTGATAAATCATGTCTACCAGTAGAAAATTATGTTTCTACAGTAAATATTAAAAAAACAAATCAAAACTACACCGAAGTAGACTGGTATGGACATTTTAGGGCACATGAGAAAAATAGAGAAGAAACCGTAACTATGTTTCAATTTAATTATAATCTTATTTGTGACAACATGGAAAAACAATACTTAGAATTAAATTCTAATTAATAAATTTTAAAAAATCATATTTTTAGTTAATTCATTGAAAAAAAATGTTTTTTCAAATATTATTATATAAATCTTTGGGGAGAAAATTATGAAATCTATTTTTAACTTTTTTGCTATTACAATATTTGTATTTGTTTCTACATTTTACACTTCAATCATTTTTGCTCAGACTTCCGAGGGTATAGAGGAGATAGTTGTTACTGCTCGTAAAAAAGAAGAAAATATTCAAGAGACAGCTCTGTCTGTAAGTGCGTTAAGTGCTAGAGATATTGAAAATAGATTTCCTACAGATATAAGAGATTTAGCTGGTGAGTCACCAAATTTAATAATCGATGATCTTCAACAAGGACCAGGAAGCCCAACTGCAATATTTATCAGAGGCGTAGGTGTTTCAGATGTTGAGAAAAATTTTGATCCTACAACAGGTGTTGTTTTAGATGGAGTATTTGTTGGCGCTAACTCTGGCGCAATGCTTAAAACAATTGACTTAGAAAGTGTTGAAATATTAAGGGGTCCTCAAGGAACACTGTTTGGAAGAAATACTGTAGCTGGTGTAATAAATTTAACGAGAACAAAACCTACTGGTGAAGTTGGAGGAAAACTTAAAGTTGGTTATGGCGATTATGATACAACTATAGTAGATGGTATACTAAACTTTGGAACTCCTAATGCAGCCTTCAAGATAACTGGAACGCATAGAGAGCAAGCTGAAGGCTATTTAACTAATTTGGTAGATAACAAAGATCTTGGAAGAGAAGAATACACTCAAATTACCTTTAATTCACTATTTACAGTTAATGACAATGTGGAAGTTGAATTAACTTTAACAGATGAGCAGCAAGATCAGGATGCTCACACAGCATTAAATCTTGGTGGATCAACCACATGGTGGTGTGCCGTTTATGGTCAATGTTCACCTGGATTAGGAATTCCTCAAAGTGGTGATCGTTATAAAGTATACAACAATGAACCAAAAAGAAGAGATGCCTCTTTCGAGAGCTTTACAGGAATCTTTGAGGTAAGGTGGCAATTATCTGATAAATACAAATTAGATTATATTTTAGGAAGAAAAACTACTGATGAAGAAGTGGATCAAGATTGGGACGGTACTCCTTTAACATTGTATCATACTGATCGTAATGCTGAGTATGAGCAAACAAGTCATGAAATTAGAATAACAAGCGATTTAGAAGGACCATTAAATTATGTTGTAGGGCTTTATAAATGGGACTCCGAATACACAATACCAATGGAAAGTAGAATAGGGTTTTTTGATTTATTTGGCGCAGTTCCGACTCAAGATCCTTTGATTGTTGTTCCTATTTATAATTATACGCATCAAGAAACCGATAGTATTGCTGTATTTTTTGAGGCTGATTATGACATAAATGAACAAATCACCCTCACTGTTGGCGGAAGATATATAGATGAAGAAAAAAGTAGCCAAGCTTGTCAGGGCCCTGGACCATATCCAGATTGTAGCGCTATAAATACTTATGCTGATAAAAAATGGACTAAATTTACACCAAAAGTAGCTGTTAGTTATCAAGCCAATGAGGATCTATTGTATTATTTGAGTTATTCTCAAGGCTATAGAAGTGGTGGATTTAATGGCAGATGGGGGAATGAATTTAGCGCTGTAAGACCTTATAAGCCTGAAACTGTAACCAATATAGAAGCCGGTCTTAAATCTACTCTTCTTGATAATAGATTAAGATTTAATTTAGCAATTTTTGATATGGAGTATGAAGATAAGCAACTGGATGTTGATATTCCTGATACACTTGCAGCTATAGGAAGAGCTACTGTGACTGATAATGTTGCTGAAGCTTCATTTCAAGGTATTGAGTTAGAGCTTTATGCAATTATAAATCAAAATTTTTCAGTTGATTTAAATGTTGGTTATTTAGATGCAAGTTATGATGAGTTTTTTGCTGATTTTACAGGAAGTGGAACACCTGCTGATTTTACATATTTAGAGCCTCTAAGAGCTCCAGATTTAACTTGGACACTTGGTTTAACTTATGAATGGGAAGCTGGTCCAGGTTTAGCCTATGTAAGAGCAAGCGCTCACCATATTGGCGAACACCATACTTCTCAGCTAAACTCTCCAACAACATTCAACAAAGAACAAACATTAATAGATTTATCAATGAATTATGAGCTTAATAATACAGTCTTTGCCTTCTTTGCTAAGAATATAACTGAAGAGGATGGATTTACTGTTGGTTATGATGTTTTTGCTGGTGCAGCATGGACATATGCNATGGCAAGAAAGCCTAGAACATGGGGCATAAGTATTACTCAAACATTTTGATAATAACTAGCATTAGTTTAGGAGAAACCTATGCCAAATGAAGCTAAAGTTCAGAGAATTGTTAATGTTCCTAAACAATATTTTTGGGACAGATTAAGAGCCTTTGGAGAGATAAAAACTTTACTTCCTGAAAATATTCTTGAAGTAAAATTACCAGATACTTTCTCTGATAGCATTGGAGATGTAAGAGCGGTCTATTTAGGGGACCCTTATCCTGGTGAGGTTATTGAAAGGCTTGATGGTTATGAGGAAGGGTTATCTCTGACTTACTCTATAGTTGATAAATCATGTTTACCTATGTTGAATTATGTTGCTTGCGTAAATCTTAGAGAAATTTCATCAAATGAAACAGATATTACTTGGTGCAGTCATTTTGTTGCTGATGGTGCCACAGAAGCTGAAATAGTTGAACTTCTAGAGTCTTTATATAGTTTAATTTTTGATAATATTGAGGAACAATATAAAAAATCACTTAACTCTTAATTATGCTTATCGATAAAGAAGAATTCCAAAAAATTGATGGTTTTTTGAAAAAACATCAATTCAATTTATTAAATCAATTACCTAAAAAAATAGGTAACGGTCAATCTAACCCAACTTATATTTTATTGGATGAAAATGGTGATAAATTTATTTTAAGAACTCAACCAAAGGGCGAACTTGTTAGGGGTGCACACAGATTAGATAGAGAATTTCATGTATTATCCGGTCTTAGTAAAAATGAATTTAGCGTTCCAAAACCTCTAATACTTTGTGAAGATAAATCAATAATAGGTAGAGATTTTTACATCATGCAATATATTGATGGTCATATTTACGAAGATCCCTTTCTTCCAAATAATAATTCTCAAGAAAGAAGAAAAATTTACGAAAGTTTAGCAAAAACTCTTGGTAGATTACATAGTTACAATATTGATAAACTAGATATACCTTTTAAGAAAAGCACTGGTTTTATGTTAAGAAATTTGAATATCTGGTATAGCCAAATTTTTAATGATGATAATCATGATAAAGATATTTCAAAAATTTATGATTTTATTATCAAAAATACTCCTGAAAATAACAACTTATGCTTAATTCATGGGGATTATAAATTAGATAATTTAGTTATAGGAGACGACTCAAATTGTTTAGCTGTGTTGGATTGGGAGTTATCTGCCTTTGGTGAACCAGAGGTTGATCTCAGTTTTCAAATGATTAATTGGTTAATACCTAAAGGAGTTTTATATGGAATCGGTGTGGAGTGGAGTTCATACAACCTTCCATCAGCTTCAGAATTTCTTAAATCTTATGAAGAATCGCTTGGAAAAATGGTTAATATTGAGCTTCTTAATATTTATTGTTTATTTTCGTTAACAAAACTTTACTGCATACTTAAAGGAATAGAGAATAGAGTAAAAGCAGGAAACGCCGCCTCAGAAGAGGCCAATAAGAAAATTAAAGATGCGTCAGGAATTAAAGCAGCATTAATACTGGCATATGAAAATTTTTCCAATAATTTGATAGTTAATTAATATATAACTAACTAAATGTCAGTTCTGGAAAATCATTGTCAACTGACTCTCTTAATCTGTCATAATATACTCCAGCACCTCCAAAATAAATTAATACTCTGGATTTTCTGTTTTCTATATTTGCTCCCATCATCCAAGAATTTACTTTGTCACCAACATTCATCAAAGTTTGTTCATGCACTTCTTTAACATGAGCTGACCATTCTTCTTCTGCCTCTAAAAGAGGATGACAAAGTTTGTGTCCTTCTTTTTCCATTTTTTCTATGCAATCAGAAATCCATAAACAATTTTGCTCTATAGAGGTTGGAAGATTAGCAAAAGGTGCTTGAGGCCCTGTTATTGTAAATAAATTTGGGAAATCAGAAATACATACTCCCATAATTGATTTTGACTCAAGCTCCCATTTTTCTCTAATAGATTCTCCGCTTTGACCTATAATATCAAAAGCTTCAAGAGCGCCTGTATACGCTTGAAAGCCTGTAGCTAAAATTATGATATCAAATTCATATTCATTTTTTATTGTATTAATTCCTTTTTCAGTAAATTTTGAAATTGGCTCTCTGTCTTTGATATCTACAAGATGGACATTCTCTCTATTGAATGCCTCATAAAAACCATGATCTAATGGTGGTCTTTTTGCGAATAGAGGATAACCTTTCGGTGTTAATATTTCTGCAATTTCAGGATCATTAATTTTTTCTTTCATTTTTTTTATAATAAAATCTGCCGCCATTTGATTTGCCGCAGGGTCTACTAACAAATCATCAAAAGTTTCAAAAACCCATCTAAAACTTCCATTCCAATTCTCTTCAAATATTTTCTCTCTCTCGTCTTCAGGCGTATCAACCGCATTACGACCTACAGGGCTATCAAAAGCCATACCAAAAACATGGTTCCTGCATTTATTGATTATTTCATCATAATTATCTTTGATATCTTTTTCCCATTCAGGCGTCATTGATTTCTGCATAGCTGGTAGAACAAAATTTGGTGTTCTCTGAAAAACTGTTACACTTTCTGCTGTCTGAGCCATTATGGGTAACATTTGTACTGTGGATGCGCCGCACCCAACAATAGCCACTTTCTTTCCATCATAATCTAGACCTTCTTGAGGCCATCTTGAGGAATGAAAACATGGGCCATTAAAATCTTCTATTCCATCAAAACTAGGAATAACTGGTTGAGATATCATTCCCATAGCGCTTATAAAATATTTACAAACGAGGTCTTCACCATTACTTGTTTTAACAATCCATACTCCATCTTCTTTATTGAATTCAGCACTTTTAACTTCGGTATTAAGTTGTATATGTGG
>PBXC01000013.1 GCA_002728335.1 Rhodobiaceae bacterium
AGGTACAACAATAGTTAGAGATAAATTTAATACTAGAGATCATACGGAGAGGTTGTTGGAATTATATGGAGCTAATATAAGTGTAAAAAGAAAAAAGTCTTTGAAGGAAATTTCTATAAAAGGAATTAAAGATTTAAATGGCATAGATGTAAATGTACCAGGTGACCCATCTTCAGCTCTTTTTCCTATTGTAGCAGCGTTAATATGTGAAGACTCAGATATCATGGTTAAAAATGTTTTGATTAATCCAACAAGAGATGGAGCTTTTGAGGTCCTTAAAGAAATGGGAGCTAATATCAATTATTTAAACCACAGAATTATGGCAGCAGAGGATGTTTATGATATTAGGGTAAAGTCTAGTAATTTAAGCGGTATAGATATTCCAAAGAAAATATCACCAACTATGATTGATGATTATCCAATTTTAGCAGTTGCGGCCTCAATGGCTAAGGGTAAAACTTGTTTTAGAGGCATCGGCGAACTCAGATTCAAAGAAAGTGATAGATTTAATGGTATTTTGAATCTTTTGAAAAAAAATGGNGTNAAAGTTGANTCTAATAAAGATACAATCANTATCNATGGAAAGAAAGAATTGAAAAGAGGTGGCATTGAAATATCCACTAATTTAGACCATAGGATGGCAATGTCAGCGTTAGTNATGGGATTAATTTCAANTAAGGAANTAAAAATAGATAATNCTAAAACTATTAAAACGAGTTTTCCAANTTTTTATAATCTTATGANCAAAATTGGNGCTAAATTATTTAAAAAATNATAATGNAATGAGAAAAATATGACTTTAGTAATTGCAATTGATGGCCCTGCAGGATCNGGNAAGGGAACAATAGCAAAAAAAATTTCTTCATTTTATAATTTTCCGCATCTTGACAGNGGTATATTGTATCGATCAGTTGCATATCTNTGTNAAANAGGAGGTGAAAANAATNTAGANGAAAATATNGTTTTAAAATATGCACAAAATTTANATTTAGATGAAATTGATACTAANAATTTAAGAACAAAGGAAATAGACGAAATATCATCAAAAATATCTTCTTATAGNTCANTTAGAGAAAGTTTGAAGAGTTTTCAAATTAATTTNAAAAAAATACATAATGATAAAAAAGGGATAGTTGTTGATGGTAGAGATATAACTACAGTTATTTTCCCTAATGCAGATTTAAAATTTTATATAACAGCATCTCTAAAAGATAGAGCAAACAGGCGTTTNAAGGAATTAATGCTAATTAATCCAAAAATAGATNAAAAACTTGTAATAAAAGAATTGCAAAAAAGGGATCAAAGAGATATGGAAAGGAGCACTGCACCTTTAAAAATTGCAGATGATGCAANTATAATCGATACTTCTGATTTAACGATAGAAGAGGTTATGGTAAAAGTGCATAGGGAGATTGAAGAGATTATAAAATAACAGGAGTAATGTTTGTCTAATATAACGGAAACACAACAAGATAGCACAGNACAAGATAGTGCNACAAAAGAATTTGCCAAGCTTTTAGAGGAAAGNTTTGAAATTAATCAATTGAATGAAGGNAAGATTGTAAAAGGAACAGTAGTTTCTATTGAATCTGATTTAGTAATTGTTGANGTTGGTTTAAAGACAGAAGGAAGGATTTCATTAAGTGAATTTTCTTCACANGATGGATCTCATAATCTTGAAATTGGTGGTCAAGTTGATGTTTATCTTGAAAGGATTGAGAATGCATTAGGTGACGCAGTTTTATCTAGAGATAAGGCAAAGCGAGAAGAAAACTGGGTGAAGTTAGAAGATGACCAAAAGAATAATGTTATTGTAGAAGGTGTAATTAATGGAAAAGTTCGAGGAGGTTTCACAGTTGATATTGATGGAACTCAAGCTTTTCTTCCAGGTAGTCAGGTTGATGTAAGGCCTATTAAAGATATTAGGCCATTTATGAATAAACCTCAGTCATTTCATATATTAAAGATGGATAAAAAGAGAGGCAATATTGTTGTTTCACGAAAATCTGTTTTATCTGATAATAATTCTGTCGATAAATCTGAGTTTATCAACAACCTAAATGAAGGCCAAGAGATTGAAGGCATTGTTAAGAATATAACTGATTATGGAGCATTCGTTGATTTGGGCGGTGTTGATGGCTTACTTCATGTGACAGATATATCATGGAAGAGGATCAATAAACCGTCTGAAGCAATTAGTATAGGCGATAAAGTAAGGGTTAAAATTATTAAAATTTCTAAAGAAGATATGAAAATATCTCTTGGTATGAAACAATTATTAGAAGATCCTTGGGTAGATTCAGAAAGCAAATATGTTGTTGGTAATAAATATAAGGGATTAGTTACTAATATGGCTGACTATGGTGCATTTGTTGAAGTCGATGGAGGCCTTGAAGGTTTAGTACATGTATCTGAAATGAGTTGGGTTTCGAAGATTCAAAAACCAGAAAATTATGTTTCAATTGGCGATGAAGTAGAAGTGATGGTCTTAGAGATAGATACTGATAAAAAAAGATTATCATTAGGTATTAAACAATGCGTAGATAACCCCTGGGAAAATTTTGCCCAGAAAAATCCTATTGGCACTGTTTTGAAAGGGAGTATTCAAAATATAACNGACTTTGGTATATTTGTTCAAGTTGATGAGGGTCTTGATGGATTAGTACATCTATCAGATNTAGATTGGAAGGTACCTGGNGATATAGCAATAAAAGATTATAGTGTTGGTCAAGAGATTGAAGCCCAGATACTAGATTTTGAAATTGATAAAGAAAGAATTTCTTTGGGCATTAAGCAACTAAATGATGATCCAATAGGTGATATAGATCTTAAAAAGGGCTCAGTGGTCACTTGTACTGTTATAAATACCGATAAAGGNGGTATCGATGTTGAAATTGGNGATGGTTTCCCNGCATTTATTAAGAGGAATGATTTATCCATGGATAAAACAGAGCAAGATCCATCGAGATTTGAAGTTGGACAAAAAGTCGATGCTAAAATTATGAGTTTTGATAAAAAATCACGTAGAGTTAATTTATCAATTAAATCACTCCAAATTTCTGACGAAAAAGAGGCCATTAAACAATATGGCTCAAAAGATTCTGGTGCCTCACTAGGTGATATTTTAGGAGAAGCCTTTGACAAAAATTCAGAAACACAGGATGATGAAATNATNGAAGAGAATAAAGAGTAATGATTAAGTCTCAATTAGTTAAAAGATTATTAAATAAGAANCCTCATCTAATTCAAAGAGATGTAGAAAATATAACATCAATTGTNTTGGAAAAGATTACATCTACTTTAGAAAATGAAGGAAGGGTAGAGATAAGAGGTTTCGGATCTTTATCTGTAAGAAGAAGACAATCAAAAAATGGAAGAAACCCCAGAACTGGAGAGAGTGTTTTTGTTCCAGAAAAAAAAGCTCCTGTTTTTAAATCTGGAAAAGGTTTAAGGGATAGGCTAAATTATAAGACATAATGAACCAGGTTTTTATAAACCCAATTATTGTTGCAATTGATAAAAATTCTGAAATTGAAGCCTATGAACTCACTAAAGAACTGATAGGGNATGTTGGAGCTATAAAACTTGGTTTAGAGTTCTTTGATACATATGGCCCCGATGGAATAAAAAATTTACAAAAGNTAAAGATTCCAATTTTTTTAGATTTAAAAATTCANGATATACCTCAAACTGTCAAAAAAACTATTGATACTTTGTCATCNTTGAAACCTGATATATTAAATGTTCATGCTTTAGGAGGAAAAAAAATGATGCAATATGCTTTAGAGTCGNTATCAAATAATTCTCCTTATACACAACTAGTTGCAGTTACAATTTTAACAAGNCTTGATAATGATGATCTTCAAATGATGAAAATAGATATTTCAACTAAAGACCTTGTATCTAGTCTGGCAAAATTAACAAAAGAATCTGGCTTATCTGGTGTTGTATGTTCATCAGAGGAAATAAAATTGGTAAGAGAAGCTTGTGGAAAAAANTTTAAGATCATTGTACCTGGAATTCGTCCAGAAGGTTCTGATAAAAATGATCAAAAAAGGATAATGACGCCAAAAGAGGCAATTTCTCTCGGNGCAGATCATTTAGTAATTGGACGTCCAATTACTGAATCAAAAGACCCTAGGAAAACTGCTAAAGAAATAGTTAATTCTATTAGATGATAAATAAAATTAAGATATGTGGCGTCAAAGACCCTAAAGATATTTCAAAATGTGATGATTTAGGCATTGATTTTATCGGTTTTAATTTTGCTGATGTAAGTCCTAGAAAATTAACTCCTAGCGAAGCAAAAAATAATAATTTAGCCAGCTATTGCAAAAAAATTGAAAGAGTNGCAGTTTTTGTAGATCCATCTGATCAACATTTAGCTGAAAGTATAAGGTCTGTTGATGCCACATACATTCAATTACATGGCAATGAAAGTTCAAAGAGATGTTCTGATATAAAAAAATTATTTGATTTACCNNTTATAAAAGCNTTTGGGATTAACTCAGTNNTAGANCTTNATGCAGCAGTTCATTATGAAGATGTAGTTGATTACTTTTTATTTGATGCGAAACCAGATATCAAAAATATAAGCCAAAAGGGTGGATTAAATAAAGTTTTTGATTGGAAAATTCTTGATAGTTGGAAAGGAAAGAAATTCTTTCTTGCCGGAGGAATTAATATTAATAATATTAAATCTGCAATAAATGATACAAATGCTTTTTGTATTGATATTTCTTCTGGAGTTGAGAAAGAGCTAGGTATAAAAGATAGCAATATGATAAAGGAAATATATACAGAATTTAAAGCATTATTATGACGATAAAAAAGAATTCATATAAATTAGGNCCAGANTCAGATGGTAATTTTGGTTTATTTGGNGGCAGATATGTTGCTGAAACACTCATGCCATTGATCATTGAGCTAGAGAGAGCTTANTCAGATGCGATAAATGATCCTNAATTTAGNGATGAAATAAAACAATTTTCGAAAGATTATATTGGAAGAGANAGCCCNCTTTATTTTGCCGAAAGATTAACAAATTATCTCNAGGGCNCAAAANTATATTTTAAAAGGGATGANCTTAATCACACNGGNAGTCANAAAATAAATAATTGTGTTGGACAAATATTATTAGCNAGAAGAATGAAAAAAAATAGAATNATAGCTGAAACTGGGGCNGGTCAACANGGAGTAGCAGTAGCGACCGTTTGNGCCAGATTTGGNTANGAATGTGTNATTTATATGGGNAAAAAAGATATTGAACGACAAAAATCAAATGTTTTCAAAATTAANCTACTTGGNGGTCAAATTATTCCNGTNGAGTCGGGAAANGGNACTTTGAAAGANGCAATGAATGAGGCNTTNCGTGATTGGGTNGCAAATGTNGAAAATACATATTATTTNATAGGTACNGCAGCNGGTCCTCANCCATATCCNACGATGGTAAGAGATTTTCAATCAATTATTGGAGANGAAGCAAAGANNCAAATNCTTGATAANGAAAATATATTACCAGACGCCTTGGTTGCTTGNATNGGNGGNGGNTCAAATGCCCTAGGTTTATTTTATCCTTTTTTGGATGATGATGTCGATATGTATGGTGTTGANGCAGCAGGTTTAGGATTNAATGGTGATGAGCATGCAGCATCTCTATCGAAAGGCTCNCCTGGTGTNCTNCATGGAAATAGAACCTATTTACTNCAAGATGCTNAAGGTCAGATCAAAGANGGNCATTCNATATCTGCAGGTCTTGATTATCCNGGNATNGGNCCAGAGCATTCCTGGTTAAATGATCAAGGAAGAGTAAACTATGTNTCATCAACAGATGANGAGGCGCTTGNTGCTTTTGAAATATGNTCTAAACATGAAGGTATTATTCCAGCTTTGGAACCTTCACATGCATTAGCATTTGTTTTCAAACTNGCTAAGAAGATGAAAAAAGATCAGATNATAATCGTTAATTTATGCGGAAGAGGTGATAAAGATATCGAAACTGTCGCAAATTNTCTTGGTGTAGAAGTTTAATGGTTACAAGAATATCTAAAACATTTAATGAACTTAAGTTAGANTCTCAAACTGGNTTAATTACTTATCTTACAGCTGGATTTCCTAATCAAGATCTATGTCTNNAAATAATTAANGAACTATCNAAATCTGGAAGTGATCTAATTGAAATTGGTATGCCATTTTCAGATCCAATGGCTGAAGGNCCTATTATTCAANATTCTTCTAAATTATCATTGGATAATGGTCATACTATGGAATTAACNTTTGAACTNATTAANAAGTTNAGANAAAATAATNCAAAGACACCTATTATTTTAATGGGTTATTACAATCCNATTTATCAATATGGAAATGAAAANTTTATAAGNAGATGTCTTNATGATGGTGTTGATGGTCTAATTGTTGTTGACCTACCTCCNGAGCATGATTCTGAGTTGTGCGATCTTACTACGGAAATNGANCTTGATTTTATAAGGCTTGCAACNCCTACNACTGANAAGAAAAGATTAAATACTGTTTTAAATAAAAGTTCTGGNTTTCTTTATTATGTTTCAGTAATGGGAATAACNGGGACAAAAGAACCTGATCTNGAGCTTTTAAANAAACAGGTTNTTAATTTAAGAAANGAAACTGATATTCCGATTGGCGTTGGATTTGGNATAAAAAGACCAGATCAAGCTAAAAAAATATCNGAGTTTTCTGANGCAATCGTTGTAGGNTCATCCTTAATAGAAANNATAATAANNAATTATAAAAATAATAATGANGATGATGTTTTATTAGAAATTTCTGAATATATNAAAAGTCTCAAGGCAGTGATTTAGNGCTATGAATTGGTTTAAAAAAATAGTACCTCCTGGGCTTAAAAANATTTTCTCGAAAANATCNTCAACTAAAGAATTATGGTTGAAATGNNATNATTGTGAGGCAATGATTTTTCATAAAGATGCTGANGATAATTTATATGTATGCAATGAATGTGATCACCATATGAGAATTTCTGCTAANGAGAGATTTAANCAATTATTAGATCAGGGATCGATAAAATATATAGANGANCCAAATGTACCAANTGATCCTTTAAGATTTAAAGACGAAAAAAAATATGTTGATCGTTTGAAGGAGTCNAAGAGGAAAACAAAATTNTCGGACTCNGTTGTAATAGGNCATGGNNCTATNAATAAAATTAATGTGACATTAGCNGTTCATGATTTTCAGTTTATGGGGGGATCACTTGGNATGGCAGCTGGTGAGGCTATAATTACGGCNATAAAGCACTCANTGGAGAACAATTATCCATTTATATTATGTGCTTCTTCAGGNGGNGCAAGAATGCAAGAGGGAATTCTATCATTAATGCANATGCCAAGAACTACAATTATGATACAAACTTTAAGAGAGAAGAAAATTCCTTATATNGTTTTATTGACTAACCCNACNACTGGNGGTGTAACAGCTTCNTATGCAATGTTAGGTGATATTCATATNGCTGAGCCAAATGCTTTAATCGGATTTGCTGGGCCTAGGGTTATTGAAAATACTATTAAAGAGAATCTACCTGATGGTTTTCAAAAATCAGAATATCTTTTGGATCATGGTATGATAGATATGGTATCTCATAGAAAAGACTTAAAAAATAATATTACAAGCATTTTAGACATATTAACGAATAGTGAAAATCAAAAATCTGCTAGTTTATAATATGCTGAAAAATGATATTGAATTATTTGTCGAAAAATTTTCAGAGAATTTACCTCGGTCTTTAGAGCGTATTTATGGTTTACTTGATAGAATTGATAATCCTCAAAATAGCATTAAAAATGTAATTCATATTGCAGGGACTAATGGAAAGGGTTCAGTATTATCATACATCAAATCATGTTTACTGATGGACAAGCAAAAAGTTAATGCTTTTACTTCACCGCATTTAATTAAAATAACTGAAAGAATATTGATTGATAATAAATCTGTAGATGACGAAGTTTTTGTAAGAACTTTTGACTCCTTGCTTGCTAAATTAAATCAAGAAGAAATTGTATTTTTTGAATTTATGACCGCATGTGCTTTATTTTTATTTAATCAAAACAAGGCAGATTGGAATCTTTTTGAAGTTGGTATGGGCGGAAAATATGATGCGACAAATACCTTACCAATGAAAGATTTAGCAGTTATTACACCTATATCATATGATCATGAAAACTACCTTGGGGATGACATTTTTCAAATAACAAAAGAAAAGCTCGGCATCACTAGCAATAAAATACCTACAGTCATTGGCAAACAGTCAGATCGTGTGAAAGAGTTTATATTGAAAAACTTTCTTTCTAATCAAGATAATAGATTTGTATTTGACATGGACTGGACAATGACTAAAAAAAAGGAATTTTACTATTATGAGGATAATGAGGAGTCTATAAGAATTAACAATCAATTTATGTATGGTGAACATCAAAAAATGAATGCGGCAACCTCTATCGCATCACTAAGGTTTTTGAACAAATTGAATAAAATTAACCTATCAAAAGATATTATTGAGAAAGGCATATCAAATACACATTGGAGAGGAAGGCTCGAGAGGATCGATTGTAAGAATAATTTAGTAGAATTATGGGTTGATAGTTGTCATAACCCCTCGGGATCGAATGCTGTTGCAACTGAAATAAGTAAGATGAATTTTAAAGAAAAGAGAAAAACAAAACTAATTTTTAGCCTAAAGAAAGGAAAAAAAATCAACGATTTTATTGCTCCTTTTGTGGATGTATGTAGTGAGATTTCTTATGTCGAAGGTAATAAAGCTCATTATTCTTATAATGAAATCACAGAAAAAATATCCAACATGAATATAAAAATAAGAAATATTAAGAATCTAGACAAATCGTTAATTTATAAGGAAGATAGTCCTTCAAGAATATTAATCTGTGGTTCGATGCAATTAGTAGGTAAAGCTATTAGTATCTTTTAACTATTATTTTTAATCCAATCATTCAGCTCTTGCTTTGGTAAAGCTCCAACCTTCGTATCTTTAAGCTCTCCATTATTAAATAAAAGCATAGTTGGTATGCTTCTAATTCCATAGTCGGTTGCAACTCTAGGATTTTCATCAATATTTATTTTTGCGATAGTTACTTTGTTATCTTCATTAGAAGCTATTTCCTCTAAAATTGGAGAAATTTGCTTGCAAGGACCACACCACTCAGCCCAAAAATCAACTAAACAAACACCAGAATTTTTTAGAATAGATTCTTCAAATTCTTCATCAGTAATATTTATAAGTGCCATAGTATCTCCTAGAATCAATTACCTTAAGCTAAAAAAATCATATAAATCATTCAAGTAATTTTATAAATTTTCTTTCATCTCCATTAAATAGTCTTTATACCCTTCAAAAATTTGTTTTTCTCCAAGTTGTTCAAACTGTTCTATTTCTCTAAGTGCTCTTGGAATTGTAATCCATGGAGCTTTAAAATCATTAGATAACCACCTTGATTTAATAAATTCTAATAACACTTTATAGGGTTCTGCATCAATTGTTTCAGGTGAGTTATCAAATATGATTCTTTGAGCTATTCTTTTGGACCTTATATCAGTAAATCGAATTTGGATTTTTTTATCCCATGAATTTGCATTATGGAATTCTTCCCAAGCCAATTTATCATCACTTACTGGAAAGCCAAATATTTGTGTTTCTAGATGATCATTTTCACTTTTTGGCCATTCTTTTTTTAGTGGTAAATTATCTTTGATAAGTTCTGTTAATATTTCTATCTCATCATCAGAAGGATTTTTATATTTTTCATTCAAATTATACCATTCTGGACAAAATATTATGCCAGGGGTTTTGAGGTAAGTTTCTCTAAGCCATTTTGGTTTTTTCCCTTGCTTCAATGTTGATATATTTTTTTCAGTAAGGCATCCGTTCTCAAAATACTCTTCCAAATTAATAGAATAAAAATTATCGTTATCAATGTCTAATATTGGCAAATATTCAGTAATTTTTTGTTTTGGAAAATAATAAGTAGAAAATTTAGTTTTATCTGAAAAAATTTTGTACCTCGTGAACTTTGAGAACATTTTAGTTCTTGTTGCCCAAAAATCTGGTTGTTCGATTTTTATTTTATTTAATAATTTTGCTGTTGCTTTGACATCTCCATCTGCTTGGTGCCAGATTATACTTTCATCTTTTTTAAAATTATTCATAAAAACATTTGATAGAGATTGATCTCTTTTACCGTCAATTTCTTCAGGTGTTTTTATTGTTTCTGGGAATAATTTTCCGGCAAGAGATATAAATGGAAGTGCATCACAAATTACCTTATCTCCCATTTTGTGAGGATATGGAAAAAAACCTGATGTATAGAGGGCTTCAGTTAGAACATTCGAGTCATATTGCGCATTATATGCCCACAGAATATCATAATCTAAGCTTTCTAAAATCTTAGGAATGGTTTCATAAAGACTGGGTCCTTCCATGAGTTTTTTCCATGATGTTGAGGTTGCCTTAAGAGCNCCAGGACTAGGTAAATCATAGCTAGGTAATCGATTATTAATTACAGATAAATTATCCAAATTATTAAGGTCTATGACAGCTAATTGATGAGGGAGTCTAAACCCTTTATCGGTTCCATTAGTTTCAAAATCAAAAACACCTTCAGTTTCTTCAATCATCATTCAAAAGATATTGATCTGATTCGATCATTCCAGCCACCCTCATCACTNATGACTATATTAAGTTTATGATTTTGTAATTCAAAATTAATTTTAAGTGTATTAGCAAAAATTGATGACTCAATTATTTCTGGCCATTCTACNAATAGCGTGCCTTGGTCTACTATACTTTGTAAGTCTAAGGCTATTATTTCTTCTTGATTATCTACTCTGTATAAGTCAGCGTGCCCTATTATATGTTTATTAAATTCATAAGTTTGTATAAGGCTAAATGTTGGTGACGGTACTATATGTTCATCATCATTAGCAAAATATTCTGAATTTATTATTGCTCTTACGAAAGTTGTTTTTCCTATACCAAGTTCTCCCTTAAGCAATATAAGATCACCTTTTGTTATTAGAGATGCAATTAAATTTGCTAGTTTCTTGGTATCATCAACTTTTTCTGATTTAAAAATTAACTCTTTCATTTTCTAAATTTAGTTTTTTAAAAGCTTTTTCCTAATATATACTGCAGTAGGTTTTAATCAAAACAATCCTGTTATATGAGAATTTAATGAGTAAAGAAAAAACATTAATTATTGGAGGNGGTCAGGCAGCTTGCCAAACTGTAACAGCCCTGAAAAGTAAAGGATATCAGGGAAAAATTAAAATACATTGTTCAGAGAATTACTTACCTTATCAAAGACCGCCCTTATCAAAGAAATTTCTTTTAGGAGAATTAGATAAAGAAAGATTATTTTTTAAACCAGGAAAGTTTTATGATGAAAATGATGTGTCAATATGTTTGAATTCTTATGTTCAAGGAATTGATACAAAAAACAAAGAAATTTTTTTAGAAAACAATGAAATTGAACATTATGATAATCTTGTTATAGCAACGGGAACAAAGCCAAGAACAATTGATGTTGATAAGAAAATATCAGACAAAGTTTTCTACCTCCGGTCAATTGATGATGTCTTAAGGATAAGAGATAAAATAAAACAATCCAAAAAAGTTACAATAATTGGTGGTGGTTATATTGGACTAGAGGTTGCAGCAGTTATAAATAATTTGGGTTTACATGTTACGGTTATCGAAATGGCATCTAGAATCTTAGAGCGTGTTACAAGCGAAGTTATATCTAGTTTTTATTCTAAAATTCATTCACATGCTGGTGTTGAAATACAAACAAATACATCGGTTGAAGGGATATCAGGAAATGAAAAGGGTATTGAGGTAATTACTTCAAATGGGAGTGTAATTTCTGATTTTGTTATTGTTGGAATAGGTGTTTTGCCTTGCGATACAATTGCGGATGATGCTGGAATAGAAGTTAATAATGGAATTATAGTTGATGAATTCTGTAGAACTTCGAATGACTCAGTATTTTCTGCGGGTGATTGCACTATGCACCCAAATATATTTTATAATAAAAATATAAGACTTGAGTCTGTACACAATGCTATAGAACAAGGAAAAACAGTTGCTTCTTCTATTATAGGTGAGATGACCTCATATGATCAGGTTCCTTGGTTTTGGTCTGATCAATATGAAACAAAATTACAAATTGTTGGATTGTTAGATAATTATGACGATATTGTTGTACGTGGAGACTCAATAAAAGAATCTTTTGCGGTCTTTTACATTAAAAACAATAGAATTATTGCGTCCGATTGTGTAAATCGACCAGCAGAACATATGATGTCAAGAAAACTTATTTCTGAAAAAATTATTATAAAAAAAGATCGACTTTCTGACGAATCTGTTCCAATTAAGGAAGTTGCTAACTAATTATATTTATAAGTATATATAGTTTTAGTGAATTAGGGGATTACGGAGATAACTATGGTAAAGATTATTTATGTTGAGCATGATGGTACAGAGCATTCTGTTGATGTGGAGGTAGGTACATCAATTATGGAAGGCGCTGTTTCGAACTCAATACCCGGTATTGATGCTGATTGTGGCGGAGGTTGTGCATGTGCAACATGCATGGTTTTTATTGGTGATGAGTGGAAAGATAAAATTGAGTCTATGTCTGATGAAGAAGAGAGCATGATTGATTTCCATGAATATAAAGAGGATAGTTCTAGACTAGGTTGCCAAATATCAGTTACTGATGAATTTGATGGTATGAAGGTAAAGATGCCTCCATCCCAACATTAGGAGTAATCTTAATATCTATAATGATCTGGTTTGAAAGGACCTTCTTTATTCAAATTTAGATAATCAGCTTGGCTATTACTCAGCTCGGTTAACTTGACTCCTAATTTTTCAAGGTGGATATATGCTACTTTTTCATCTAAATGTTTAGGTAGGACATATACTTTATTTTCATAATTTTCATAATTATTCCAAATTTCAATTTGGGCTAAAACTTGGTTTGAAAATGATGCGCTCATTACAAAACTAGGGTGTCCAGTCGCACATCCTANGTTAACCAATCTACCTTCAGCCAATAAAATAATTTTTTTGCCATCAGGAAACTCTATCTCATCAACTTGAGGCTTTATATTATCCCATTTAAAGTTTTTTAATTCTGCAACTTGGATTTCGCTATCAAAATGTCCAATATTNGCCACAATAGCTCTATCTTTCATTTCTCTCATGTGTTCAAGAGTTATAACATCCTTATTTCCTGTTGCTGTTATAAAAATATCTGCTGTCTTAGCAACATCATCTACAGTTGAAACCTCATACCCTTCCATAGAAGCTTGTAAAGCGCAGATAGGATCAATTTCTGTAACAATTACCCTAGCTCCTTGTGATCGGAGAGACTCTGCAGATCCTTTTCCAACATCACCAAATCCACAAACAACTGCGACTTTCCCCGCAAGCATAACATCTGTCGCTCTTTTTAAACCGTCAACAAGACTTTCTCTGCATCCATAAAAATTATCAAATTTTGACTTTGTGACTGAGTCGTTAACATTAATAGCAGGTACAGCAAGGGTCTTTGCTTTTTCCATTTCATAAAGCCTTAAAACACCAGTTGTAGTTTCCTCGGATAATCCTCGTATTTCACTTAACAAATCTGGGTATTCTTCATGAATGATCTTAGTTAAATCACCGCCATCATCTAAAATCATATTTGGTTTCCAGTCTGAAGAACCTTCAATAGTTTGTTTAATGCACCAATCATATTCTTCTTCTGTTTCACCTTTCCACGCGAAGACAGGTATATTTTTACTTGCTATTGCAGCGGCAGCATGATCTTGGGTAGAAAAAATATTACACGAAGACCACCTAACTGTTGCCCCTAAATCAATTAAAGTTTCAATTAATACTGCAGTTTGTATTGTCATATGAAGACAGCCTACAATATTTGCTCCTTTTAGAGGTTTAGATTTACTTAATTCTTTTCTTAAAGTTATTAAGCCAGGCATTTCGGTCTCTGCGATTTCTATTTCTTTTCGTCCCCATTCAGCGAGACCAATATCAGCAACTTTGTAATCTTTAAATTCCAATTTTATTCTCCTAAACTAGATAAAGGATATTTTAGCTATCCTCTTTTGATAAAATTTCACTTGCTATACCTATGTATTTGTGACCTGCTTCAACAGATGCATGTATAACTTCCTCAATACTAGAATTCTCTCTCAAGGATCCAAGTTTTACCAGCAAAGGTAAATTAATGCCACCTATCATTTCTATTTTATTTTCATCAATTAATGAAATAAGTAGATTTGAAGGTGTATTTCCAAACATTTCTGTTAAAAGTATTACACCATTCCCGCTATCTACCTTGGAAATTAATTCTTTAACTTCTTCCTTGCGCTTATCAACATCATCATCATAACCAATACAGACAGTCTCAAGATCTTTTTGTGGCCCAATTATATTCTCAAGAGAACTTTTGAGCTCAATTGCTAAGTTTCCATGAGTAATTATTATTAAACCAATCAAATTATTTACCTCTATTTTATTTATTAACTAAAGGAAAAGTAACTGTAAATATAGCTCCGCCATTTTCTTTATTTCCAGCTATAATTGAACCGCCATGTGTCTTGACTATTTGTTTACAAATGGACAAACCTAAACCAGAGTTATTGCCAAAACTTTTATCATTTGGTCTATAGGTATAAAATCTATCAAACACCTTCAATAAACTCTCCTTCGGTATTCCAGGGCCGTTATCTTTAATTTCGACAATTGCGCCATTCTTACCTCTCCAAATATTAATATCTATGTAATCGCCTTTTTCAGAAAATGATAAAGCATTATCAATCAGATTATGAAAAACTTGTGCAATTTTATCTCCGATNCCATTTATGATGATATTTTCATCTTTAATATTATATTTTATATCAACACCATATTTCTTAATAATTGTTGACTCTGTTACTTCAATTACAGAGCTTAAGACATCGGATAAATCAATTTTTGTAAATTCGCCCTTAGCCAGCTCAACCTCTAATCTTGANCTAGATGATATATCTGATATTAACCTATCAAGTCTTTTTAGATCCTTAAATGCTATCAAGATTAGNTCTTTTTTTTCTTCTTCATTTTGCGATGTGTTAAGTGTTTCAATAGCACTTTGTAAAGAAGTTAATGGATTTTTAACTTCATGCGCAACATCAGCGGCAAAAGCTTCAACGGCACTTACTCGATCTTGCAATGCTACTGTCATCCTTCTAATAGATCTTGATAANGTTCCAATTTCATCACGACGATTATCCATGATCGGTGTATCACCTATNCCAGCATCAGTAACGCTTTCTGCAGCAATTGATAATCTAGTTAATGGTCTAGCAATGGTTGTTGACAATGCAACTGACAAAAAAAGCGTAACAAATATTGTAATTATGAAGACTCTAACAAAACCTTGCCGTCCTTCCTGCAGAATTAAACCAATATCTCCTTCTTCAGTAGTTAGTAGTAGAGCATTTACAATTTCATTATTACTTAAAACTGGAACTGTTACATGAACAATTATTCCACCATTATCTAATTTATATTCCTTAGCTACTGTTTTACCATTTAAAGCATCATTAATATCAGAAGAAGAAAAACCTGATTTAGGTAAAATTTGTGCATTTCTACCAAAATAGTTTTCTAGAACTTCAAATACTTTATCGAAATATGCTTTGTTATCATTAGATATGAGTACTTCACGATCATCGAAATCATTTGTATCAAAAATAATTTCAAGATTTTTATCAAATATTCTTGTGCGAGTAGTTATAAATTTATCATTATCTTGTCTTTTAAGAATAAATTTATTTAANTTTTCTCTAAAGTTTTCTCTAATCTCTTGGTCTAAATCAAATGAAAATGCAAATAAATTAGCTTGAACTAGAAGAGCTTCAATTCTTGCTTTTACAAGATTATCCTCTGATTTATCTACATAAATAAAACCTAATGCTAAAAGAACCAAACCAATAAAGTTAATAGCTATAATTCTAGCGCCTAAAGATCTTGGTTTTAATAAATTAAACATATTTATTATTGGTTAAATCTGTATCCAACTCCATATAAGGTTTCAATTGAATTAAAGTCATT
>PBXC01000014.1 GCA_002728335.1 Rhodobiaceae bacterium
CTTCTAGATCATTTTTTTCTTCAAAATCTACATCTGAATTTAGTTTATAGATTTGCATCTTTTCCATAAATGATTGAAAGGATTTTTTGTGTAAATCTAACAGGAAGTGATTCCCTTCTTTTTTTACAAAAAACTGATTTAACAATTTTCCTTGTGGACTTAAAAAACAACTTGATAGCAGCTCTTCAGTATTACCACTTAAGTCGATAGTTATTATAGACTGAAGGAAGTCTTCAGAATCTTTTCCTGAAACTAAGAGTAAAGATCTATTGGTTAATGTTGTTAATTCATTATTCATATATTTTTATTTAATTTTAATATTATTATATTAGTATAATGAAATAGGAATTTCGTTACAATGCCATTTGATATCATCTTTAAAAACGCAAATATAACTGATGAAACTAAAAGTTATAGTTCTGACATAGGGGTTAAGGATGGAATTATTGCCGAAATTGGAAACCTTAATGATGATGCTGAAAAGATATTAAATATAAAAAATTTAGACTTAATTCCTGGCGTTATAGATACTCAAGTACATTTTCGTGAGCCAGGACCAATGCATAAGGAAGATCTAAATAGCGGAACAAAATCAGCTATTTTAGGTGGCGTAACAGGTGTTTTTGAAATGCCAAATACAAATCCTTCAACAACTAATCTCGATGCTTTATTAGACAAACTTGAGCGTGCAAAAAATAGATCCTATTGTGATTACGCATTTTATGTTGGTGGAACTGAAGATAATAGTAAAGAGCTACCTAAATTAGAGAAAGTTGAAGGTTGCTGCGGTGTAAAGGTTTTTATGGGATTGAGCATTGGTGGCCTGGTGGTATCAGGGGATGAGGATCTATCTAAAATTATGTCTGAAATTAATTATAGGGCGTCATTTCATTCTGAAGATCAAAGCTCTCTTGATGCCAGAAAGGAATATCAAGTAACAGGAGATATACATTCTCATGAAGTATGGAGAAATGATGAGCAATGTTTTACTGCTACCCAAAGAATAATTAAAATAGCAAGAAAATATAATAAAAAAATACATATACTTCATGTATCAACAGGGCAAGAAGCTGAATTTTTAGCTGATAATAAAGATATAGCCTCTGTTGAAATAACTCCTCAACATTTAACTTTAGCAGCCCCTGATTGTTACAATGAACTTGGAAGTTATGCTCAAATGAATCCGCCTATTAGAGATATAAATCATCAGACTAAGCTATGGACTGCTATAAATAATGGTGTTGCAGATATAATAGGCTCAGATCATGCTCCCCACACCAAAGATGAAAAGGATAAAGAATATCCTATTTCTCCATCGGGCATGCCAGGTGTTCAAACTCTTGTTCCTGTCATGTTAAACCATGTAAATAATAAGAAATTATCCTTAAATCGATTTGTTCAATTAACCAGTGCAAACCCCGCAAGGTTATTTGGTATTAAAAATAAGGGTTTTATAGAAGTAGGCAATGATGCTGATTTTACTGTAATTGACTTAAATAAAGAAAGGGTCATTGAGAATAATTGGATAGCAAGTAAGTGTGGCTGGACTCCATATAATGGAATGAAAATAAAAGGTTGGCCTATAATGACAGTAATAAGAGGTAATATTGTTATGAGAGAGGACGAGCTATCTGGCCCAATAGGTCAACCAATGTTGTTTAATAGATAATTTAGGAGGAAAAATGTCTGAAAAATTTAGAGCTCTAATGATTGAGAAAGAAGAAGATACGCAAACTGTTAAGATGGTTGATATCGAAGATAATGATCTAATGGAAGGTAATGTCCTAGTAAATGTTACCCATTCAACATTGAATTATAAAGATGGTTTAGCAATAACAGGAGCATCACCGGTTGTTAGATCTTTTCCCATGATACCTGGAATTGATTTCAGCGGAATAGTTTTATCATCAGAGGATAATAAATTTTCTGAGGGAGATAGGGTAGTTTTGAATGGTTATGGTCTGTCCGAAAGTCATTTCGGCGGGTATTCAGAAAAAGCTCGAGTTAAATCTGAGCATCTATTAAAGCTACCTGAAAATATATCCAATAAGCAAGCAATGGCTATAGGAACTGCAGGTTATACAGCAATGTTATGTGTTTTAGCGATTGAAGGTCATGGTATAAATCCAGATGATGGTATAATTTTGGTTTCTGGAGCCTCGGGCGGGGTTGGTTCAGTTGCGATATCTCTTCTCTCAGATTTAGGTTATAATGTTGAAGCTTCTACAGGAAGACTAGAAGAAACTCCATACCTTAATACACTCGGAGCGAAAACAGTTATTGATAGATCGGAATTATCTGAACCATCAAGACCTTTAGGTAAAGAAAGATGGGCTGGAGCGATTGACTCAGTTGGAAGCACTACATTAGCAAATATACTTGCTCAGGTATCCTATGGAGGTGCTGTCTCTGCTTGTGGACTTGCTCAAGGAATGGACTTACCATCAACCGTGATGCCTTTTATATTAAGAGGGGTTTCTTTACTTGGGATAGACTCAGTAATGGCTCCTATGCAGCTGAGAGAAAGAGCATGGAAACGTTTAAGTGAGAATATTAATATAAATAAACTAGAAGAAATGACGATTGATACTTCTTTAGATCAGGTTGAAGGTCTTGCTAATGAAATTCTTCAAGGAAAAGTTAGGGGAAGGGTTATAGTTAATATTTCAGAATAATTTAGCTTCTTAACTCTTTTAATCTTTCAGAAATTAAAAAAGCTAGATCTAAAGCTTGATTAGCATTTAATCGTGGATCGCAATGAGTATGGTATCTATCGGTTAAATCTTCTTCAGATATTTGTTGAGTACCACCTAAGCATTCTGTTACGTTTTGACCTGTCATTTCAATATGAACACCTCCAGCGTAACTCCCTTCAGATTCATGAATATCAATGAATTGCTTTACTTCAGTTAAAATACTATCAAGTGGTCTAGTTTTATATCCATTTGATGCTTTGATGGTATTTCCATGCATAGGATCACATGACCAAACTACTTTTTTTCCTTCTTTTTCAACTGCTTTAATTAATTTTGGTAAATGATCATCAAGATTATTTGCTCCATATCTTGTTATAAGGGTTAATCTTCCTTCCTCATTAGAAGGATTAATTATATCTATTAGTTTTAATAATTCGTCTGGGTCTAATGAAGGACCACATTTCATTCCTATTGGATTCTTTATTCCTCTTACAAATTCAATATGAGCGCCATCAGGCTGCCTCGTTCTATCTCCAATCCAAAGCATATGTGCAGATGTATCGTACCAATCACCACTTGTTGAGTCCACTCTAGTTAAGCATTCTTCATAACCTAGCAATAGTGACTCATGACTAGTGTAAAAATCAACAGATCGTAACTCAGGGGTTGTATCCGAATTGATTCCAACAGCATCCATAAAACCCAAGGTTTCTGAAATTCTATTAGCTACTTGTTCATATTGTTCGCCTTGCTTACTTTCTTTAACAAAACCCATATTCCATTTATGAACATGATCAAGATTTGCATAACCACCTTGTGCAAAAGCTCTAAGAAGATTCAATGTTGAAGCAGATTGTCTATATGCCATAATTTGTCTTTCAGGATCAGGAATTCTAAGATCTTCAACAAATTCAATATTATTTATAATATCACCTCTATAACTTGGTAGCTCAATTTCTCCCTGCTTTTCTAAAGGCGCAGATCTTGGTTTAGCAAATTGACCTGCTATTCTTCCAACTTTAATTACTGGACATCCAGCCCCAAATGTCAAAACAATCGCCATTTGAAGAATTACTCTAAAGGTATCTCTTATGTTATCTGGATTATGTTCTGCAAAACTTTCTGCGCAATCTCCTCCTTGAAGCAAGAAAGCTTCACCCCTAGAAACTTTTGCAAGATTCTCTTTAAGTCTTCTTGCCTCTCCGGCAAAAACTAGTGGGGGATAAGAGGTCAGGCGTGACTCAACCTTTTTCAATTGATCTAAATCATCGTATTCTGGAACTTGTAAAATAGGCTTACTTCTCCAGCTATCTTTTGACCAATTNTTAGTCATAAAACCTCCAAATATAGAAAAGTCGTTATAGAGCAATAAATTCAGTATTAATAGTAATTTATATAAANTTATTCTTATTAATTNGAATTAACTTATTAAATTAATNCTTAATTTANTNNNTAGTGTGATATAAATACAATAGTTTTTAAGAATTATAACATAATNTGCTATTCAGCTGCTTGAGATAGTTCTTCTTTATATTTCTTAAATTCTAACCTTGCTACAGCTCTGTTGTGAACTTCATCTGGTCCGTCTACTATTCTTAATGTTCTTGCACTAGCATAAGCTCTACCAAGACCAAAATCTGTTGTTACACCACCACCACCATGAGCTTGTATAGCATCATCAATAATATCAAGTAATGTTCTTGGAGCTTTAACTTTAATCATTGCGATTTCAGCCCTTGCAACCTTATTACCAACAGTATCCATCATATAAGCCGCTTTCATTGTTAAAAGTCTTGAGCATTCAATTTCAATTCTTGCCTTAGATATTCTTTCTTCCCAAACTGAATGTTCAGCTATTGGTCTGCCAAATGCTTCTCTGCTTAAAAGTCTTTTAGCCATTTTTTCAAGAGTTCTTTCTGCAACTCCAATAGCTCTCATGCAGTGATGAATTCTTCCTGGACCCAATCTGCCTTGAGCAATCTCAAAACCACGACCTTCTCCCAAAAACAGATTCTCTGCTGGCACTCGAACATTATCAAGTTTTACTTCGCTATGACCATGTGGTGCATCATCAAAACCAAAAACCGGAAGATGCCTTACAATTTCCACACCAGGGGTATCCATAGGAACTAAAATTTGACTTTGCTGTTGATGTCTAGCCGCATCAGGGTTGCTTTTACCCATAACAATTGCAACCTTACATCTTGGATCCATTACACCAGAGGACCACCATTTTCTACCATTAATAACATACTCATCTCCATCTTTTTCAATTTTTGTAGAAATGTTTGTTGCATCTGATGAAGCTACATCAGGTTCTGTCATTAAGTAGGCAGATCTTATTTCACCTTCAAGCAATGGCTGTAACCATTTTTCTTTGTGTTCTTCAGTGCCATATCTTTCAATAAGCTCCATATTACCAGTGTCTGGCGCTGAACAATTGAAAACTTCAGAAGCCCAGCCAACTCTTCCCATTATTTCACAAATTGGAGCGTATTCAACATTAGTTAAACCGCCACCTCTCTCAGATTCAGGTAAAAACATATTCCAAAGACCTTCTTCTTTGGCTTTAACTTTCAAGTCTTCTAAAATTTGAGGTATTTGCCATCGATCTGCACCGAAAGCTTGCATTTGTTCATCATAAGTCGATTCATTTGGATAGACATATTTATCCATGAAAGCTTCAACCCGTGCTATTAATTCTTTTGTTTTATCATTATGCTCAAAAATCATAATTATCTCCTAAATCTCTCTAAAACTATTTTGATTATCTACCACAAGAACCAATTATACAAACTATCTTTTTGTTAAAAAGAATTTTTTTAATAATTCCTCTGACTCTTTATTATAGAAACCTGAAAATACATCAGGCTCATGATGACAAGAATTTGTTGAATAAATTCTAAGCCCATTTTCAACGCACCCTTTTTTTCTATCTTCAGCCGCAAAGTATAGATTTTTAATGCCTGCTAATGAAATAGCCATTGCACACATTGCGCAAGGTTCCAAGGTCGTAAACAAAGAGAAATTAAATAATTTTGATGTTTCAAGTTTTATACATGCTTTTCTTATTACTTGAATTTCAGCATGAGCAGTTGGATCATTTAATTCTCTCATTCTATTTCCATCAGAAGAAATAATATTATTATTTTGATCGATTATTAATGCACCAACTGGAACTTCACCTCTATCTTCAGCCTTTTTTGCTTCAATCAATGCTAGTTTCATAAAATGTTTAGTTTTTGATATAATATTGTTCAATTTTCTCACCTGATCTGATTTAATATATAAGGCTAGAATATGGAAAAAAAAACAAAAAATGAAAAAATGAGAGTAGCCAAATTAATTTCGAATTCGGGTTTTTCTTCGCGAAGAGATGCAGAGAAACTAATTATAGAAAAAAGGGTTAAATTAAACGGTAAAATAATTGAATCTCCAGCTATAAATATAGATAAAAATTCAATTATTGAAATTGATGGAAAAATTATTGAGACAAACATAAGAACACAGGTTTGGATATTTAATAAACCTAAAGGATGTCTTGTNACTAAAAAAGATCCTCAAGAAAGAGCAACTATTTATAATTTTTTACCTAAACAACTTCAGAATATTAAAACTATTGGNCGTTTGGATTATAACAGTGAAGGNTTGCTNATGTTGACTAATGATGGAGATTTTTCAAGGTATATTGAACTACCTAATAATAATTTCAAAAGAATTTATAAGGTGAGAGTATTTGGAAAAATTAATGAAAAGAGACTTCATAATTTATCGAATGGAATTAAAATTAATGGAGAAAGCTTTAAGCCTTTAGATGTAATTATTGAGAAAAGACAAAAATCAAATTCTTGGTTAAATTTCACTTTATATGAGGGTAGAAACAGAGAAATTAGAAAAATATGTAAATATATGGATCTCGAGGTAAGTAGATTGATAAGATATTCATACGGCCCTTTTAATCTTGGTAATTTAAATAAATGTGGTATTAAGAAAGTTCCAAATTCATTTTTGATTAGAAAGTTACCAAAATTTTTTAAGTGATTAGTTTTTAATGAGAATTATATCTGGCAAATATTCTGGTAGAAAAATTATTACTCCAAAAGGAAAAGAAACTAGACCTACAACAGATAGATTTAAAGAGACATTGTTTAATATAATAGAAAATAGTCTTAAAATTGATCTCAAGGAAAAAAACATTTTAGATTTATTTGCTGGCTCTGGATCTCTTGGTTTAGAAGCTATGTCTAGAGGAGCAAAAAGCTGTGTTTTTGTAGATAAATCTAGTAAAGCTATTAAGGCAATAGAGGATAATGTTAATAATCTAGGATTATCCTCTTCTTCTAACTGTATAAATATTGATGTTAATAAAATAAGAAAATTTAAAAAAAATGTAGAAGATAAAATTGATATAATTTTTTCTGATCCACCATATTCTAAAACTGATATCAACGAAATTGCAATTAGTAACTTAGTAAAGAATTCTTGGATAAGAAGAAATAGTTATTTGTTTCTTGAAACTTCAAGTCGTAGACCCATTAAAGACATAAAAGACTTCCAAATAATAGATGATAGAAAAATTGGTGATAGCTTGTTAATAACTTATTTATATTCAAGCTATTGAACCATTGAAAAAAATCAATAATATCTAATAAAAATATGGAGAAGAATATGAGAGGATTAATGCAGGAATGGCCTTTGCTCGTTCACACTTTTATTGATCATGCAAAAATACATCATGGAGAAAGAGAAATTGTTACAAGGATGGTTGAAGGTGATATTCACTCAACTAACTATTCTGAAATTCACTCTAGGTCAAAAAAATTCGCTAAAGCTTTGAAAGAATTAGGCGTCAAAAAAGGTGATGTTATAGGTACTCTTGCTTGGAACACTCATAGACACTTAGAGTCATGGTACGGAATAACTGGATTAGGTGCAATATATCACACATTAAATCCTCGTCTTTTCATTGAACAATTAGATTATATTATTAATCATGCGGATAATAAATTTATTATTTCAGATATAAGTTTTGTTGAAATATTAGAAAGCCTTCAGGATAAAATTCCAAATGTTCAAGGTTTTATTTTTCTATGTGAAAAATCAGATTTACCTGATAGCAGGCTTAAGAATGTTTATTCATATGAAGAATTAGTCAATTCTCAGGATGATAATTTTGAATGGGTTAAGCTTGAGGAAAATGATGCTTGTGGCTTATGTTATACTTCTGGAACGACAGGAAATCCAAAAGGAGTTTTATATTCGCATAGATCAAATGTTTTGCATACATTAGTTGCAAATTCAGCAGATGCTATGGGAATTAAATCTACAGATGTTGTTATGCCAGTTGTTCCAATGTTTCACGCTAATGCATGGGGTTTATCTTTTTCAGCTCCAATGTCAGGGTGTAAAGTTGTTATGCCTGGTATGAATATGGATGGAGAAAGTATTTATGAATTGCTTAATGATCATAAAGTAACTTTCACTGCAGCAGTTCCAACTGTATGGTTGATGCTTCTTCAATATCTTGAAGCTAACGACCTTAAACTTCCTTATCTAGAAAGAGTAGCGATTGGTGGTTCAGCGGTACCAAGAGTGATGCTAGAAAAATTTGAAAAAAATTATGACGTTTCCGTAATGCATGCATGGGGTATGACAGAAATGTCACCATTGGGAACAATAGGTGCCTTTAAAAGTGGAATGGAAGAGTTAAGTTTTGATGAAAAGATGGATATAAAATTAAAACAAGGAAGAGCATCTTACATGGTTGAAATGAAGATTACCGATGATGATGGAAATGAATTGCCTTGGAATGGAAAAGATTTTGGCCATTTATTAGTAAGGGGACCCTTTATTGCAAGCAAATATATGAAAGGTGATGGTGGACAAATATTAGATAATCAAGGTTTTTTTGATACTGGTGATGTGGCTACAATTGATGAGCTAGGGTTTATGCAAATTACTGATAGATCAAAAGATGTTATCAAGTCAGGAGGAGAATGGATATCTTCTATTGAATTAGAAAATATTGCAGTAGGTCATCCTGATGTTGCTGAAGCAGCTGTAATAGGTATTTTTCATCCTAAATGGGATGANAGACCATTATTAATTTGNGTTCCAGCCGANGGAAAAGAACCAAATAAAGATAATGTTTTAGAATATCTTCAAGATAAACTAGCTAAGTGGTGGTTGCCTGATGATGTAGTTTTTGTTGATGAGATTCCTCATACAGCAACTGGTAAAATCCAAAAACTAACATTNCGCGAACAATTTGCAGATTATCAATTACCAACTGCTTAATTTNTTGAAGCTCTTTTTATNCGATCATTAATNGCTCTTCCAATGCCTATATTTGGTATAGGGGCTATTGCTATCTTTGAGTATTTTTTTTGATATTTCGCTAAAAAAGAAAAAAGATTTGAAGCGGCCTCAGTTAAGTCTCCTTTAAAACTTAAATTTGGTGAGTCATAATTAGAGCCAAATCCAATAAGTAATTCATTCTTTTTTGCTTTTTTTGCATTTATACGTAAAGGAACAGTTGGAGAGTAATGTTTGTCTAGCATTCCTGGGGCTATAATTTTTTTATATTTTTGTTGTTCATCATAAATTTTTATATTAGGAAAATTTTCTTTTATTTTTTCTGTGGAAATTCCTCCATGCCTTAGTATATGAATCTTATTATTAACAATATGCAAAATTGTACTTTCAAGACCAATTTTAGTTGAACCATCATCAAGTATTATCGATAAATTTTTATCTTTTCTAAAATATTCATAAACATGGTTTGCTTCTGTAGGGCTTAAGGATGTGGATGTATTTGCGCTAGGAGCGGCTATAGGTTTTTTTAATAATTTAATTAATTCTAGTGCAGTTTTATTATTAGGGATTCTTACTCCAATTGTATCTAAACCAGCACTAGCTAATTCACATATTTTTGAGTCTTTTTTCTTTTTTAAGATAATCGTCATAGGACCAGGCCAAAAAAGATCACTTAATTTTTTTACATCATCATTTATTTCGCAATTTTCTCTAATTTGATCAAAAGAAGAAAAATGAATTATTAATGGATTAAATGTAGGTCTATTNTTAGTTTCATAAATCTTAGCTATAGCCAAACTATTTGTTGCATCACCACCAAGNCCATANACTGTTTCAGTTGGAAAGGAAGCAAGATTTCCTTCAACAAGAAACTTAACTGCTAGTTTAATATTAGATTTGTTTATTTTTTTTATTGTAGTCATTTTTATATTTATATTCTACTTAATAGCTATGGATAAATTAGTTGAAAAAAATAATAAAGGCGCTCATAACCTAGTATACCCATATGACACTCTTCCACAACCTGGAAGAATGTTAAAAATTAGTGATGGTGTTTATTGGGTAAGAATGAACCTGCCTTTTGCACTAAATCATATTAATTTATGGGTTTTGAAAGATAATGATGGCTGGGCAATAGTTGATACTGGCGTTGCTAGTGCAGAAATAAAATCCAATTGGCGAACCTGTTTTTCAGGCGATATGGGTTCACAAAAAGTAAACAAAGTTATTGTTACTCATCTTCACCCTGACCACATAGGTCTTGCAGGATGGATAAACAAAAAATTTTCTGCACCTTTATATATGTCTAGATCAGATTATCTTATGTGTAGAATGTTAGTAAGCGATACTGGAAGAGAGGCGCCTGAGGAAGGAAAGTCTCTTTATCGGTCTGCTGGTTTTACAGAGGATGAACTTGACTCCTATGCCGAGAGGTTTGGTGGTTTTGGGAGTGCTATTTCTAAGCTTCCAGATAGTTATAATCGTTTAAAAGATTATGATGAAATAAGAATTGGAAGTTATGATTGGGAGATTGTGGTAGGAAGTGGCCATTGCCCAGAACATATTTGCCTATATAATAAAAAATTAAAACTATTTATATCAGGCGATCAAGTTCTTCCAAAAATTACTTCAAATGTTAGTGTATTCCCTACAGAACCAAATTCAAACCCTCTTAATGATTGGATTGAGAGCTGCAAGTACATTAAATCACGGGTTAACAATGATGTTCTTGTTCTTCCCTCTCATAATGAACCTTTTAGAGGTCTTCATGAAAGGCTTGATCACCTAATTAGTGGTCATGAGAGGAATCTAACTAGGTTGTTAGAATATTGTTCTGAACCCAAGAGGGCGGTGGATGTTTTTTCAGTTCTTTTCAAAAGAAAAATAACAAATGATGTTTTGTTAATGGCTACTGGAGAAAGCATAGCGCATTTAAATTGCTTAATACATAGAGGNCTATTAGGATCAGAATCTGACGATGATGGTATAATTAAGTATTATAAATTATGATTACGGTGATTTTTTATGAATAAAATGAAAGATATAAAAGAATTAACATTTGAACAAGCTTTGTCAGAATTNGAAGAAATAGTAGAAAAGCTTGAACAAGGTGACATTGATCTTGAGGACTCAATAGATATTTATGAGAGAGGGACCTTGCTTAAGGCGCATTGCGAAGAAAAATTAAAATCCGCTAAATTAAAAGTTGATAAAATAGTGTCTCAACCAGACGGTGATTTCACTTCTGNGCCATATGAAGATNAATAATCTCTAATGAGCCAATTTTTAGATCAGTTAAAGGCATTTGCTTCAGAGATAGATAANCATCTTCATAATTTAATAAATGAAAAAATAAGTATTGAAAACGAACTTAAAGAGTCGATTTTATATTCCTCCGTTGGTTCTGGAAAAAGAATTAGAGGTTATCTGTCCTGGCAGATTGCTAACTTTTTTGGCGCTGATAGGTCTAATGCATTTAAGTTAGCTTCAGCAATTGAGTTAATTCATACTTATTCCTTAATTCATGATGATTTACCTGCTTTAGATAATGATGATTATAGAAGAAATAAACCTTCTAATCATAAGAAGTTTAGTGAATCTACTGCAATTTTATCTGGAGATGCTCTTCAATCCCTAGCTTTTGAAATATTATCAGATGAAATGAAAGATATTGATGCAAATAAACAAATAAANCTTATNAATTGTCTTTCGAATAAAATAGGACCANTNGGAATGGTAGGAGGTCAAATTATTGATCTAAGTTCTAAANNAAATCAATTATCTATTGATGAANTTAATGAAATGCACAATCTTAAGACGGCTAATNTATTTAGTTTTTCNTGCCAGTCTGGNGCNATTATAGGTNANGCTAATAAAAGTGAAATAGAAGCTTTCGAACAATATGGAAGAAATTTTGGNNTTNCCTTTCAGATTATTGATGATGTTTTAGATAAAGTTGGTGATCCTGAAAATATAGGAAAAACGCTTGGAAAAGATGAAATCAATCAAAATAAAACATACTTAAATTTTTATAGTATTGAAGAGTCTCTCGAAATAGCAGAGAAATATAGCGAAAAAGCAATTAATTCTTTAAATATGTTTGACCAATTACCAGAAGTTTTTATAAATGCACTAGATTTTATAAAATCAAGAAAGTTTTAGTAAATGAACAAGNTAGAAATTAAATATCTAGANAAAATTAANTCACCTAAAGATTTAGATGAATTAAATGATGAGCANCTNAAAGATCTAGCNTCAGAGCTAAGATATGATGTCATTGAAACAGTTTCAAANACAGGCGGACATTTAGGNGCTAGTCTTGGTGTGATTGANCTTACTATTGCTCTTCATAAAATATTTGATNCTCCNAAAGATAAGATAATTTGGGATGTTGGGCATCAGAGTTATCCNCANAAAATNTTNACAGGCAGAAGAGATCAAATGTCAACTTTGAGAAAAAAAGATGGTTTATCTGGTTTCACAAAAAGAGATGAAAGCAAATATGATCATTTTGGCGCTGGTCATAGTTCAACAGCAACTTCTGCTGGATTAGGTATGTCAATTGGTAGAGATTTAAAAAAAAGAGATAACCATGTGGTGTGTGTTGTTGGTGATGGCGCAATGAGTGCCGGTCAAGCATATGAGGCATTGAATAATGCAGGCGCAGAAAAATCAAAATTAATAGTAATATTGAATGATAATGACATGTCTATTGCGCCTCCTGCTGGAGCTATGAGCGCTTATTTAGCAAAATTAATTTCTGGTGGAACATATCTAGGATTAAGAAATTTTGCTAAGCAGGTTATAGAAAAACTTCCTAAATCATTAGAAAAGGGTGCAAAAAAAGCTGAAGAAATAACGAGATTGATTGCAGGTAATGGAACTCTATTTGAAGCATTGGGTTTTTATTATGTTGGTCCTCTTGATGGGCACAATCTTGATCACTTACTCCCTGTTATTCGTAATGTTAAAAATGCTAATAATGGTCCAGTAATTATTCATGTAGTTACTCAAAAAGGAAAAGGCTATAAACCTGCGGAAGATTCAGATGAAAAATTTCATGGTGTTACTAAATTCAATATAGCAACTGGAGAGCAAGAAAAACCAAAGAAAAAAAATATTTCATTTACTAAGGTCTATTCCAATTCTTTAATTGAATTTGCCAAAAACGATAAAGATATTGTAGCTATCACAGCAGCAATGCCATCAGGGACAGGACTTGATAAATTTAAAGAGATTTATCCTAAGAGGTTTTTTGATGTAGGAATAGCTGAACAACATGCAGTGACATTTTCTGCAGGTCTCGCAATTGAAGGACTCAAACCTTTTACTACAATTTATTCAACATTTCTCCAACGGGCATATGACCAAATAATACATGATATAGCCATTCAGAATCTACCTGTAAAATTTGCAATAGATAGAGCAGGTTTAGTTGGCGCAGATGGACCAACGCATGCTGGAAGTTTTGATTTGGCATATTTATCAATTTTGCCAAATTTTGTAGTTATGGCTGCTTCCAATGAAATAGAATTAGCAAGAATGGTAAAAACTGCAGCTGAATATAATTCAGGACCAATATCCTTTAGATATCCTAGGGGTAATGCTTTTGGATTAGATATGCCAGAGAGGATTGAGGCATTAAAAATAGGAAAAGGAAAGATTATAAAAAAAGGTGAAAAGATTGCTCTTTTGAACCTTGGAACTCGAATTGAGGAAGTAAAAAAGGCATCAGATATTCTTGATTCAATGGGTCTCTCTTGCACAATTGCNGACGCAAGGTTTGCTAAGCCATTAGACGNAGAGTTAATAAANGATNTATCAAAAAATCATGAATTAATGATTACTATTGAAGAAGGTTCGTCTGGTGGTTTTGGCGCCCATGTTTTAATGCATCTGGCTGAGCAAGGAATTCTTGATGATGGATTTAAAATAAGGAATTTATATTTACCAGACACTTTTATTCAACAAGGTGATGCAAGTGACATGTATGCTCAAGCAGGTCTAAATTCTGAAAATATTGTTAAAACAGCATTGAAAGTATTTGGAATAAATAAAAGTGAATTCAAGGTTATTAAGTCTTAATTTCCAATCTGAGCTCTATTTCTTAAGAAATGATCAGCCAAAACACATGCAACCATTGCTTCTCCAACAGGCACTGCCCTAATACCTACGCAAGGATCATGTCTTCCCTTAGTAGTTATTTCTGTATCTTTTTGAGTTTTATCAATTGTTTTTCTCTTTTTTCTGATAGACGAGGTTGGCTTAACAGCAAATCTTACAATAATATCTTGTCCCGAAGATATTCCTCCAAGAATACCTCCTGAATTATTAGATAGGAAAGCTGGTTTATTATTTTTCATTCGCATCTCATCACCGTTTTCACTACCTTTTAAGTTTACAGCGTCAAAACCGTTTCCAATTTCAACACCTTTAACTGCGTTTATACTCATAATTGCAGAACCTAAATCCGAGTCAAGTTTTCCATAAACTGGCGCACCCAATCCAACTGGAACATTTTTAGCTATAATTTCAATAATTGCTCCACAACTATCTCCCTCATCTACAAGAGAGTTAATTTTATCTTCCCAACTTTTAATTGCACTTTTATCAGGACACCAAAAAGGATTTTCATTTATAAAATCATCATCCCATTTGGTTTTGTCGATTTTTAAATCTCCTAATTGAACGAGTGCCCCTTTTATTTCAATTTCAGGAATAATCTTTCTTGCAATTGCTCCGGCAGCAACTCTCATAGCAGTTTCTCGTGCAGATTGACGTCCACCCCCTCGAGGGTCTCTTATTCCATATTTGCTTAAATATGTATAATCTGCATGACCTGGTCTAAATTTTTCTTTTGTATCATCATAATCACTAGATTTTTGGTCTTTATTATAAATCACCATAGAAATAGGTGTTCCAGTTGTATATTGGATGCCTTCCTTCTCATAAACTCCGGAGAGTATTTCAACTTGGTCAGGTTCATTTCTTGGGCTTGTGTATTGATTTTGTCCCGGTCTTCTTTTATCTAGCCATAATTGAATATCTTTTTCTAACAACTCAATCATTGGAGGAGTTCCGTCAACCACACATCCAATAGCCTTACCATGAGACTCACCCCATGTAGTAAACTTAAAAATACTTCCAAATGTATTATGAGACATAACTAATCCTCTGCAACACTTATATCTGGTGCTTCTTCATCTTTCATACCAATTATATTATAACCTGAGTCTACATGATGTACTTCACCTGTAACTCCTGAAGATAGATCGCTTATTAAATATACTGCGGATCCGCCAACTTCATCAATAGAAACATTTCTCCGAAGTGGAGAATTATATTCATTCCACTTCAAGATATATCTAAAATCACCAATTCCTGATGCAGCAAGAGTTTTAATGGGGCCGGCTGAGATAGCATTCACTCTTATATTCTTTTTTCCTAAATCTTTAGCAAGATATTTAACGCTAGTTTCAAGAGCTGATTTAGCTACGCCCATTACATTATAATGTGGCATAACTTTCTCTGATCCATAATAGGTTAAAGTAAGAATTGATCCACCATCTTTCATTAGTTTTTCAGCTTTTTGTGAAACNGAAGTAAAAGAATAACAAGAAATATTCATCGTATTGATAAAATTTTCTTGAGTTGTTTCTATGTATCTACCCTTTAACTCATCTTTGTCTGAAAAAGCAACTGCATGCACTAAGAAATCTATTGCNTCAAATTTTTTACCAATTTCATCAAACATTTCGTCAATGCTTTCCGGTTTAGTAACATCGCATTCAACNACTAANGCAGAATTTAATTCTTCCGATAAAGGAAGAACTCTCTTTTTTATCGCTTCACCNTGATAACTTAATNCAATATCAGCTCCATGTTCACAGCATGCTTTTGCGATTCCCCAAGCTATTGAACGATTGTTAGCAACACCCATNATAAGTCCGCGTTTTCCAAGAAGTAGATTTGTTTTATTTTCCATATTCAGTCATATTAGTTTGTTTTTATTTGATTATTTTTATAAGTATAAAATAAAGAAATATAGATTAACATTCGATTTGTATAACCTGATTTATGTTATCTTTTAAGGAAAAAATAAAAATGAGTTTAATTAAAAATAATATAAAAATTGAACAAAACCCATTTGTTTTATTTGAAAATTGGTACAAAAAAGCAAAGAGGAATGAAATAAGTAATCCTAATGCCATGGCTTTATCAACAGTTGGAGCNTTCAATAAGCCAAGAACAAGGATGGTTTTAATGAAAGAAATACGGCAAGATGGTATTGTCTTTTTTACAAATTCTAGCAGTAGGAANGGTAACCATATTGTCAAAAATAAAAATGTTTCACTAAACTTTTATTGGAAATCAATCGAAAGACANGTGTTGATAGCTGGTAAAGTTAAAAAAATTAGCTCCCAAGATAGCGATAATTATTTTCGTTCAAGAAATAGAAAATCTCAAATCGGAGCATGGACTTCAAAACAATCACAAGTANTAAAAAATAAGTCTACTTTAAAAACTAGATTCGATGACTTTGAAGCAAAATATGAAGGAAAAGAAATCCCGAGACCAAAACATTGGTATGGATATTGTGTTTATCCAGATTGTTTTGAGTTTTGGTTGCAAGGTGAAGGAAGATTGCACGATAGAGTTGAATACAAATTAAAATCCGGAAAATGGATATCAAAACTTTTATACCCTTAATCTATGGTCTGTCGGTAAGCGGTTTTTATAATGAGCAAACAATAATAATAAAGCGCCAATCAAGGTAGTTATTGTTTCTAAGTTTCCTTCAAAAAAAAGTGCAAAGAAGAGCAATAAAACTCCGGAGGTTGCTATAAGTAAAATTAATAATCTTCTTTGATTAATATAACTCCTCGGGAATACAATTAAATAAACTACAAAAACCATTAAAAACAAAAAAATATGAATGATTTTTGAATGTTCAATGAAAATTGAAATTGTGTTGAGGCTTGTTGCAAGGGCTAGAAAAGGAAGGGCGCAATGTAATATGCATAGCAATGAGAGCAAAATACCTAATATATTATTATTATTCATATGGATTTCCTCTACAAAGCTTGTAAACTTAATAATATTATATTACTAGGGAAATATTATGGAAATTTTTGCTATACCTGCTTTTACCGATAACTATATTTGGTCAATTGTTGAAAAAGATCAATTTGTGGTTGTAGACCCTGGCGACGCAAATGCAGTAAAAAAATTTTCTAATGAAAATAATCTTCAGTTGAGTTCAATACTTATTACACATTGGCATCCTGATCATACAGGCGGTATTTTAGATTTGACTAAAGATAATTCTATTTCAGTTTTTGGCCCAAAAGGGGGTCATATTGAAGGAATAACAGATGAACTTGGTGAAAATGATAATATAGAAATTTTTGGTAAAATATTTTCTATTTTTGAGACACCGGGTCACACTCTTGATCATATTTCATATTATTCTGATCACGATAAGCCAATTCTATTTTGTGGCGATACATTATTTTCTGGTGGATGTGGTCGATTATTTGAAGGAACTCCTGATCAGATGTTTCATTCTCTTAAAAAATTATCCTCACTTCCTGGAAAAACAAAAGTT
>PBXC01000015.1 GCA_002728335.1 Rhodobiaceae bacterium
TCATAACCCGATACATTGGATATATCGTCAGTGATATTTTTTGCTGTTTCATATTTAAATATTTTAAAAATTGTAGGTTTGATTAAAGACCACAAGTATTTATTTGACATAAGCTTAGGGCACCTCTCTTCAATTATTTCGTCAATCGGATGCAATTTAGGCATTTATTATGCCTTCTAATTTAATATCTCTTTGTCTTCTTGCGTTAAGCACAAACCCCATTGCAGCACAAAGAGAAATAACCGCTGATCCTCCGTAAGAGAGCATTGGGATAGGGACTCCAACTATAGGAATCAATCCCGTTATCATCGCACAATTAATAAAGATATATAAAAATAACAATACAGCTATTGAAGCACATGCTATTGAGCTGAAGCGACTTCTTGCTAAAATTGAAGTATGCATNGAAATTAAAATAAGATAGAAGAAAATTGAAAAAATAAAAAATCCACCTATCAATCCTGTTTCTTCAAGAAGAACGGCTAACATAAAATCNTTATGCTTTTCAGGAAGAAAGTTGAGTTGACTTTGTGTTCCTGACATAAAGCCTTTTCCTGTCAATCCGCCCGANCCAATAGCTATTTTAGATTGNATAATATGATAGCCTGAGCCAAATGGGTCCTTATCGGGATCAAAGAAAACTTCNAATCGTTTCATTTGATAAGGTTTCAAATTGGCTATTACAACAGGAATACTTATGAAAACAATAGATGATCCAAAAACAACCCATTTAAGATAAAGTCCTGAGAAAAATACCGCTGAAAAACCCATAATAAATATCAATACAGCAGTTCCTAAATCTGGCTGATTTAAAATTAAAAAAGATGGAATAACAATTAATATAATTGGCAGAATATTGAACCTTAATTTTTTTGATTTTTTTGCACCAAAAAAACTATAATAGGACGATAGAGTTAAAATGAGTATAAATTTTAAAAATTCTGATGGTTGAAAGCTTGTTCCACCTAAATTTATCCATCTTGATACTGTTGATGCCTCAAAAACATAAAGCCAAATTAACATCAAAATTATTATAAAATATAATGGGAATGAAATTACGCGAAGAATTCTAAAACTAATAAGAGAAAAAAATATAAAAAAAATAAAACCAACAAATAACCTAATCATATGATTTATAACTGTTTGATTGATTTCTCCTCCTGAGATAGAGAATAACATAAGCAAACCAGTCATACCTAACATTAATAAACAGAGAGGAATCCCATAATTAATACCCTTAAGCTTATTAAAATAGGTAATATTTTTATAAGAGAGTTCTCTTCTTTGTTTGCTATACATTGTTATGCCTTAAAACCATATGTCTTTATATTCTGACACGCTAATAATATATCCCTTCCGATAGGTGCCGCTTTTTGACTGCCTGAACCCCCATGTTCTATAACAACTGAAACAGAGTATTTTGGTTTTTTTGTTGGAGCATATCCAACGAAAAGAGCGTGATCTCTTTCTTTCCAATTTTTTGCTATAATTACCTCTTTCTCCCTATCCTCCTCAGTTATTTCTTTGACTTGCGATGTTCCTGTTTTACCAGCCATTCTCCAATTATTAACTTCAATTCTACTAGAATATGCATTGCTTCCTTTTTCATTCACAGCAATATCCAATAGATCTCTTAATAGATCTAAATTCGCGAAGTTGAAACCAGCTGGTCTAGTTCTATTTTTTTGATTTAAATTTGGTGATTTAATGATTTTTGGCTCTACATAAAAACCTTTATTTGCAATCATTGATATCATCACATTTAATTGAATAGGAGTTGCTGAAATATAACCCTGACCAATACCTGCAACCAATGTATCGCCTAGACTCCAACCATTATTTAAATTATCTTTAATCCACTTTTTTGTTGGTATTAATCCATCTCTTTCAGAATTACTTATCAAATTAAAATTCTTACCGAAACCCAAACGAAGAGCCATATTTGTAATTTTCTCAATACCCAACCTTCGAGCTAAATTATAAAAGTAAACATCGCATGACTCTTTAATTGCTTTTCTAAGATTAACCTCTTTGTGCCCCTTATCTCTCCAACAATGAAAATTTCTTCGCCCATATTTTGTTTTGCCTTCGCAAAGAACAGTGTCTTCTGGATCAAGTATACCCTCTTCTAACCCAGCTAAAGCTGTAACAATTTTAAATGTAGATCCTGGAGGATATTCACCATTAATGGCCTTGTTTAAAAAAGGCTTTCTCTCATTTTTAGATATCTCATCCCACTCTTTATAACTAAAACCATCTATAAATTTATTACTGTCAAAACTTGGTGTTGAGCACATAGCCAAAATTTCACCATTTTGGACATTCATTACAGTTGCCGCACCTACATTATTCCGCATAATTTTATGAACATTATTTTGAAGATCACGATCAATTGTTAAAACAATATCTTGTCCATTTATGGCTTTATTTTCTTCTAAAATACGTACGCCTTTTTCTTCCGAGTCGACTTCAGTTTTTACATGTCCTAAATGACCGGCTAAAATATGATCGAACTTTAATTCCAACCCAGAAAGTCCTGTAGGTTTCGTATTTTTAGATTTTGGATTATCTTTTAATCCAGTATAACCAATAAGGTGTGCAAAGCTCTTAGAGTCTAAATACGATCTCTTTGAATTGTCTTCTATAAGAAAACTATCCAAATCCATATTTATAGAATTCAAAGCATAAATTTCATCTAAAGTTAAATTTTCTTTAATTTCAATCTTATTGAAATCATTATTCAGTATTTTTTTACTTATGTTGTTAACTTGATCATTATTCAGTCTTAATTCTTTACCGATTTTTTCTATAATTGATTGATCTGTTAAGCTAATGCCAGATTGGTAACTTAATTTAAAATTTGTCGAATTTAATGCTAGTTCATTTCCATTACGGTCATAAAAAATACCTCTTTTTGGAAATAATGGTGTAATTCTAATACGGTTTTTATCAGAAAGTAATAAATATTTATCTCGATCAGTTACTTGAAGGTTCCAAAGCCTAGAAAAAAGAAATGACGAAAGGATAAGCATTCCTCCGCCAATAAAAAATACACGACGATTTATGTCGTTGTTTTTTTCGTACATTTTATATGAGTATACTGATTCCTTTAATGCCTTCCATAAGGAGTGCTAAGCATATACTTCATTGACTTAAGATTCTTCATAACTTTTCCTGATCCCAAAGCAACATTTGATAATGGATCTTCCGCATATTGAACCTTAAGACCAGTTGCATTTTCAATTACAATATCCATATTACTCAGCAAAGATCCTCCGCCAGTTAAAAGAATTCCATTTTCGTGAATATCGCTTGTTAATTCAGGAGGAGCTGACTCAAATGCCTCTAAAATAACTTCAGTAATTTCGAATAATGACTCTGCTAAACTTTCAGAAACTTGCCTTTCTGTAATTTCTCTTTCAACAGGAACACCTTCGGTGATTTCTTTTCCCTTAACTATCATCTTTTTTCCATCGCCATGTTTTGGGATAATACCTGAGCCAATGCCTATTTTAAGTTGCTCAGCAGTAATCTCGCCAACAATGATATTTTCATTTTTTTTTAAAAATGAAATGATAGAATTATCAAACTCATTTCCACCAATTCTGATGGATTTTGAAAATACTATTCCACCAAGAGAAATTATAGCAATTTCAGTAGTTCCCCCTCCAATATCAATGATCATTGATCCCTTTGCTTCATTTATAGGAAGATCTGCACCAATAGCTGCAGCCATAGGTTCTTCAATTAAAAAAACTTTTCTGGCTCCTGCAGCAAAGCCAGAATCTAAAATTGCCTTTCTTTCTGCAGGAGTCGAACTTGCTGGGACACATATCATTAATCTAGGACTAAATAGACTCTTATTTGATAAAGACCTACTAATAAAATACTTTATCATTTCCTCAGCAGCTAAATAATCGGCAATAATTCCTTCTCTGAGCGGTTTAATTGTATCTATATTTTCTGGTGTTCTGCCATGCATTTCTTTAGCTTTAGAGCCAATGGCAATTATGCCTGCTTTTGAGTCCGAATTATCTATAGCTAAAATAGAAGGTTCATTTAAAACTATTCCATTATCCTGGTGATGAATAAGTGTATTTACTGTTCCTAAATCTATAGCCAAATCAGAACTAATGAAATTGAAATAGTTTTTCAAAAAAATTCTCCTAATTAATTTGCTAACTCCTCAGGAATATTTTTTTCTCTTTTAACCATAAGACGATTTAAAGCACTAATATAAGCCCGAGCAGATGCAACTAAAGTATCAGTATCTGCACCTCTTCCTATTACTGTCTTACCAGATTCGTGTAATCTTACACTAACTTCTGCTTGAGCATCGGTACCCTCTGTCACGGCGTGAACTTGATATAGTTGTAATTTAGCCGTATGTGGAATTAAAGTTCTTATCGAATTGAATAAAGCGTCTACTGGACCATCGCCCTCAGATCTATTTTGTTTTACTTCTCCATCTATCTCAAGCTTCAGATCAGCAAATTGAGGTCCCTCAGTGCCTGCATGAATTGATAACGATATCAACTTTATAACATCTAAACCCTTTGAGAATTCATCATCAATCAAAGCTATAATATCATCATCAAAAACTTCTTTTTTCTTATCTGCTAAATCTTTGAATCTGTAAAATGCATCATTCAATTGATTATCAGCTAAAATATAACCAAGCTCCTTAGCTTTTTCTTTAAAGGCATGCCTTCCTGAATGCTTTCCCATAACTAATGTGGATTCATTTAAACCAATGCTTTCTGGAGTCATAATTTCATAAGTTTCGTTATTCTTTAACATTCCATCCTGATGAATTCCTGACTCATGTGCAAAGGCATTTTTTCCAACGATTGCTTTATTAAATTGAACAGGAAAAGAAGTTACTGAAGACACCAATTTTGAAGCACGTGTAAAAAGAGTTGTCTCTACGCCTGAATTGTAATCTAAAATATCATTTCTTACCTTCATTGACATAACGACCTCTTCAAGAGCAGCATTACCGGCTCTTTCTCCGATTCCATTCATAGTACATTCAATTTGTCTTGCTCCCGCTCTTACACCCGATAATGAGTTTGCAACTGCCAAACCTAAATCATTATGACAGTGGGTTGAGAAAACCACTTTATCAGAATTAGGAATATTATTTATCAATGAGCTAATTATTTCAAAATATTCATCAGGAGTTGTATATCCCACTGTATCAGGAATATTAATTGTGGTGGCTCCAGAAGAAATTGCCATATCAACACATTTGAACAAAAAATCTCTATCTGTTCTTGTGGCATCTTCCGCTGACCATTGTACATCATCTACTAAATTTCTTGCTCTTGATACCGAGAAATTTATCGCATCTAAAACCTGTTCTTCATTCATTTGTAATTTGTATTGCATGTGTACAGGGCTAGTTGATATGAAAGTATGAATCCTAGGGTTTTTTGCATACTTTAAAGCTTCGGCCGCTCTATCAATATCTTTCTGTCCAGCTCTTGATAATCCACAGACTTGAACATTTTTAATTATTTTTGAAACTTCTTTAACTGATTCAAAATCGCCATTTGATGCAATTGGAAATCCTGCCTCAATAATATCCACACCCATTTCATCAAAAATTTCAGCAATCTGTATTTTTTCTTCAAGTGACATGGATGCGCCAGGAGATTGTTCGCCATCTCTTAATGTTGTATCAAAAATTTTAATATAATTATCTTTACTATTCATTTCTTACTCCTTTTGTGTTGAAAGTACTTTAACCTCTGAGAACAAAAATATTTTGGACCTCAGAGGCAAATCAGGAGTAATGATAGTAAGCTAGAAACAACAAGTGCATCATTAAAGAAAGAATGATTACTTTCGAAAGCATTATATATGGTCGCGTGTTGTTTCATTTCATTACCTAAAGAGGATAAATGCATGAAATTTTGCATTTATTCAAGTGAAATTAATTTTTTTCTTTGTCTACAAGAGAATTTTCACCAATCCATGGCATCATATTTCTTAACTTTGAGCCTACCTCTTCGATAGAGTGGGCATTAGATTTTTCTCTCATTGCATGGAATTCTTTGTTAGAACCTTGTTTATTCTCATTTATCCATTCTTTAGTAAAATTACCAGATTGGATATTTTCTAGAACTTTCTTCATTGCTTCTTTAGATTCATTGCCTATAACTTTGGGTCCAGATACATATTCACCATATTCAGCAGTATTAGAAATAGAATAATTCATATTTTTAATGCCTCCCTCATACATCAGATCAACAATTAATTTCATTTCATGAAGACATTCGAAATAAGCCATTTCAGGAGCATAACCAGCCTCAACAAGTGTATCGAAACCATTTCTAATTAATTCAACGACCCCACCACAAAGGACAGCTTGTTCTCCAAAAAGATCAGTTTCGCATTCTTCTTTAAAGGTAGTTTCTATAATCGCAGCTCTTCCACCTCCAATTAAAGAGGCATAAGATAAGCCTACATCTAGAGCATTTCCTGTAGAGTCTTGATCTACAGCTATCAAACAAGGTACGCCTGCTCCTCTCTCATACTCTGATCTTACTGTATGACCAGGCCCCTTTGGAGCAACCATGATTACATTAAGATCATCTCTCGCATTAATAAGGTTAAAATGAATATTGAGACCATGGGCAAAAAATAATGATCCATTTTCTTTTAAATTTGGTTCGATATCAGAATTATAAATATCTGCTTGCAATTCATCTGGAGTAACCATCATCATGATATCGGCCCATTTTGCAGCATCAGCAACAGTTTTTACATCAAAACCTGCGTTTTGAGCTTTTTGTATTGTGCTTGAATCTTCACGAAGAGCAATACATACATTATTAACACCGCTGTCTCTTAGATTTAGAGCATGAGCATGGCCCTGGCTCCCGTAGCCAATAATAGCTATTTTGTAATCTTTAATAAGATCTTTATCTGTATCACTATCGTAATAAACTTTCATTTTTTTCTCCCTAAAATAACTATTCCTTTTGACCTCTTGAAATAGCGGCTAAACCAGTTCTTGATATATCTACTAAACCTAATGGTCTCATCATTTCAATGAATGAATTAATCTTATCGATTGCTCCTGTAAGCTCAAAAACAAATGAATTTTTTGAAGTATCTACTATCTTAGCTCTATAAGTTTCAGAAAGTCTTATAACTTCTTCACGATTGTGTCCATCACATTCGACTTTAATAAGGGCCATTTCTCTCTCTATTGATGGACCATCAGTTGTTAAATCCTCAACTGTATCTACAGGAACAAGTCTTTCAAGCTGATGCTTTATTTGATTAATTGTCATTAAGCTTCCATTNGTTACTATAGTAATTCGAGATTTGTGGCTATCNTCGTCAATTTCAGCAACATTTAAACTTTCAATATTGTATCCTCTTCCAGAAAATAAACCTATTACTCTAGCTAAAACACCTGCTTCGTTACTAACCTTTATAGATATAGTGTGTGATTGTTGATCTTCCTTTTTTAATTTAATCATTTTAAATCAAAACCTTTCCTTCATCAGAAACTTCAGGATTATCATCGCTCTCACCCAATAACATTTCATTATGAGCTGCTCCGGAAGGTATCATTGGATAACAATTCTCATCTTGGTCAACAACACAATCAAAAATAACAGGGCCATTATAATCAATCATTTCAATTATTTTATGGTCAAGTTCATCAGGTTTTAATGCTCTAACACCTAGGCATCCATAAGCTTCAGCAAGTTTTACGAAGTCGGGTAAAGAATCTGTATATGAATGGGAATACCTTCCGCCATGTAATAACTCTTGCCACTGCCTAACCATTCCCATGTATTGATTATTNAATATAAAAATCTTAACGGGCANTTTGTGTTGAACGGCTGTTGATAATTCTTGTATATTCATNAATATTGATGCCTCACCAGCGATATCAATAACTAAACTACTTGGATGAGCTACTTGAACACCGATAGCAGCAGGTAAACCATACCCCATGGTTCCAAGTCCACCCGAAGTCATCCATCTATTAGGTTCATCAAATTTGTAGTATTGAGCCGCCCACATTTGGTGTTGCCCTACTTCAGTAGTTATATATGTATCCTTTTCTTTTGTTAATTCATATAACCTTTCAACAGCATATTGTGGTTTAATTACATCAGAAGCCTTTTTATAGTTTAGTGATTTTTTACTTCTCCATTTTTCAATTTGTTCCATCCAATTATCAATATTTACCCTTATTCCTTTGGATTTCCATTTTAACAAAATTCCTTCAATTGCATGGGCACAGTCGCCAACAATTGAAACATCAACTGGAACTGTCTTATTCATAGAAGAAGGATCAATATCAATATGGATCTTTTTTGAATTTGGGGAAAAAGCATCCAGTCTTCCAGTAACTCTGTCATCAAATCTTGCGCCAATATTAATTAATAGATCACATTCGTTCATNGCTAAATTTGCTTCATAAGTTCCATGCATACCCAACATTCCAAGCCAATTATTTTCTGTTGATGGAAATGCTCCTAAACCCATAAGAGTACTAGTAATTGGAAAGCCAGTTAGTAAAACAAGTTCTTTTAATAAATGGCTTGCTTCTGAACCTGAATTTATAACACCACCGCCAGTATAAAAAACCGGTTTTTTTGCATTTGCCATTAATTCTATTGCTTCATCAATAAAACGCATGTCTGGTTTAATTTGAGGATTATAATTTTCAGTCTTTATTTCATTTGGCGGAAAGTAATTTGCATCAGCAAATTGAATATCTTTTGGAATATCAACAACAACCGGGCCAGGTCTTCCTGATGTGGCTACATAAAAAGCTTCATGTAAGATACGACATAATTCATCAGGATCTTTAACTAACCAATTATGCTTTGTACATGGTCTAGTTATCCCAACAGTGTCTGCTTCCTGAAAGGCGTCAGTACCAATTAAATGTGTTGGTACTTGACCAGAAATACATACCAAAGGTATTGAGTCCATCATAGCATCCGTTAGACCTGTAACAGCATTTGTAGCTCCAGGCCCTGAAGTTACTACTAAAACCCCAGGTTTTCCTGTAGATCTTGCATAACCTTCAGCTGCATGAGCTGCGCCTTGCTCATGGCGCACTAAAATGTGTTGCGGAGAGTCATTGCTTTTAAAAATTTCATCGTATAATGGTAAAACTGCGCCGCCAGGGTATCCGAAAATATGATCAACCGAATGATCTTTCAAAACCTTCAATATTACTTCTGCACCAGTTAATTTAGCCATTGTTTCTTCCATTTAACGATATCGGAAAATTAGATAATTATTACATTAAGGTCAAGACTTTTATAATTTTTTAATAAAATAATCAATAATTTTATCTGATTCTTGCGTGTAGAAGCTTTTCCAGGAAATCATCTGATGTTTTAGCCATGTAATTTGTCTTTTAGCATATTGATGTGTTCTAAATTTAATCAAATCCTTTGCTTCGTCTTTATCAATTTCCTTTTGAAGATATTTATTTATTTCTTTAACACCTATTGCATTAAAAATTGGAGCATTATCCTCGTATTTCATTTCCATTAGTTTTTTTACTTCTTCAATTACTCCTGATTGAAACATATCCTCACATCTGTCATCACATTTATTATATAAATACTCTCTGTCTGCATTTAATTTGATTTTAATGAAATTATTATTAAAAACCTTTGATCTTTCCATTCCCCAATAAGTAGATATTTTTTTACCTGAGCCTCTATAAACTTCTAATGCTCTCAAAATTCTTTGTTGGTCATTTTTNTCAATTAATTCATAAGCCTTAATATCCTGACTTTTCAATTCATTATAAAGATNCGATAAACCTTTTTCTTTTAAATCTTCATTTAGCTCTTCTCTTANTGTTTCATCAATCTCAGGTATCGGTGATAGTCCCTCAGTAACTGCTTTAAAATACAAACCTGTTCCCCCGACAAGAATAGGTATTGAGTTTTTTNTTAAAATATTATCAGTTACTTTTTTGGCTTTTTTAATCCACCTTCCAACGGACCATAATTCATTACCCTTAGCAAATCCATATAAGTGATGAAGAGGATCATTTTTTTGTATATCAGGTCGAGCTGTAAGAATCTTTAAATCTTTATATATTTGTACTGAGTCAGCATTAACTATTTCACCATTAATTTTTTTAGCTAATATATTTGCTAGTGACGACTTTCCTGAGGCTGTAGGCCCGGCAATAAGAATAATTTTTTTCATCATTTTTTTAAATAATTCAATAAGTCTAAATAAATAAATTTTATAATATAACAAACTATTTTATCTTAATATGTTATTCAGATATCTATTAATACACTACTAATATGCAAAAAGAGAAAATATGTCGTTAATACTGCCATTTAAAGCATTAAGACCGTCCTTAGATAAAGCAAGTGATGTAATTGCACCTCCTTATGATGTATTGGACTCAAATGAGGCAAGAATAATGGCAAAAGACAAGCCATATAGTTTTTTGCATATATCCAAACCAGAAATAGATCTTGAAGAGGGAATACAGTTCAATGATGAAAGAGTTTATAAAAAAGGTGCAGAAAACTTAAAAAGATTTATCAATGAAAAAGTTCTATATCAAGATAAAAATGAATGCATTTATATTTATGAAATAACATTAAATAACAAAACCCAGACTGGATTTGGATGCATAGCATCAGTTGAAGCCTATAACAAAAATATTATAAAAAAACATGAATTTACAACTCCAATAAAGGAAGATGATCGAGTTTTAAACATAAAAGAACTTCAGGCACAAACAGGTCCAGTTTTATTAGCTTATAAACAGAATGTCCTAATAAAAAAAATATTGGATGAGAATAAAAAAGGTGATCCTGTTTACAGTGTTATTGGTCCAGATTCCTCAATTCATAATATATGGGTTATGGAAGATAAGGTTGAAATTGATAAAATCGTCTCTGAAATAAATTCTTTAGGTGAATTATATATTGCTGACGGCCACCACAGATCTGCGGCAGCATCAAGGATTTGTGAAGAAATAAATTTAAAAGAAAACAATAATAATAAAAACAATCACAATTTTTTTCTTTCCGTTGCTTTTCCTCACTCAGAAATGACTATTTTAGATTACAATAGAATTATTACTGGCTTAAACGATTATAAACCTGAAGAACTAATAAATGAGATTAACAAAAACTTTGTAGTTAAAAAAGTTATCAATGAATGTAAACCTCATCAAAAAAATGAATTTGGAATGTTTTTAGATAATGCATGGTACCAACTTAATTTAAGAGAGAATTTAAATATAAATAACGACCCGGTTGCCTCATTAGATGTGGCCATACTTCATGACCTAATCATCTCTCCGCTTCTTGGAATTGATGACGAAAGAAGAGATAAAAGAATAAATTTTGTCGGTGGGGCGAGAGGCTTAAAAGAATTAGAAAAAAGAGTAAAAAATGATGCATATGATATTGCATTTTCTTTATTTCCTACTCCAATTGAATCACTTTTTAAGGTTGCAGATGCTGATAGAGTAATGCCACCTAAATCTACTTGGTTTGAACCAAAGTTACTTGATGGTCTAATCTCTCATGTAATTAGTTAATCTGATTTTTCTTTATTAAATGAAAGCGCAACTAATGAAGATACTCTGTATTCAGGCCTCCAAACTCTCAAAAGAATTCTTTCATCGCCAGCATCTTTTCTTTCCTGAAGAATTTTATAAACTTGCTCAGGATTTACTACTTTGACCGTAGACTGATAAGTCATATTACCTGTGATCTTTTGATAAGTAACACTCATCAACACACTGCCTGCAGTTATTTTCTTTGTTAAGGCTTCAGAGTCTTCATCAACATCTATAACTGCAACACCAACTATATTAGATGGTATATTCTCTTTTCTGCGTATTTCTGTTGTTAGCTCTCCGAAACTTATACCTAAAATCTTTTTTGACTCTTCTTCAACCTGGCCCTTAAGGAAAGATTCTTCATTTCCTTCAAGCCTTCCTAATTTAACAGTAACTGTTTTATTTTTTCCAAGTCTTATTAGTTCAACCTTTACCTTCTTACCTATTTCAGTATTGGCAACATTTGTTGTTAATTCTCTCATTTTATTAATATCTTTATTGCCGAATTTAATAATTACATCACCCGTTTCTATTCCTGCCTTATCTGCAGGACCTCCCTTAACAACATCCTGAACAAGAGCTCCTCTCTCCTCTTTAAGGTCCATATCCTTAGCAACATCTTCTGTGACATCCTGAATAACAACACCTAGCCAACCCCTTCTAGTTTCGCCATACTCTTTTAATTGGGTAACTACTGGCTGAACTAGTTCAGAAGGTATCGAAAATCCAATACCAATTGAGCCACCTGTTTGAGAAAAAATCATTGTATTAACACCAATCACCTCTCCATCTAAATTTATAAGAGGTCCTCCAGAATTTCCTTTATTTATAGGAGCATCAGTTTGAATAAAACTATCATATGGACCAGAACGTATATCCCTTCCAACAGCAGAAATAATACCTGCAGTTACACTGCCTCCCAATCCTAGTGGATTTCCAATGGCTATCACCCATTCACCTACTTTAGATTTTTTACTGTCACCAAAAGTGATAAAAGGAAGAGACTTCTTAGCATCAATTTTAAGAAGCGCTAAATCCATCCTAGAATCTAAACCAATAACATCAGCAACAAATGTTTCATCATTATTGAGAGTAACTTTCACTGTCGTAGCGCCTTCAACAACATGATTATTTGTAACAATATAACCATCACTAGAAATTATAAAACCTGAACCACCTGATCTTTGAGGTCTTCTGTTTTTTCTGTTTGGCCTTCTTTCAAAAAAATCTCTAAAAGGATCATCAAAAAAGAACGGTGGGTTCTCTCTTGAATCATCATCATCGTCTTCTTCTTTAAATTCTTTTTCTGATAAAATATTTACAACAGAAGGAGAATATTTTTCAGCTAGTTCAGTAAAATCCGGTAATTCAACTGAAGACAGAGGCGATGAAATAAAAAAAGCAAATAGAATTAAAAAATAGTATCGACTGAGAGATATCATAGTGCTTAATCTAATTTAACTAATTCCGGACACAATTTGTCACTCAATCTATCATTACTCTGAATTATTCCAATTAACTCAAGATTTTCCTTACTAAGTTTAGTTGCTGCAGAATCATCATTTGATATTGCATTTGGATCATTTAGATATTTAAAGAATTCACTATCTGGAGACAACACTATAGTAGTATCAGATCCAAGTGATTCCTCATAAGATTTCATTGATCTATAGAAGGCAAAGAAATCTGGGTCAAGTCCGTATGCAGAGGCAAAAATCCTATTTCTACATGCATCACCAGTACCTCTTATTATTTCAGCATCTCTAGTAGCTTCAGCTAAAAGTACTGTCACTTTTTTTTCTGCTTCAGCTCTTATACCTCTTGAAATTTCCTGACCTTTAGCTCTAAACTCAGCAGCTTCCTGCTGTCTTTCAGTTTGCATTCTTCTATATATAGCTTGACTGTTTGCATCAGGTAAATCNGCTCTCTTAATTCTTACATCTATTATATTTATACCTAAATCATTAGCTTGAACATTAACTNTTTGGCTGATACGAGCCATTAATTCATCTCTTTCATCTCTAACAACTGTTACAAATTCTTCACCGCCCAATACAGATCTCAAACTAGAGGAAACAATAGCTTGAAGCCTTGAACGAGCAATTCTCTCATCACGAACACTTATATAAAACTGTAATGGATCGCTAATTTGCCATCTAGTAAAAGAGTCAACAACCAAACGTTTTTGATCTGATGCAATAACTTCTTCCGCTGGTGAGTCTAAATCAAGGATTCTTCTATCTAAGAATTGAACTTGCTGAATAAATGGAACTTTGATTTTNAGNCCTGCTTCNGTAATTGGCGCTCCAACTGGTCTACCNAATTGTAAAACGATAGCTTGCTTTGTTTCATGTACNGAATAAAAAGTATTAACAGAGACTAAAAACAAAAGACCTAAAAAAACCAATAATGCAATCTGTTTTCCTTTCATTATTGATCTCCTTTTCTTCTAACTTCATTTAGAGGTAAGTAAGGTAAGACCCCTTGACCACCCACTGCATCACTATCAATGATAACTTTATTCATATCATTAAAAACTTTTTCCATNGTCTCTAAAAACATTCTTTGNCGCGTTACATCCTTTGCATCTATGTATTCAGAATATATAGAAACAAACCTCTTAGCTTGNCCCTCTGCTTCAGCAACAGTTTGCGATTGATATGCTTCGGATTCTCTTCTTATTTTTTCAGATTCACCCTGTGCTTCAGGGACAACTTTATTAGCATAAGCATTGGCCTCGTTTCTAGCTCTCTCCTGGTCAGCACGTGCTGCCTGAACATCTCTAAAAGCATCAATAACAGCTGAAGGTGGATCAACTTTCTGCATTTTTACTTCCCTTATTTGTATGCCTGCTCCATAAGAATCTAATGTTGCCTGCATTAACCCACGAACATCTTCTTCTGTTTTTTGTCTTGCTCCTGTTAAAATTGGTTGTATTTCTGAATTACCTACAACTTCTCTCATAGCGCTCTCAGCAACAGCTTTTATTGTTCGCTCGGGAAATTGAATCCTAAATAAAAACGCAGCTGCATCACTAATTACCCAAAAAACAGAAAAATCAATATCAACAATATTTTCATCACCTGTCAGCATTAGACTTTCTTCAGGGACATCTCTCATTGATCGTGATGTATTTCCAAATGAGGATGATGATGAACCTCTCATACCAATATCAATTCTATTAACAATTGTAACTTTGGGTGTTTTAACTGTTTCGATTGGCCAAGGAAGGTGATAATGAAGACCAGGTGATGTTTGNCTAACAAATTTTCCAAATCTCAAAACAACCCCTTGNTCATCNGCATTAACNCGATAAAGACCGCTCAGGGCCCATAATAAAACAATTACNATAAATAGAAGAAAGAAGCCTCTTTTACCTTTNCCTCCTCCTGGAATTAATTTATTTAAGTTTTTTTGAAAACCTTCAAATGGGTTNTCAAAATTNGGTTGTCTTTGATTATTTGATGAGCCTCCCCAAGGATCTCTATTNTCGCCATTCCANCCGCTTGTATTTTTATTTACTGTTNCCATAAAACCTNCTANTTTTAATAAAATTTATTTACNNTATGTGGAACTTATTAGACAAAATTCAATANTAGGTAAATAGATTTTNTAAATATTAACAAAATTTAACGAAATGGATAGGAAAATGTCNAATTTATCCAAAGATNTAATNATAAAAGCAATAAATGATATTTCATTAGAAAANGATGAACAAATTTTTTCGNNTAANTTAATTGAAGATNTNNTTATAAAAGAAGGTCATGTTCAAATATCAATATTTGCAAATAAAGATAATTTTCAAATATTAGAAAAAGTAGCAAAAAAAATAGAAAAAAACCTTAAGAACGCAATTGATGCGCTAAGTATAACTGCAGTTTTAACAAACCATATTGAAAATAATAATAAAAATGAAAAAGACGATAATGAAAACCTAAAAAATGTTAAAAATATTATTGCTATCGCCAGCGGCAAAGGAGGTGTTGGAAAATCTACTCTTGCTGTAAATTTAGCATATTCCTTTTTCAAGCAAGGTTTAAAAGTTGGGCTATTGGATGCAGATATTCATGGTCCTTCTATTCCGCATATGTTGAATTTAGAAGGTAAGCCAGAGTTAACTGATGACAGAAAAATAATACCTTTTGATTATAAAGGGATAAAGGTCATGTCCATTGGATTTTTNCTCAATGAAGACCAGCCAGTAATATGGAGAGGTCCTATGGTTCATTCAGCAATCAAGCAAATGGCACAGGACACAAATTGGGAANATCTTGATATCTTNATTGTTGATATGCCGCCAGGAACCGGTGATGCACAAATTACAGTTTCTCAAAACTTACCTTTAAAAGGGGCAATAATAATATCAACCCCACAATCTGTTGCATTAAATGATGCAAAAAAGGCTATAGGCATGTTTGCCAAAGTTGATGTGGAAATTCTTGGTGTTGTTGAAAACATGTCCTATTTAATTCTTCCTGATGGATCACATGAAGATATTTTTGGCAAAGACGGAGGGGGGAAATTAGCTAACGAATTAAAAGTAGATTTTCTTGGATCAATTCCTATTGATAAACAAATTAGATTAAATTCTGATTTAGGCGATCCTTCAAAGCTTAAAGAAAAATATTTTGATGAAATTGTTAATTCTTTTTTAAAACATTCAAAATTAAAAATTTAATTTATGACCAGGTGTATCCCAATCAGTTTTTACCAATCTACCGGTTGAAGATAGTGTAATATAAGCTGTTTTTAGGTCTTCTCCACCAAAACAAATATTAGTTGTCAACAAATCATCTGTCTCAAAAAATTCAAAACCAGATTTATCTGGAGCGATACGTGTTATACCGCCTTTAAATATTGTTGCAACATTTATCCAACCTTCTGAATCTACTGCTAAAGAATCAAATAAAGCTAATTCTGAAGAACCATGCACAAAATGCATNCCACTATTCACACCAAAGGATTTNGGACCACTTATTACTCCAGGTTCTGTTATTGGATAACCCCATAATCTGCCAGGAGTGGTATCAGCTACATATACAATATCTTCTTCTGGAGATAAGCCTACACCATTAGCNCTCTCAATNGGGAAAACAACCTCTTTTATAAACTTACCATCAGGTGTTGCATAAAATAATGCTCCCTGATCTTTTTGTCTGCCATANGATTTACCAAGATCAGTGAACCAAAAACCACCCTCTTTATCGAAAACTATATCATTAGGNCCTTTNANNGGGTTTCCNTCACATTCAGTNTANATTGTTTCNANNGAACCNNTTTTNANATCAACCTTNTCTATNCTTCCTCCAGAATAATNNTCGCCCTGNCCNCCNGGTATTAANAGNCCATCNATATTATGCCATTCAAATCCACCATTATTACAAACATAAACACATCCATCAGGNCCTATNGCTGCTCCATTTGGACCNCCNCCNAGNTCNGCNANAATATCTTTTGATCCATTNNTATGNACTTGNGNTANNGTNCCTCTTGCNATTTCTACTAATATNATTGANCCATCTGGCATAGNNATNGGNCCTTCNGGAAACATTANATCNTTTGTGATCTCTNTNNATTCTTTTTTCATAAGAATATCTTATNAAATTTTTTCGTAAATTACCATCGAATGATAAGCATCNTCTTCNGGTNCTTTTGATTTTTCTTCNCGNNTTANNTCTTTNAATTTTGANCTATCTATTTTNGGNAAAAANGCNTCACCTTCNACNTCCATATCTACTTCAGTTATGTATAATCGATCTGAATTAACTATAAATTCAT
>PBXC01000016.1 GCA_002728335.1 Rhodobiaceae bacterium
TTTTTCATTATTTCACCTTTTTTTATATCCTACATTGAAAATACTAATTTACCTATTACTAAATAAAAACAAGCAAAATTGGTCCAATAATTAGTAAAACAAAAATTATTAACAAAAATGATTTAAATATATTTTTCATATTCACACTATTTTTCTAGATACTCTTTATCATATAGCGATGTCTCAACAAGGGCTGTATCAAAAAATTCATGAAGTCGAAAAATTTTATTATCTTTTATTGTAAATATTTGACAATAAATTTGGTTGTAATCTTTGTTGTAAATGCTCTTACCTTGTAATGTCATTGTTCCAACAACAATATCATTTTCTGCAGCAATAATACTCCATTCATTTGCAAAAATAACTTTATCAAATTGTAAATTAGCAAGTACACCTTTTTCTATTAAACTTATTGCTGAATCTTTACCTTTAAAATCACCTGATACAGGTGTTGATCCAATTAAAGTTAAAGTTACATCATCATGCCATAATTCATTAAGAGAATCGAAATCACTATTTTCTAAGGAATTATAAAATTTTTTGATTATTTTTTTATTTATAGACATAAGTTTTACTAATCTAAATCTAATGCAAATTGTTTTAAAATGTTGATATCGACAATTTCAAGAGTCTTTTTATGAGTTTTCCTTAAATATACTTTAGGGGCTTTCCCCGACTCAAATGCCTCTTTCCATCTTTCTGCACAAAGACACCAAGAGTCTCCTTCCTTTAATCCAGGAAATGAAAATTCAGGTCTGGGAGTTGATAAATCATTACCTTTTTGTTTTGAAAAATTTAAAAAATCNTCAGTCATAANGGCGCATACAGTATGAATTCCAACATCCCTATCATCNGTATTACAAAAACCATCTCTATAAAAACCTGTTATTGGATTAGAACAACATTCTTCNATTATTTCTTCAAATACATTTTTTTGCATAATACTTTCTTAGATTTGAGGTGGAAAAAATTTCTATATTTGATTCATAGANTTTAATTGTTCCGCTGTAACTTTAGCAGATTCTTCAATTGAAATTAACTCCCAATCAAAAACTTCTGAGAAGATAGAGCTTTCAATATTTCTAACCTTACCAATCATTGGTATTAATCCTCCAAGCTGTTTGTCGAAGAGAGATAAAACAGTGATAAGCCATTTTGGAATATTTCGTTTTGGAGCTTTATATCCAAGATTTCTTAGAATTTCAGATAGCTCACTTACCCAAATTTCATCCTTAGAAAGGATTATTCTCTTATTATNAGATTTTTCATTTTTTATAGAATCAACATGAGCTCGAGCAACATCCCTAACATCAACAAAACCNATATGAAGNCCAGGATTCCCTGGTGTTGAGCCATCAAGAATCTTTTTAACAAACAGGTTAGATGTGCCTATGTCATNTGAAAGCATTGGGCCGATGACTCCAACTGGATTNATAACAGTTAATTTAAAGGAAGGGTTTGATTCCATAAAATCCCACGCNCTTTTTTCTGCTAATGTTTTACTTTTATTATAAGCAGATATTTTATTATTATTAGGATCAGACCAGTCAGANTCATTAAAAACTGTCTGACCATTAAAAGTATCTCCAACAGCCGCAAATGATGATGTAATTATTATTTTTTTTATTTGAGGGTTTGNAGNAGAAAGCTTCAATATTCTTTGCGTNCCCGTAAGCGCTGGCTTNATAAGGTCATCTTCATGATCTGGTAATCCATTAATAAAAGGNGAGGCAATGTGTAATACATAATCGCACCCATCAATAGCTTTTTCCCAGCCATCATCACTCATCAAATCACACTCATACAAACTCAAATTTGCATCAGATAAATTAGCTTTTTTTAATGATGACCTAACCTCCTCTTCTCTAGATTTTGATCTTAATGTTCCATTAACCGAATAACCCTTTTCAATTAGTTGATGAATACAATGNAAACCTATGAAACCAGTTGAACCTGTAACTAANACTTTTTCCATATTTATTCTCCATTTAATTAAGTAACTATACTAATATTTGAAATGGTCGGGGCGGAGAGATTCGAACTCCCGACCCCCTGGTCCCAAACCAGGTGCGCTACCAGGCTGCGCTACGCCCCGATGATGTTTTATTATCATAAAGAAATTTTAACGTCTTTTCTTTATTATTTTTTTTTGTNNCTTTTTGGTTCGTAATTTAAAAATTGAATTTACTAAAAGTACATCCCTATTGCCGACATAAAGCTTTGACTCACAAAAAACAAAATCATCTTTTTGTGAATTAACTATTGCATAACCTTCTAACCATTCTCCTGGTCTAGCTGCGGACAGAAACTCTGAATTTAATTTAATTGTTACACCAGCAGTTTTAGTTGCTTTATAAACAGCATGACCACATATTCNGTCAGCAAATGACATCAACATACCNCCATGAGCAATTTGAGCTCCATTACAATGACGGTCTATAATAAATGTTCCATGTAACCAAGGATCAACAGACGCATTTATATAAAAAGGTCCATTATGTGTTGTATAAGGGCCTCTTCCTTTATTAAGAATAAAGCCCTCAGGTACAACTTGTTCCATTAACTAATGTCCAGATGCGTTTGGATCGTAAACAATTGAGTCTAATGGGTTAGCGTAGAAATCCCAGAATAATGTTAAGACTATTGAACATATCACTANTGTAACAATCATAACTGGTAATCCATATCTAAACCATTTTAAAGGTGTTATTGCTAATGAAGGATCGCCTGTATCTTTTGCTAATCTNTCAGAAATGGTCACAATAAATACATTTGCTGTTGATCCAATNTGNGTTCCNTTACCACCCATNCCTACTCCNAGNGCNAAAGCCCATAATAATGGAGTTTGTAANGCAGGATCNCCAATTGAAGCAATAATAGGTATCATTGCTGCTGTGAATGGAATNTTATCAATAGCAGCTGACATAACTGCGGCAACCCACATTAAGATTAGAGTAGCCATGAATAAATCACTCTCAACAAATGGTATTATAAACTGACCAAGATATTCAAGGAATTGACTGCCTTCAACGCCACCAACCAACATAAACAAAGAGATAAAGAAAATAAGTAGTTGCATTTCTACTTTTTCCATAACCTCATCTAAATCAAGNGATTTGCCAAGGAAAACAAGAATAATTAATCCAAGACCAGAAACCATCCATGGTTGCCAATGAATTGTTCCNTGAATTANAAATAATACAACCATNAGAAGNAAAACAAATATGGANTTATTCCATAATGATTTNTCTTTATACTCTATCCTATCTTCGAATGTTCCTTCAGCTGGAGTTCCAAGTTCTTTTCTAAATATAACTCTAAGAGTGGTTAATGTGCCTAACCAAGCTAATAAAACAATTCCGCCCATATGAATTAAGAATGTATTAAAATCTATACCAAAAGCTGAACCAATCATTAAATTTGGTGGATCACCAACTAATGTTGCAACACCTCCTGTATCAGACAATAAAGCTGCGGCAAGAAGATAAGGTATTGGAGTTATTTTAAGTGACTGACATATTAAGATAATCAAGGGACCAAATATAACAACAGTTGTAACATTATCTAAAAGCAATGAAAGACCTGTAACTGCAGTTCCAAGTAAAGCCATTAACATAAATTTTCGACCTTTTGAAATTCGACCAATATTTGTTGCCATAACTTCAAATCCGCCAGTTTGAATCATAATAGATACAATTGCCATCATACAACCAAGTAAAAATACAACATTCCAATCTACAGCCATAAATGCGCCAGCAGGGTCATAGAAGCCATACGACATCCCAGTTACAAGCATTACACCAGCTCCAAGCATTGCTACTTTAGATCTATGAAAGCCATGTAAAGTTTCTGTAAAAATACCGATGAAAGTTACTGCCAATATAATACCTGATATTAACATTCCTTCAGTTAATGCAATTTCCATAATTCCCTCTTAATTTAATATGAAATTATTTATATTATTTGCAATTTATTGCCAAGATAAATAGGAAAAAATAACAATAATATTGAAATATTAAACAATAGATAATATGAAAACATATAATAAAGTAGGTTTTTAAAATGAAAATGAATGGTGAAAAAGTTATTAATGCATCAAAACAGGATGTTTGGGATGCTTTAAATAACCCTGAAAAACTCAAATTAGCAATTCCAGGTGCAGAGTCTGTAGAAAAAAATGATGATAATAATTTGACTGCAACTGTAAAAACAAAAATTGGACCAATTAGNGCAAAATTTACAGGNAATATTATTTTAACGAATGTTAATCCGCCTACTAGCTATACATTAACTGGCGAAGGTACCGGAGGTGCAGCTGGTTTTGCGAAAGGTTCTGCTAATGTAGAGTTGTNAGAAACAGATGATGGAACTTTATTAAAATATAATGTAGACGCTAATGTTGGTGGAAAACTAGCTCAAATTGGGCAAAGATTAATTGAAACAACAGCAAATAAATTAGCNGATGATTTTTTTGGAAAATTTAATGAAATCTTAAATCCAGAAGTTAATAAATCAGAAGATTCAGTAATAATTGATGAAAAATCAAAAGGATTAAGCCAAACTACATGGATAACAATATTAGTTATTTTAACTTCTTTATCACTATTATTTTGGTATAGTTTATCGTAACAAATTATTTGAGGAAAAAATGCCCAAAGTTAATATTAATGTGAATGGTCAGGACTTATCTGCCGAAGTAGAAGAAAGACAACTCTTAGTTCACTTTTTGAGAGATGATATGGATCTTACAGGAACTCATGTTGGTTGTGATACAAGTCAGTGTGGTGCGTGTGTCGTTCACCTAGAAGGAAAAGCTGTTAAAAGTTGTACAATGTTAGCTGTTCAAGCCAATGGAAAAAATATTACAACAATCGAAGGTATTGCTGATGGAGATAATCTCCACCCTGTTCAGGAAGCCTTTAGAGATCATCATGGTCTTCAATGCGGTTTTTGTACACCTGGTATGATAATGGCTGCAATAGATATTATTAACAGAAAACCTAATTTAGATGAAAAAACAGTCAGAGAAGAACTTGAGGGAAATTTATGTAGATGTACAGGTTATCAAAATATTGTTAAATCAATTTTAGCAGCAGCAGGTAGATAGGATAGACTATGTATAATTTTTTATATGAAAAACCAAATACTCTTGAAGAAGTAGAAAAAATTTTGAATGAAAATGAAGAAAGTAAAATTCTTGCTGGTGGACAGACATTAATTCCCACTATGAAACAAAGATTGGCCTCTCCTTCAACACTTATAGATATTTCTGATATTAATGAACTAAATTTTATTAATGATAATGGCGATACAATTACTATCGGAGCTACTACAACTCATAATGAAGTTTTATCTTCAGACATAATTCAAAGTAAAATTCCATCATTAGCGGCTCTAGCCGAAGGTATTGGCGACCCTCATGTAAGAAATATGGGAACAATTGGAGGTTCAATTTCTAATAATGATCCTACAGCTGATTATCCTTGTGCATGCTTAAGCTTAAAAGCAAAAATAAAAACAAACAAAAAAGAAATATCTGCAGAAGATTTTTTTGTTGGCTTATTTGAAACTGCCCTTGAAGAAAATGAGATTGTAATTTCTGTTGAATTTTGTATTCCNCAAAAAGCTTCATATATGAAATTTCCTAATCCTGCATCGAGATACGCAATGGCTGGTGTTTATGTAGCTGTTTTTGATGATGGCATTAATGTTTCAGTTACTGGAGCAAGTGAAAATGGTGTCTTTAAATGGACAGAAATGGAAGAAGCTCTNTCAAGTGAATTAACTATAGAAAAAGCAAAAAGCATTAAACTTAGTTCTGATGGAGTAATGTCAGACATACATGCAGACTCTGCGTATAGAGCTAATTTAGTAGATGTAATGACAATTAGAGCAGTCGAAAATCTAATATGAGTAATATTGAAATTCTTTCAACAGCAAATGATTGGATTAACGAAGGTCATAAAGTTGCAATTGCAACCGTCCTAAAGACATGGGGTTCTGCACCAAGAAGAGCTGGTTCTCAATTAGCTATTAGAGATGATGGTCATATGGTTGGTTCTGTTTCTGGAGGTTGCGTTGAAGGTGATGTTGTGGCAAACGCTTTAGAATTATTTGATGATCCTAAAGTAAAAATTATTGATTATGGAATTACAAATGACACCGCCTGGGAAGTTGGTCTAGCATGTGGTGGCGATATAAGAATTAGAATAGAAATCCTAAAATAATGGATAATTTAATATTAAAAGAAATCATTAAGCTTAATAAAGAAAAAAAGTCGTTTTGCACTGTTTCGAAAATTGATGATAGTCATGTTGAAATTATTATCTCCGATAAAAATGATAAATCTGATATGCAAAAATTTGCACAGGAAGCTCTAGTTAGCGACCAGTTAATTATTGTAAATTACAAAGACAATGAATTTATTATTAATCCGTATAACCCTCCTCTAAGCTTGATAATAGTTGGCGCAGTTCACATCTCTCAATACTTAAGCAAAATAGCAAAATTACTTGATTTTGATGTTACAATTATAGATCCAAGAGAAGCATTCGCTTCAACTGAAAGATTTCCGGATGATGTAATTATTAATTCCTGGCCAGAAGATTGTTTCCAAGATATTAAAATTGATAACAGAACAGCAATAGTTACCCTTACCCATGAACCTAATCTTGATGATCCGGCCATAACATATGCCCTTAACTCATCATGTTTCTATATAGGTGCTTTAGGAAGCAAAAAGACACATAATAATAGAATTCAAAGGCTTAAAGATCTAGGATTTAACAATGATCAAATAAAAAAAGTAAATGGCCCTATTGGGCTACCGATAAATGCTGCAAAACCAAATGAGATAGCAATATCAATTCTTTCTGAAATTATTGCCGCATTAAGACATAATAACTTTCTTAATTCAGAATTAAGAGATGATTGGAAGTTAAGATAAATGTTTATAGAGTCCTTTATTCTTGCCGCAGGAAGCTCGGAAAGAACAGGTAGAGTAAATAAATTATTAAAGAAATATAAAGGTAAACCTTTAATCGAGCATACAATTCAAAATTATTTGNTTTCTAAAGTAAGTAGAAATAACATTATAACAGGCTATGAAAAGNAAAAAATTGAAAGAATAGCTAATAAATTCAATATTTTAACACATCATAATAGAGATTATAAAAAGGGATTACTTTCATCAATAAAGATTGCAATTAAAAATATTAATAAGAATTCTACTGGTGTGATAATAGGTTTAGCTGATATGCCTTTAGTTAAATCTAAAGATTTGAATAATTTGATTAATCAATTTTTAACTTATAATAGTAAAAAAATATGTGTGCCAATTTGTTATAATAAAATAGGAAATCCAATAATTTTCCCATCAAAAATATTGAAAATTATCGCAAAAGACATANAAAGACAAAATAAGGATGAGGGCCTTAAATCTATCGTTCTAAAAAAAGATTATATTTGCGTTAGANCTTCAAAAGGTATTCATAAAGATTTTGATAAACTAAGTGATTATANATTATAATCAGTNAATTAATTGAAATACNTCATTCATAAAGTTACCAATTTCATAATTCAAAACTANATCAGCATAACCATCAAGATCAGTNTGNTCTCTATTTAATATAATTAAGNTTGATCCATTTCGTTTAGCAAGAATAGGAAATCCTGCTGCAGGATATACCTGTAAAGAAGATCCTATAGCTATAAATAAGTCACATGATAAAGTTGCATTTTGAGCATCGATCATTTCCTTTTCAGGCATTGACTGGCCAAATGAAATAGTTGCTGTTTTTATTATACCCCCACAGCTCTNACATGTAGGGGCTTTCTTATTTTTAATAAACTCCCTTTTGATATCAGCAATTTCGAAGCGTTGAAAACATGATAAGCATTTAGCATAAGTAGTATTTCCATGTAATTCAATCACTTGATCTGATGATATTCCAGAATCTTGATGNAAATTATCAATATTTTGTGTGATTACTTTTTTAACTTTTCCCATTGAAACAAGTTTAGATATAGCCAAATGACCAATATTTGGTTTAGCTTCGCTAATTTCATTATCAATACTAAACTTTCTACTCCAAGATTCTATTCTTGCTTCTTCAGAAGACATAAATTCTGAAAAATCGATTGGCTTGAATTTAGTCCATATGCCTCCAGGGCTNCTAAAATCAGGAATTCCTGACTCAGTAGATATACCNGCACCAGTAAAAATTACTATATTTGAACATGTATCAATTAAACTTTTAAAATTTTGGATATCATCATTATTAATCATTTTTTTTATAATAGAGGAAGTTAACAAAAAACCAAATAGTGATAAATAAAGTTATCCACCACTCAAAAATATTCTCTATAGACCCATCATTTTTTATTATCAAAAAGAAAGGAGTNGCTAGTATAAATAANAAGATTTGACTAAAAGATGTAAATTTTAACAAATTGATATTATTAGAGAATTTAGTNCTTTTGNTGCTTTGAGAAAATGTGAATATCCACTGTGAAGTTAAAGTAAATATATAAAAAATAAATACCCCAATCCTNCGCATAAACTCATAAATAAATCCATCATTTCCTAGAGCAATAACATAAATAACTAAGAACAAAGATCCAATTTTACCAATTAAAATAGGACTTTTATTTTTTTCTTTATTAAAAATTCTTTGCCATAGAAAAAAGAGAAACCCTGCTGAGGTAATCATTAAAATTTTAAATATTATAATTGAGTAAGGTTGTCTTGCTGCCCTACTAATAGAATAACAACCATCAAAATAAGGATAGCAAAAGTCTAAAAAATCATTTTGGATTGATAATATTAAAGATAAATGAATAGCTATAAAAGGTAATAAAGATACAAGAAATAAATGATATCTTAAATTTAGCATTTACAATTAGTGATTAATTAACAATCTGAAATATTAAATAACTTAAAATTAACCAAATAATGGTCCAACCAAATAATCTTAAAAAAAACATTTTATTGTTATAACTTATATAAATGGTAGAGTCATAATCAAATTTAACATGGAGTAAAAGATGCCTTTAGTTGGTGTAAGAGCAAAAGTAGAAAGTGAAGAAAAGTGGAAAGAAGAATTTAAAACACATGGCGAATTATTTAAAAGCCAGGGTGTTTCAATTGCCTATATGGGATCAGCAGATAATAAATCTGTTTTAGCAATTTTTGAAACCGATGATTTAGATAAGTTTAATGAAATTTTTGATTCTGAAGAAACTGCAAAAGCAATGTCTAACGATGGGATAGAAAAAGATAGCGTAGAAAAGTTCATAATTACTGATCAATTAGTAATAATGTAAAATCAATTATAAGTTTTAAAATTGAGCAGTAAAAAAAATAAACCTTTATGGGCAATGGCAGCTGGATGCGTCCCCGATGCTTTACCCTGGGATATTCCATTAATAGCACATCAAGCCGGTTTTCAATCATCAGGGATGTGGTTAGATACAAATACAACATGGGATAACAATGCTCTAAGTAAAACAAAAGAGTCTCTTGAAAAAACTAAAATTCAGCTAATCGATATTGAAGTTACATGGCTTGAAAACGATGATATTTTAAGTGATAACCATAAACTAATTATTGATGTAGGCCTTGAGTTATCTGCTAAAAATATCTTAGTTGTAAATAGGCATGATGATTATGATAAGGCTCTTAGTCAATTTTATAAAATGTGCGAGTATGCAAAAGAAAATATAAGAGTTTGTCTCGAATTTGGAGAATTTACCAATACTAAATCATTAGATAGCGCAATTAACTTTATTACTGAGATTAATCATCCGGTAGCTGGAATTTTAATTGATTTAATGCATATAAATAGATCTGATGAAAAATTACCTAATTTAAATAATCCTTTATTTCCATATATACAAGGTTGTGATTTTTACCAATCATCAAAAGAGCTTTC
>PBXC01000017.1 GCA_002728335.1 Rhodobiaceae bacterium
TTCATGAGTTTCTTGTTTGAAATCCTGATCCCTTACAACTGGAAAAACACAGTCAGGAGTAACTACACCACCTGAAGAACCCCATGAACAAATATCCATTAGTTCATCAAAATCATTTGTACCTGAAATTAATTTAACAACATGATTATCAAGCTCATATTCAGCTCTTAAAGTGTGATTTACGCCCTGAACACCACTTAAGAACGGAGCAGCCGAATAAACTGTTTCAAAATCATTAGCTGCAGATAAATCTTCAGAAGTTGATGCCCCTTGACCTAATAATTCAAAAACACCTTGAGGTGCGCCTAGAGCATTAACATAAAATCTTGTGAGATTGATAATATTATGCTGAGAGTCATCATTATAATAATCAAAAGTATAATTCACATTAAGTTTTTCCGTGAGATCATAATCCAAAACTACTGATGAGGACTCAAGTTTTCTTCCTCTTTCTCTTTCATTTCTTGTAACATTGAACATAAATGAATCACTTTGAAGTTTTCTCATAGCAATCTTAAGGCCGCCATTTTCACCTAAAGGAGTATTCAAAATCAATTTGATATCACTAGTCTCATCCTCTTCAAGATCTAATTGCATTTTTGCACCTAATTCTCTTGTAGGTTTTGTTCTTCGAATATTTATAACCCCACCAATAGTATTTCTTCCATAAATTGTCCCTTGAGGACCACGAAGAACTTCAACCGCCTCTAGATCAAATAAATCTAAATCGACAGCTGTATTAGATGCAGCAAAAACACCATCAATAACTACACCAACTGTAGGCTGAAAAGTTTTTTCTAAATCATCAAATGAAAGACCTCTTATTGAAGCACTAATAGCTCCGCCAGCAAAAGGCATATCAACAATTTCAACATTTGGTGATAGTTTTTCTAAGTCCTGCACCCTTTGAATATTACCTCTTTCAATCTGTTCAACACTTAGCGCTGATACAGCAACTGGAACATCTTGAATTGACTCAGATCTTTTTCTTGCTGTCACAATTATTTCCTCAACAGTATATTCTGATGAGCTCTCAGTTTGAGCATTTGTTTTTTCAATAATTAAAAAAGAGAAAACAATTGCAAACAAAGATAAGTATTTCATTAATTTCATAAAAATCTCCCCATGTTTATTATTACTAGCAGCTAAATAGCAATTTTATTCATACAAATAAAGATAAAAAATAATAAATTAATTTTTAAGTTAATATTATATATTGTTGTATTAATACAACATAATACTAATTATTAATCTTTTACCAATTTTCACCAAATGGTCTAAGCCAGTGATCAAATGTCCAGGCTGATTTTGCTTGGTGCGCAATATGCCAAACTTCATCAGCAATATCATTTGGTAGGATAAAAAACTCATCAGGTTTATCTGGCCATGCTTTTCTGGTCCATTCTAAATCAATTGCTGCATCAATAGTGATATATGCTACATGAACTCCTTTTGGGTTTAAATACCGAGCAAAGGACTCTGTTAATATTTTCTGGGCTGCTTTCGTTGATGCTGTACCACCAAAATTAGCCTTCCCTCTATGTGCAGATGTATTTCCTGTAACTATTATTGCACCACTTTTATTTTTAATCATTTCTGGCGCAACTTTTTGAGCAATCCTATGAAGAGCCATGACATTTATATCAAAGTTCGATTGTAGTTCTTCAGAGGTAAATTCTAGAAAATTACCTCTGGTACCTCTTACAGCATTATGAATAAAAAGATTAGGAGAACCAAAATCTTCTATAATTTCATCTATTGTATTGTATAAATATTCTGGATTCCTTAGTTCACAGGAATAACCCTTGCTGCCTTCTAATTCATCCTCAAGTTTCTTTAGTCTCTCTTTATCACGGGCAATCATTGCTATTTTATAACCGCCCTTACTGAAACGGCGTGCAATAGAAGAACCCGTACCGGGTCCAACTCCAGTAATCAGAGCAACTTTATTGGACATATTAATTTTTTAATGAGAGCTCTTTTGCCCAATCAATACCTCTTCTAAGTAAGTCATAGAAAACTGGAAGATCCCAAGCACATCTTTCAACTTCAGGGTAATATGCCATAGGCTCAGGTAGATCAATCATATCATAGTGACCTCGACAATGCCCAAGAGTAAGGTATAAGACTTCTCCTTTCTCAACAGGGTGCAAATAAAAAACTGGTACTTTAGTTTTTTCCCAATTTTCTTCAACAAACCCAGGAGTATTACCCTCAAATTCAGTCTCNAATAAGACATGTAATTCACCATGTGTTTCCATTAGATATAATTCGTCATTAGTTTCAAACGGTTCAACACCCTCTACAAGATGATGGTCGCCGTCCGCTACAGTAACCGTGTATGGCTCTATTGGTGGATGAGATAAGAATTGNGAACCAAGAGTTTCCATAAATATTGGNGCAACTCTTGGNCAATCAACTCTTCCGTCCGATAAAAATTGAAGTATTGAGTTTGTTCCATGAAGAGCTAACCATCTTTTACCATTCGCAACAAAATCTCTTAATACTTTTTGTTGNTCNAGNGTTGGCCTTACATCACAAGTGTAGGTAATTAGAAAATCAGCATTACTAATCGCATGTAGATTTGAATAATCTTCATAAACTCTAGTACGAATTCTATCATCTTCAGCAAGTAGCTTTAAAAGCTCCAAGCGAGCAAAATCAATATCATGATATTTGCCGCCAGCAACAAGAACAACATCTAACCTTTTTTTAACATCATCTGTCATAATTAATTACCCCCAGTAATGATTGAGCAGATTTCAAATTAAAATTGAACGCCTTTGGTAAATCCGCCGTCAATCACAACATTTGTGCCTGTAGTGTGTCCGCTTGCAGGGCTAGCTAAAAAGGCAACAGTCTTAGCGATATCTTCACCAGAACCATATTTACCTAGAGGTATTCCTTTTAATGTAGCATTATAAAAATCTTCCATATTATCTTTAATGAAATTCCATGGCCCACCTTCAATATAGATTGGTCCGGGGCATATAACATTAGATCTCACACCGTTTGGTCCTTCAGTTTGAGCAATATGATTTGAGTAGTTTAACAATCCTGCTTTAACTGCTCCATAAGGTCCACTTCCTGGTCCTTGCTCTATAGCAGTTGTGGTAGAAATAATTACAATCGATCCATTTGACTCTCTTAAAGCTTCTAAAGAAGCTTCTACAGATCTTACTGTTCCCATAATGTCTGTTTCAAAATTAGCAGCCCAACCTTCTTCACTTGGATTGCCTCCGCCGGCACTTACTTGAGGAACAAGTATATCTAAACCACCTAAATCACTAATAGCTGAGGCTATCCATGCTTTTAATGCATCACCATCAGCTACATCAACAGCTCCGCCAATAGCATTGACGCCTTTACCTTTTAGAGCTTCTAATGCTGAATTTACATCATCAATATTTCGCGAGCAAATTGCAACATCAGCTCCTTCATCGGCTAATGCATGCGCAGAAGCTAGACCTATACCTTTGCTTCCGCCTGTAATAATTGCTTTTTTTCCTTTTAAACCTAAATCCATAACTTCCTCCTTTTAAAATTACATTGGTCCAAATCCTGGAGGAGCTCCTCCAGGAATAAATTTCTTTTTTTCCTTCTCAGGCACTATCGCCTCAATTTTTCCGTCTACTTCTCTAACATCAAAGCATATTAATGGCTTTGTGGATAGATTTGTCATTGATTTTCCTGTTGATAACTCAAATCTTGCTCCATGATGGGGACAAGCATAAAAACCATTTCTAAATCTTCCCCCAGAAATACATTCATTTGCATGAGGGCAATTATCCTCTAGAGCAAATAATTCACCTTCATTTGAACGAACAACCAAGACTTCTCTATCGTTTACTTCAAAAACTGCCTCAGATCCATTTTCAACATTAGCTGAATCACAGACAAAAACATAGACTTCTTGTTCGCTCATAATAATACCAATAAAAGATTAAATGATTACTCTTTATAGTTAGGGACTTGACCGCCACCTTCCATAATTAATCTATCAATTACCTGATGAAAATGAATAATTCTTCTTTCTTGCTCTCCACACCATAATCCTCTATACGCAGGACTATTCATACCTTTCTGAACAAAAGGTAGATTATGAGCATCTTGATCAAGAACTTCCCCAAGAGTGTGTTCTTCACCATCTTTTACATAAATATGTTCTGGACGGCCTGTCTCATCTGATTCTCCTTGAACAGCTTCATCCATTCCTGGATTTACTCTTGCTGCACCTTCATCTTCTTCAATGGTCATATAAGATGGTGCATTAGAATCTGAAGCTTCATTTGCTTGCTTAGTTCTCTTATTGTTTGTGTCAGAAGGAAGGGAAAACATTTGTAAATCGTAAAGACATTTATTTGGGTCTTCAGCATGTGGTCTCTGAGTAAACATCATGTAATTTGTTGCATGAGTATTCAAGGTAACATTTGGAAATACACAATAATGATAATCATCTGATAGCTGGTCATCATTTAAATTTGAGAAATCCCAACCCATCTCATCTGCGCGTTCTCTTTGGGCTAATTGAATTGCTCTTCTTGCCTCTTGAGCATTTCCTTTAAAATCTTTTGGATCTACACCATTCTGTTCCATATAAACCTCAAGATTTGGACCAATAACTTCTTGGTCAATATGAGGTCTTGGGCTAGGTACTCCGAAAGGCACTAAATATCTGTTATGAATATCATATAAATCAATTTGTACATTTTGATCATCAAGCCAATCCATTAATTGTGGATGAGTTCCCCAAACATGATAAGTCTCATTGAAAGCGTCTACTGATGCTTTCCAATTACAGTTCCATTCAACTGTCATATCCATAACTAAATCCATCTGATCAAATTTATATGCCTCAAGATGTGCTTTAACAGGGCCAAGCCATTCATCTAACGGTCTAACATCTGGATTTAATGAGTACATAATCCAGCCATTCCATTCTTCACATGGAAGCTCGGTTAAATGCAATGAAGGATCACAAACACCCTGAGGAAATGTATGAGGATCAGGAGCATCTACAAGCTGACCAGTAGCATCATACTGCCACCTATGATATGAACATTTGAATGTTTTATCAATTTTACCCATTTTTTGCTGTGCNAGAGTATTTCCTCTATGCTTACAAACATTATAGAANGCTCTAGCNTTCATATCTTCACCACGAGTNATTAAAATTGAATANTTTCCAATTTCTGTNGTGATGTAATCGTTTGGTTCTTTAAGNTCTTGAGATAAACCTCCTCTTAACCATGTTTTTGTCCATATATGGTCCCACTCTAACTTCATAAACTCCTTAGAGGTATATCTTTCTTTAGGTATATATTCATAAGATAAATTTGGTTCTGGCTCTTTATCGCCATGTAAACCTGGTTGAGCATATCTTATTAACGCCATTGCAATCTCCTAATAAAATTTANGATATAATATTATGTGATAACTCNATGTGTCCAGCAAAANTAAATACTAGTTTTATNTTCAAATTATATAATTATAAATTGACCAAACGAAAAAGTTAATCTTGAATAATAATATGAATAGCGATGAGTCAAATAAAGTTGAGGAAGAATTCCAAAATCGAACATTTCTTGATCAGAAGGCAGATAANATTCTTATTATAACACGCGGACATCCTTTTGAGCGTGATCCATTTTTTGAAATGATAGATTCAACAGGTTATCCATGGTCACATGTTGAACATCCAGCAGCACAAGATCTTATAAATTCAGAAACTCAAGAAAATTATAAAGCTCTTATTTTTTACGATATGCCAGGAATAAATTTTGAAACAGCTCCACCAAAACCNTCATTTTTTGATCCTAGTACGAAATTTAAAAATAACTTTATAGATCTTCTAAAAAAAGGAATTGGATGTGTTTTTATTCATCATGCCATTGCAAGTTGGCCTAATTGGGAAGAATACGGAAACATTGTGGGTGGAAGATTTTTATATCAAGAAGGTATTGTTAAAGGGGTTAAAAAACCGGANTCAGGTTATCGCCATGATGTAAAATATAAAGTTACGAAAGATGGAGAGCACCCAATTACAAAGGGAATTGATGATTTTGATATTNTTGATGAATTGTATTTGGCTGAGATTTTTGAAGATGANATTAATCCAATTTTGAGAAGTGATTATGAATTCGTAGATAAAAACTTTTATTCGGCAGCTAGGGCGCTAGAGGGAGAGATGTTTTCAAATAGAGATTGGTCCCATCAAAATGGTAGTAACATTGTTGGGTGGACAAAAAATTATGAAAACAGTTCAATTGCTTATTTACAATTTGGTGATGGCCCATCATCATATAGTAATGAAAACTTCAGAAAACTGATAAAACAATCAATTAACTGGGTTATAAAAGAGACAGGTTGATTAATAAGAAAAATTATTTAATATCATAATGAAATTTTTATTGAATATTACGATTAAAACTTTTAATCCTATTTGTTCATCCATATATATGAGGAGGATATAATGCAATTAGCTAGAGAAGAACTTGAACAAGCCTACAAGCAAATGAAAACAATTAGGGAGTTCGAGGAACACCTTCATAGAGAAATTATGACTGGTTCAATTCCTGGATTTACGCATCTTTATGCCGGGCAAGAAGCTGTAGCGGTTGGTGTGTGTGAAAATTTAACTGAAGCCGATTATATCACCTCAACTCATAGAGGTCATGGACACTGCATTGCTAAAGGATGTGATGTAATTGGTATGATGAAAGAGCTCTACGGAAAGGCTGATGGACTTTGCAAAGGTAAAGGTGGTTCCATGCATGTTGCAGATATGGATGTTGGAATGCTTGGCGCTAACGGAATTGTTGGTGGAGGACCTCCCTTAGCCACTGGTGCAGCTTTAGCTGCAAAATTGGATGGAAAAGGTGCTGTTGCAGTATCTTTTGGTGGCGATGGATCTTGTAATCAAGGTCCTGTCTTTGAATCTATGAATATTGCCGCAATTTTAAAATTACCAAGTATATTTGTATATGAAAACAATCGTTATTCTGAGCATACCCANTGTGATTATGTTATTGCATCTGAAAGCATAGCTAGTCGAGTTGAGGGATTTGGTATCCATACTGTTAAAGCAAATGGATTTGATTTCTTTGAAGTTCATGAAGTTATGAAAGAATTAATTGCAAAAGCTCGTGAAGGAAATGGACCATGTGCTGTTGAATTTGAAACTACTAGGTTTTACGGTCANTTTGAAGGCGACCCACAAAATTATCGCGCTGCAGATGAATTAAAAAATGATCGTGAAAATAATGATTGTATTACAATTTTTAAAGATAAAGTTACTGAAGCAGGACTTCTATCTGATGATGACATTAATAAATTAGATGAAGAAGTGAATTCGTTAATCGAAGAATCAGTGGATCAGGCAAAGAAATCTCCTTTACCTAATCCTGAAGATGTTACTACTGATGTATATGTGTCTTACTAGGTATTAAGGAGAATAAATATGACAGAAAAAACTTATAGAGAAGCCTTAACAGACGCGCTTTTTCTTGAAATGAGAAGAGATGAGAATGTATTTGTAATGGGTGAAGATGTAGTTGGCGGAACAGGAAGCCCTCACGCAGAACCAGGTTTTGTTGGTGGTGTTTTTGGTGTTACAGGAGGTCTACACGCAGAATTTGGTCTGGAAAGATGTATTGATATGCCTATTTCTGAGGCTGGTATTGCTGGAACAGCTGCTGGCGCAGCACTTGCAGGTAAAAGACCTGTTGCAGAAATTATGTTTTGTGACTTTATGGGACTATGTTTGGACCAGTTAATGAACCAAGCTGCAAAATTTAGATATATGTTTGGTGGAAAAGCTACTTGTCCAATGGTTTTAAGAACTACTTATGGAGCTGGAATGAATGCAGCCTCTCAGCACAGCCAATCTTTACATCCATTGGTCACTGCTATACCAGGTTTAAAAGTTGCAATGCCATCAACTCCTGCAGATGCAAAGGGTCTTCTTTCAACAGCTATTAGAGATGATGACCCAGTGATATTTTTTGAACATAAAACCTTGTACACTATTTCTGGTGATGTACCTGATGGTGAATACCTTGTTCCATTTGGACAAGCTAGAATNGTTTCAGAAGGAGATGATTGNACATTAGTAGCAACAGGAAGAATGGTTTCTTTTTGTGAGAANGCAGCGCANGCACTTGCAGATGATGGAATTACTTGTGACATTATTGATCCAAGAACAACTAGTCCATTAGATGAGGATGCTATCTTAGANAGTGTCGAAAAAACTGGAAGNCTTGTTGTTGTTGATGAAACACCNCCAAGNTGTTCTTTTGCTTCTGATATTGCTGCACTNGCNGCTGGTGAAGTCTTTTCATCCTTAAAAGCACCAATTAAGCAAATAACTGGACCACATTCNCCAGTTCCNTTTGCTAAAGAGCTTGAAGGTGAGTTTGTACCATCACCTACAAAAATTAGGGATGCNGTNGCTGAAGTTGTAAACTTTAAATAGGAANTTTAGTATGAGTAAGAAGATTGAAGCTCTTACGATGCCTAAATGGGGCATCGAAATGGAGGAAGGTAAACTTACGGAATGGCTAATTGATGAAGGTTCTTCCTTTTCTAAAGGCGATCCTCTTCTAGTAGTTGAAACTGATAAAATTTCAAATGAAATTGAAGCTGAGTTTGATGGTCTATGTAGAAAAAAACTCGTCGATGTTGATGGAACATATCCAGTTGGAGCTTTACTAGCTGTTTTTGCTTCAGAAGAAATTACAGATGAAGAAATTGATCAATTTGTAAATGATTTTGTTCCTGTTGATTCTTCCTTTCAACCTGAAAGTGCTGTATCGGAAAAAAAAGCTGAACCAGCAACACCAATAGCTTCTGAAGAAAAACCAAAATCAAGTGGAGATTTACCCTCTGCACCTCCAGATAATGTAAATATTTCTCCAAAAGCATGGGAAGTAGCACTTGAACTAGATGTAGATGTTTCAACAATAACGCCTTCCGGAAGAAGAGGAAGAATATCCGTCCAAGATGTAGAGCAAGCCGCTGATCCAGCTAAACTTGCAGCGTATAAAGGTGAAGAAGGAGGCGATGCTGGATCAGTTTCGTCTTCTGATAACCCATCAGAACTTATACCTCATAGTGGAATGAGAAAAGTTATTGCAGAAAGGACTACTGCATCGAAAAATACTGCTCCACATTTTTATCTTAATGTGGATCTCGACGCTAAAAAATTATCTGCTGAGCGTGAAAAAATGAACAAAGGAAAAGATAAAAAAGAAAAAATATCTATTAATGATCTACTTATAAAATGCGTTGCTACGGCCCTAACAAAACATCCCGAGGTAAATATCAATTGGTCTGATGAAGGAATTTTACAATTCCAAAATGCCGATATCTCAATTGCAGTAGCTACTGATGCTGGATTAATTACCCCAATTGTTAAAAAAGCTAATGAAAAAACTGTTGAAGAAATTTCTTCAGATGCAAAAAGATTATCTGATCTTGCTCACAATAATAAATTAATGCCAGAAGACTATCAGGGTGGTACTTTTTCAATATCCAATTTAGGTATGCTTGGAATTAAATCATTCACCGCAGTTATTAATCCCCCTCAATGTGGAATACTAGCAGTTGGAAAACTTGAAGATGATAAAATTTCCGTAACAATGTCTTGTGATCATAGAGGAATTGATGGAGCTGTAGGAGCAAGATTCCTTCAAACTTTATCTGCGATTGTTGCTGAAGTTGATATTTAAATTTCTTTTTCGGAGTCTTCCCAATAAGGGTCTCTGAGATTTCTTTTTAAAATTTTTCCAGTTGGGGCCTTTGGCAGTTCATCAATAAATTTAACAGATTTTGGTTTTTGGTATGATGCAAGATGCTTTTTTGCAGTATTTATAATGTCATCTTCACTTGCATGCATATCCGGCTTTAAGACTACATAGGCCTTTACTGATTCACCCCATTCATCATCAGGAATTCCAAAAACAGCAGTTTCTAAAACTGCCTCATGTTTACAAATAGCTTCTTCTACCTGGACAGAATAAATATTCTCACCGCCAGAAATGATCATATCTTTTGCCCTATCTTTGATAAAAATATAATTATCATTATCCCAAGTTGCTATGTCGCCTGTCCACATCCAGCCATTTCGAATAGTTTTTTCTGTTAAGTCAGGTCTTCTAAAATATCCAACCATATTAGCATCAGAACGAACAATTATTTCTCCTGGTGTTTCACCATCATTTGGAACAGGATTACCATCCTTATCAACGACCTTAACAGATGTAACAAAACCTTCTCTTCCGCAAGATTTTAATCTCTCCTCATTAATTCCTTCAATAGCTGCTTTTATATGATCTTCTTGAGATAGGAATGTCATTGTTGTTCCTTCTGTTTGTCCGTAACCCTGAATGATTTGGCATGGTAATTTATTAAGAACCTCTTTTATAACTGTTGAGGGCATTGGGCCTCCACCATATTGAACGCATCTAAGACTACTTAGATCATATTTATCAAAATTTTCTACTGCCATCATCCAATTCAACATTGTTGTTATACCTAAAAACCCTGAGACTCTTTCTTGCTGGATTAGATCTAAAGCTAATTTTGCATCAAAATTCATTAAAACCATTGGGCAACCATGTGCTGTATAATTCATAGCCAACAAAACAGGTATATGAAACATTTGACCGGTTAACATATAAACATCTGATGGCACTATTCTCTCAGCAACTGTTTGGTTAAGCATACCGAAATATGCAGATTTATGAGTATGTAAAGCTCCTTTAGACTCTCCCGTTGTTCCCCCCGTATAAAGGATGAAAAATGGATCTTCATCACCTACAGTTTGAGCTTGCTCAACATCTTCACAAGATGAGGAATCAATTAACTTTTCAAAACTATTATCACTGCCTTCTCCGTACTCCATCCAGTGATCTACAAAATCAATTTCCTTTTGAAGTTCAGACTTTATATCTTTAAATTTTCCTTCACAGATAAAAATTTTAGGCTCGCCATTTTCGATGATTTTAGCAATTTCAGTTTTAGCCAAACGCCAATTCAGAGCATGTGCAACTAAGCCGGCCTGTCCGCAAGCAAAAAATAAAGCTAAATATTCGATAGAGTTCTGTGAAAGAATGGACACTCTATCTCCTTTTTCTAAACCAAGTGATAAAAGACCATTCGCAATTTTTTTTACTAAATCATCAAGTTCTTTAAATGTTATTCTTCTTTGTGATGTATTATCATAAACAGCCCATGCATTGGGTTGTCTTTTCGCCTGTTTTGAAGTTATTAAACCTATATTAATCATTATTCTGTCTCAAAGGATCTAGAAACTCACGGGTGTATGTTCCATCTAGACATTCTAGAAGCTCGGGAACTATATCTTTAAAATGCTGAGTTTGTTGATGCTCTTCATCCATCTCCTCAGATTCAAATGATTCAATAACTGCATACGCATTTTCTTCTCTTAATTTATAAAATTTATAATACAAACAGCCCTTTTCGTTCTCTTTTACTGCGTTTTCAAGTTTTTCACAGGCAGTTATAAACTGATCTCTTTTTTCAGGAAGAATTTTCATCCTTGCAATAAAAGTGAATGCCATAATTATCCTCATTTACTTGTTGTTTTTCTTCATTAATATTTGCATATTAATATTATATTTCCAATATGAATTTGGGTGAGGGAGGAAATAGAGTGACTTCAAAAGAAATTAAAAATATTGCTGCACTAGCAACAAATTATAACGATGATAATAAGAACAATAACTGTCTAACAGTCGATGAAATTAAGAGAAGTAACTTTGAATTCTCTGAAAATATTTTGCTTCATGCAAAAAGATTTTTAAGTCTTGGCCTAAATAAAGGAGATAAAATAGGGATACTTCTTTTCAATTCAATTGAATATTTAGAATTAATGTATGGCGCAATGTATGCCGGATTATCTCCAGTTTGTATTAATGCCAGATATAAAACTCACGAATTGGATTATGTTTTAAAGGACAGCGGGTGCAAATATTTATTTATCTCTTCTGAGTCAGATGAAATAACGAATTTCTCTGATCTTATATTATCAGTCTTAGATGCAAATGATCAAAAAATTGACTCACTTATCAGCACCTTTGTTATAGGAGGCTCTCAAGATGAGAGACTTCTTAACTTTGATGATTTTTTAAAAATTGATATAGCATCAATAAACCTTGATGGACCTAAAAGTGAAGGAGAAGATACCGCTTTTATTATGTATACATCTGGAACGACATCCAACCCAAAAGGCTGTCCTCTAAGTCACTCAAATATGATGCACGCAACAATAGCAATGATGGAAAGATGGACTATATCAGGTAAAGATGTTTTTTGGGATCCGTTGCCGATGTTTCATATGTCTTCAATACTTCCTTTTTCAGCATGCTTAATGGCTAAATCAGAATTTATTTCTACCGTCCATTTTGACCCTGATCAATCTATTAAGGTTCTTGAAGAGTCAGAAGTCTCTATCGCATTTCCAGCTTTTCCTGCTGTTATGCTAGCTCTAGTAAATCATCCTGATTTTAGTTCCTCAAAGCTTTCTAAAATCAGAATTATTAATAATGTTGCTCCTGTTGATACATTAAGATCATTTCAGGAAGCGCTACCAAATGCAAAACTAGTATCTGCTTATGGCTTAACGGAAGCGAGTGGTGTTTGTTCCTACGGCTCACCAGACGATCCTCTTGAAAAAAGAATTACAACAAGCGGAAAGCCATTTAAGGGTGTAAAAATTAGAATAATTCACCCAGAAACTGGTGAAGAAGTCCCTGCAGATGAAAAAGGTTTAATAGAAATAAGTGGGCCAACAGTTTTTAAAGGGTATTTAAATGATCCTACCAAGACCAAAGAAACATTATCATCTGATGGATGGTTATCAACAGGTGATTTTGGTTCACTAAGTGAAGACGGATTCATTAGTTATCATGGAAGATTAAAAGATATGTTAAAAGTTGGTGGTGAGAATGTAGCTGCCTTAGAAATTGAGTCTTTTTATAATAATTATGAAGGAGTCATGATTAGCCAAGTTGTTGGTGTTGATGATGAAAGATTGGGAGAGGTTCCAGCTCTCTTCATTGAGACAAAAGAAGGAGTAACTCTAACAGCTGAAGAGCTTATAGAATCAGCAAAAGGAAAGATTTCTAATTTCAAAATTCCTAGATATGTAGTTTTTGTTGATGATTGGCCGATGTCATCAACCAAGGTACAAAAATTTAAACTAAAAGATTATGATTTAGGTGAAAAGGTTTTTGGTTAAATCTTATTCTTGAGGTAAAACTCTATAGTAAATTATTTTATCGTCCTTTAATTCTACTAAACCAAAAAAAGGTTTTTTAGACTTATCTGTTCCAATAACATTGGCTTTAAAGGCGCCTAATTTTCCGTCAGATACAACGTTTTCTACCTTATGAATAATGCCCTCAATCTGCATCTCTACTATCCTTTTACGTAAAAACTCCCTAACCTCTTTTTGTCCATTGAGAGTATCTCTAATGTTGGTCTTATGTGCATCATGCTCCCATACTTGATTGTGGACCCATCTAACATCATTGTGCATTGCTTCTGCCGCTTCATCAGCTTTTGCAGTATCTATATTATCAAAATAAATATCTTGAAGTAGGTGAAATAAATATTCTTTATCATTTCTAGTCATTGAAAACTCTTGCTGGGTGCTCTGGATCAATTATCTCTTGAATTTCAAATACATTTCCATCGCAGTCTCTTCCGTATGTTGCTTTAACTTGACCAAAATCTTGAGGAGGAGCATGAAACTCGACACCATTATTCAGTAATCTCTTATATTCAACCTCTATATCAGTTACATCAACACAAACATGTGTATGACCATGATTATTTACAGGTCTATTTTTTTCCATTGGTTGAGATTCAGGTGAAGAATATTCAAAAAATTCTATCATTATATTTCCACATTTTAAAAAGCCTTGCTTAGCTGAGCTATCTTTTAATCCAACAACATCATCAATTTGTTTTGACCCTTTTGGCCATTCCGTTCTAGCAACCTCTTCAAAACCAAAGTTTTTTGTATACCATTTCATCAACCTTTCAATATCTGGTGTTGATATTGCTGCATGATGTAAGCCATTAATAGCCATTGAAATTACTCCTTATTTTGAATTTATATATTGATCAATCTCATAGTGAAAATGTCTTAATCTTAACTCCTGCTCACTCCACAAAGGTCCTTTAAAGCCCCTTGACCTTATTCCTTCTTGGACAAAAGGTAATAATTCGGCATCTTGATCTAGAACTTCACCTAAATCAGGTTTAACACCTAGAGGAAAATGAACGATTTCAGGTCGGGTTTTTCCACTTGTATCAGTATTTTCTGGAAGACCAAACCAAGCCGGAACATGGTAATCGGGGTTATCAACTACCCTATAATTTATAGTTGTATCATATGTAAATATCTCTGGATTTGTTGGATGAGGCATAAATTTATGCACGAATATACCTTCAGGATGGCACCCTAGTTGAATATTAGGAAATATTCCGTAAACAAAGCTATCTGTAAGTTGTGCGTCAGTATAACGCTCATACCCAAGATCAAATATTTTAGAAAACTCCCTCTTCTTCTTTTGTATTGCTTTTTTTGCATCAATAGCGTTTCCTTTAAAGCTAGAGGGGTCTATGCCAACATCAGAAAGCATTAAATTCGTTGCTTCATTAATTAAACTTCCACCCTCCTGTCTTTTACTTGGTTCAACAAAGGGGACAATCATTCTGTTCATTCCATTTGGCCAAGTATCAATTGGAACATAATAATCTTCCATCATTCCTTGAGTTTGAGGATGAATAAAGGATAAATGATAGGTTTCATAAAAAGACTCAAGACCGGTTTTCCAATTTGCAGCCCAGTCTGATTGAGCATGCCTAATTACATGCATTTTATCTATTTGGTATAAATCTAGGTGTTCTGCAACCTCTCCTAAATACTCTCTAACTGGCATAATATTTTCATTCATACTAACCCAAATAAAGCCACACTCCTCTTCAACTTTTACTTGAGATAGATCATGGTCATAACAGAGCACTTCTTCACGAAAAGTTTCTGAATCAGTTACTTCTTGGTTAGATCCGTCAAGATTAAATTTCCAACCATGAAACCTACATCCAATATCTTTTACAAATCCAAAATTATCAAAAAATAATCTATTTCCTCTATGGGGACAGACATTATAGAAAGCACTTACACTATCTTCAGACGATCTCACTACAACAATAGATTCGTTTCCTATATTAAAGTTAAAATAATCTCCAACATCTTTAATATCACTTGAAGAACATGCCATCAGCCAAGTTTTGGTCCATATTTTGTCCCATTCAGCATCCATAAATTTTTTTGATATATATCTATCAGGGTTAATTCTATTGGTGCCAAAATCCTGAAACTTTGTACTTTTCTCTATTCCTTTTGGCTTAGATGAAATTTTCCATCTTTGTTTGTAATCAAAAACTTTTTTATCCATAAGATTCTTAGATACCAGAAATCCCCCTAAAATTTGGATTCATTGTAATACATCATTAAAAGAAAAAAAATAAATAAGTTATAAAACATACTTAAATTGATTATTTTATAAAAATTTCGTTAAATATTTATTGAATATTTTTTATGATTTGGAGGTTTAAAGATGAATGACTTAATACTACAACCAGTAATTTTAATGGGCTTATTATCTTTTGTGATGATGCTATGGATGTATGCAACCAGAATTCCTGCTTCAAAAGAAATTGAAAAAAAAGGTGTAAATCTTCAAGATCTGTCTCATCCATCAAAACTTGGAGGAGTGTTTCCAAGTAAAGTCGAAAGAGTTGCGGACAATTATAACCATTTGTTCGAACAACCAACCGTATTTTATTCTATATCCTTTGTAATATGGGCGCTAAATATGACCGATAACACTTATTTAATATGTGCTTGGTTGTATTTCGTTGTTCGTTTAATCCATTCAGTGTTTCAAGCAACTTTAAATCTTGTTTGGGTAAGATTCGCACTATTTATATTTAGCTGGTTTATATTAGCATTGATGATTTTAAAACTTATCTTTAATGTATTTATCTAATTAAAGGGAGTTATCGATGTCAAATCTAGAAGAAAGATTAGAAAAATTAGAAGCACACGATGAAATAAGGTCATGCTTAACAAGATATTGTCGAGCATTAGATTGGGTTGATGAAGATTTATTAAAAACTTGTTTTGTTGAAGATGGTTATATTGATTATGGTTTTTATGCTGGTGATGCTAAAGGATTTATTCCTGTAGTGATGGAAGTAGAAAGAAATGGTCATAGCTGGCATCTTCTTAGTAATGTGGCAATTGAAGTTAATGGTGATAAAGCTGAAGTAGAAAGCTATGGCCTAACTGTAGGTGGCGATGTTGAAAATGGTCATATGCCAAATTTAAACATTTATTGTGGAAGATATCATGATGAATTTACAAAAACATCTGAGGGATGGAAAATAAGTCGGCGCCTTTATATTCTTGATGCAAATTTTCCTGCAAACTCAGGAGACATAAATGAAGCATTGCAGGGTCTTTTTTCAGGTGTTGATCTTAGAACAAATAACGATAAATATAGAAAATTATATTAATAAATTAGGAGATAAAAATGTCCACACTGCTTGCACATATAAAGATTGTAGAAGGCCATGAAGAAAAATTTGAAAACATTTCGAGAGAACTTTACGAAAAAACACATTCAAACGAAGATTCAGTAATTCATTATGAATACTGGAGAGGTAGAGAAAAAGGTTCCTATTATACGCTTCTAGCATACCCAACATATTTAGATTTTTTAATTACACACCAAATAAGTGATCATCATGAAGCAGCTGCAGGAAATTATGGTGACATTATTGCAGATATAGATCTAGAGTGGGTTGATCCAGTAGATGGTGCATCTAAATTAGGGCACACTGAAATGCAAGAGGTTCCAGATGATGCAACTGATCTGGCAAAGGAGTATGGTGATACTCATGCTGCAATAATTCAAGATTGGTGGTTAGCCTTAAGAAAAGCTTAACAAAAGATTCTGAGAAAACTTATGATTTCCAAAAAAATTAAAATTATAATTCTATCTATAATTTTTAGTTTCAATCTATCAGCCGCACCAAGTTCTGAAAGTGATAGATCAATATTGTTGAGTAGTTCAAATCAATCAAAATATGCAGAAATATTTAATAACAATTGTGTTAGCTGCCATAGTGGTGGTGTTCCAAGAGCCCCTCATTTAACAACTTTTCAGGTGATGTCTGCCGATTATATTTTAAGCACGTTAAATGGGGTAATGTCTTCACAAGCAGAAGGTTTAAGTGAAAAAGAAAAAATAGGTATATCTGAATATATTACTGGAGGAAAAGTTTCCGCAAGTATACCAGATCCTAATTTCTGCAAAGCAAATAATGGAACAATAAAATTAAGTAAAAATAATTCATACATGGAATGGGGTTATGATAAAGAGAACTCTAGATATGCAAAATCAAATCTAAATTCCAACAATGCAAAGAATTTAAAGTTAAAATGGGTATTTGCATATCCCTCAGCTACCAGAGCTCGTTCACAACCTTCAGTTTCTGGAAACACAATCTTTGTTGGCGGGCAAAATCTTTATTTATATGCGTTAGATTTTGAGACAGGTTGTGTTAGATGGAGAACAAAAGTCGATGGTGAAATACGATCTGCTCCTGCAATAAACTTCTCTAATAAAGGTAATTTTATATTTGTCGGTGATTATGAAGGAAATTTATATAAAATTGATCCCTACACTGGAGACAAGATTTGGACGAAATCTCTACGTTATCATCCAAGAGTTATACTAACAGGCTCAGTACGAGTAGATAATGGAATTATTTATGTACCTTTATCTTCGAGGGAGTGGGCAGATGGAGCAGACCCAGAGTACCAATGTTGTTCGTTTCGAGGTGGAATAATGGCGCTAAGTACGGATGATGGTAATGCGTTATGGACTTCTTACTCTATACCGTTACCTCCTAAAGGAACGGGAAAATTGAATAATATGGGAATTGAAATATTAGCTCCTTCTGGAGTCCCTGTTTGGAATTCACCAACATTTGATACAACTAGAAATCTTATTTATTATGGAACCGGTGAAGCATATTCATCGCCAGCAGCAGAGACAAGTGACTCTGTAATAGCCATAGACAAAATTAGCGGAGATATCGAATGGGTATACCAGGCGGAAAGTGGTGATGCCTGGAATATGGGATGTTTTGTTGAAGCAGACGCAAATTGTCCTGAGGAGGATGGACCGGATTGGGATTTTGGCGCTTCAGTTGTGTTAGCAAATATTGATGGTAAGGATGTTTTGTTTGCTGGAAGAAAATCAGGGCATGTATATGGTCTTGACCCTGATAACAAGGGTAAACCTTTATGGATCAAAAGAATTGGAAAAGGTGGATTTGCTGGGGGAATTCATTGGGGTATGGCAACTGATAATAAAAGTATCTTTGCAGCTGTCGCAGATACAAATTTTATTAATAAATTCCCTGGTCCTGCAACACCTGGAATTTATTCTCTAGATGGATTATCTGGAAAACTTAATTGGAAATTTACCCCAATTGATAGATGTTCAGAAGACTCAAAACCTGCATGCGATGTTGGAATTTCGGCCGCACTAACAACTACAAATGACCTAGTAATCGGAGGAGGTTTTGATGGCTGGGTATATGTTTTAGATAAAAATACCGGTGAACTTTTATGGGAATATAATACAAATATTAATTTCACAGAAATGGCTGGTATAGAAGCCAATGGTGGATCAATTGAGTCTGATGGACCTGTAATAGTTAGCAATAATTTATTAATTAATTCTGGGTATCAATATGGTGGTAGACTTGGAGGTAATGTTTTATTAAATTTTGAAATTTCAGAATAACATATATAAAACTAATTTTTTTTGTAAACTAGGCATGTTCCTTTAAAGGTGAGTATATCAAGTTCATCTTTTCTTTTAAGGCCATGATCAAAAATTACCACACCTCTTTCACTGGATGTTGTTTCACTCTTTGATAAACATTTTGACCATACATAAACTTGGTCATTAGGTCTAAGTGGGTTCTGCCACCTCACATTTTCCCAGCCAATACCACATACAAACTTAATATCACCATTTGCATCATGATCAAGCAATCGCCAAATTGCTGCAACATGAATTCCACTTGCTATTANACCCTTGAAACTTGATTTTTTTGACTCTTCTGGATCGGAGTGAAACCATTGAGGATCATATTTTTCAGCAAAATCTATTATTTCTTTTTCGGTTATTGTTAAAAACTTCGATTTTCTTTCTTCACCAACTTCAATATCTTCATAATATCTCCAATCCATAGAGTTATTTATCATATATCTAGATTACCTTCCGTTATTGAAGGCCAAAATTTATCTGCACCATTGGAAATCGCTTTTTCACCAAGAATTTTTGACCATTCACTACCTGAGCCATACTCAGCTCTCCATGCCCATAATCTTCTTGTTGCAAAATGAAGTCCGTGCTCGTAAGTAAAACCGATAGCTCCATGAACCTGATGAGCAATTCCAGCTCCAACCGAAACAGCATCATCAATTCTACTTTTTGCAACTGCTATTGCAAAATCNGGNTTNCCCTTATCCATCGAAGAACANGCATAATCTGCNGCAACAGATGATGCAGCAACATGTGTAGACAGCACAGCAAGNTCTTGTTGTATNGCNTGAAATTTTCCTATNGGTCTNCCAAATTGAATTCTTTCATTTGCGTATCTAACTGACTGAGTCAATATTGATTCAAGAGCTCCTGCCATTTGGTTTGATCGCATAAGGGCCCCTAACTTATTTATCAAATTTGAGTCACAATCGACTATGGCATTTTCAATAAACGATACTTTATCTAAATCAATTCGACCTCTATTCTCGAGAGCAATATTGTTATTATCTTTTAAATTACTTTTATCAATTTCAATTAATCCGACTTTTAAATTACTGCCATCTTTATATAAAACTACCCCATGAGTTGAATGNGAAGCAAAGGGTGTTCTTGGAGAACTTCCTGATAGTAAATCTTTTTCAGCAATAAATGCTCCATTAAGTATGGTTAAAATTGAATTTTCAGGCTGCGATATTCCACCCAAAGCTAGGATATATGAGGCAACAATATTTTCTGCTAACGGGATTGGTGCTTGGTATCTCCCTGAGGCTTTAAAAAGGATACCAGCATTCATCCAATTACCACCAACTCCACCAAGTTCTTCAGGAACAAGTATTAAGTTTAGACCATTCTCAATTACTTCCGACCATAATTCTTCAGGCCATGTACCTTTTTCTGCATCAATTATGCAATTTTTTGTAACATGATCGCTAAAAAGCTTTTCAGCGGTATCAGACAATAATTGAGAAGTCTCATCATTCATTATCTTAAACCTAACCCCCTAGCAATAATNCCTCTTAAAATTTCTCTTGTTCCACCTCTAAGAGAGAAAGATGGAGAAATTTGGGTTAATATTGCAAGATATTTTTGAAAATCATTACCTTGAGCATCAGGCTCTAAATCCATAAGCCTATGCGCTATATTTGGTAAATCTTGCTCAAAAACAGCACCTAAATCTTTTACAACTGAAGCCTCTAACGCTGGATTTTCACCATCATTTAACATACCTGCAACAGATACTGACATTTGCCTTAAGGTTGTTAGATGCGCCATTTGCCTTCCAATTTCAGTAACACCCTCAAAATCATTTCTTTCAGAAAATTCTTTTACTAACTCTTGTAACAAAGCATAACTTGATAAATATCTCTCTGGACCAGAACGCTCTAGTGCTAATTCCGCAGTCACTTGATTCCATCCATCTCCTTCTTTGCCAACAAGCATTGTTTCAGGAACTTCTACATCNTCAAAAACAACTTCGTTAAAATGATGTCTACCTGCAAGATCAACGATCGGGCGTATAGTTACCCCTGGAAGTGATAAATCAACAATAAATTGACTTAAACCACCATGCCTATCTTCATCTTTTGATGTTCTAAAAAGAGCAATCATATATTGGCAACGCTGTGCTCCGGATGTCCATAGTTTTGTTCCATTAACGATATATTTATCACCATCCTTTTCTGCTTTAGTTCTTAATGCAGCTAAATCTGAACCAGAGTCAGGTTCAGACATTCCAATACAAAAATATGTCTCGCCTCTAAGAATACCAGGTAATATCTTCTCTTGTTGTTCAGGTGTTCCATATCGAATTATAAGTGGCCCAGATTGACGGTCAGCTATCCAATGAGCACCCACAGGAGCCCCTGCAGTTAACATTTCTTCGAGTACAACATATCTTTCCATAGCTGATCTACCCGATCCACCATATTCAGTCGGCCAACTTAAACCAATCCAACCTCTTTCCCCAACTTTTCTACTAAAAGCTTCATCAGCTCCATACCAAGTTTCAGCCCTTGTCTCTTTTGGAACATCTGCTAAGGCAGTTGAGAGAAATTCTCTTACTTCAAGACGTAAAGTTTCTGCTTCAACAGGAAAATCTGTTAATCGAAAATTAAATGGTATAGACATTCAATAACTCCTTATTATTTTGACTGCTATTCATTAGTCTTATAGAAATAAAATAGAAACTAAACAACTATAAAAGGTAAGTAAATGGACAAAAGCGCGACAAATAGNCAAATCATGGAAACATATTATAAATCTATNAATCAAGGGGATTTTGATACTGTTATTAATTTAATGAGTGAAGATGTTATTTTTCATATGATTGGAACTGGTCCATTTTCTGGAAGATGGGAAGGAAGGGATANAGTTTACGGTGAGCTGGTGCCATCTGTAATGAAATCGTTTAAACCTGAAACTGTTGAATTTGCTGGTAAATGGAAAATAATGTGTGCTGATGAAGAGAGAGCGGTAGGCTTGATGACTGGAAAAGCTGAAACAACTGAAGGTACAGATTTTGAAACAACTTATTGTCAGATATTTAAAATTGAAGATTCAAAAATAATTGAAGTATATGAGTTTTTAGACACAGAACTAAATGCCAAAACCCATGATCCGGCTAACTTACCTTCTAAAGCCGATGATTATGGTATGATGCAATTCTAGGTTTATTTTTCTATTGGTAAATCTGCATCAGCCCAATCTTTAAGGCCTCCGAGATTATAAACTTTGTCAAAACCCATATCTTTAAGAGACTTTCCTGCTAAGGCTGCTCTACCACCAGACGCACAATAAAGAATAATAGTGTTTTCAGGGGTAAAATTCTCTAATCCATTTGGATTAACTAATTTAGTTTGAAACTCCAATAAACCTCTAGGAATATGAAATGCTTTTTCTACCTTTCCAGATAAACTAACTTCTTCTAGTTCTCTTATATCAATAATCAAAGCTCCTTCATCTTGCATAACCTTTGCATCTTTGGGGCTTATATTAGGAACAACATCATTCGCTTTTTGTAATATTTCTTGAAATGTGGCCATTTTCTATCCTTACTTTAGTGTGTATTTAATAGGAAGTGATTTTAAACCAGAAACAAAACTTGCCTTAACCCACTCTGGATCACCATTCAACTCAATTTTATCAATTTTTTTAAATAACTCTTCATAGAATATTTCCATCTCTATTTTCGCAAGATATTTTCCTAAACATAAATGTGCCCCATGCCCAAATGCTAAATGTCTATTTGGAGTCCGATCAACTTTAAATTCAAAAGGATCTTCAAAAACATCTTCATCTCTATTTCCTGATGGATAACATAATAGAATTGAGTCATCTTTTTTTATTTTTCTATCTTTTAAATGATAATCTTCTGTTGCTGTTCTGAAAAAATTTTTAACAGGCGTAACCCATCTTATTGTTTCTTCAACTGCACTTGGCATAAGATCAGGGTTATTCTTAAGTTTTGAAAATTCTTCGGGATTTTCTATCAAAGCCAGAATACCGCCAGCTGTAGATGATGATGTGGTATCATGACCTGCAGTAGCAATAATTATATAATAAGACATTGCTTCGAGATGCCCTAAAGGCTCATCATTTATTTGCGCGTTTGCAATAACACTAGCAACATCTTCAGTAGGTTGTTTTCTTCTTTCTTCAGTTAAATTAGTAAAATACTCAAAGAAATCAGTAATAGTATTTGACTCAGGTGAAGTTTCATCCGTGTCTCTAATCATATCTTCATCACGTCCGCCAAATAGTTCTTGAGTCAAACGTAACATTCTTGGTTCATCTTCTTTCGGTACACCAAGAATAGACATGATAACTCTTAAAGGATAAAAAATTGCAACATCTTTTGCAAAGTCACATTCATTTCCATACTCCATCATCTTTTGAACATATTCTTTAGCAATATCACGAATATCTTTTTTCAAAGATTCTAGATTTGGAGGTGCGAACCATTTTTGGGTAAGTGACCTATAAGCCTGGTGATCAGGATTATCCATATGAACCAATGATCTTACCAACAGATGACTGCCCCCTGTAAATTCTTTAATTGCTTCCTCAGTAGGAATATCCATTATGGTTGTTCGTGGATCATTTATAAATAGATCATTTTGCTTTTCTATTTCAATTATATCTTCATGCTTGGTTATTGCCCAAAAAGGTCTATATTGATCTGGCTCAACCCATGTGACAGGATCTTCTTTTCTCATATAAGTAAAAATATTATGAAGTTTTATTTCATCAGCATAAGTCTCGGGATAAGCTATTTTTTTGAAATCTTCTTTATTCATCAATTTAGTTATTCGGTATCTCGTTTTTCTTTTATATTAACAAATCTTGGTCTTCCAAAACCACTTTTACTAAATTTTTTTCCACGCAATATCTGCAACTTCTTCATTGCTTCCTGCATAGATTTTGCATCAATTATATTTTGAACCATCTCGCCTTTAGAGTTAATCCAATCAATTGTATATTTATATTTCCTTAGCAAAGGATTCAAAATAACCTCCTAATTTAAAAAGTAATTATAAAACTATGCCAAATAGATGCAAAGTTTGTCAAATTCGAAATAATTTTAATTATTAATAAGCAATAAAGATGACTTCTTTAAGTTGTAGTTGGGCTAAATTGTCTTTTAATAACCTGGGGTATTCTGCTCAAGACTTCTTTTATATCTGCTCCAATCACCATTAAACACGGTACTAATATCAATGTTACAGGTGCACATAAAACTACTCCACAAGTCAGTGATATGACTGCTGGTTTTAAGAAATTTGCCTGTACTGATGGCTCAAGCATAATCGGCATAAGACCAACGAATGTTGTTATTGAGGTAATAACTATTGGTCTAAATCTCACAACACCAGCTTCAATAACTGCCTCAAGAAGGTGTTTTCCACTTCTTCGAACCCTATTTATATAATCAACTAAAACAAGATTATCATTAATAACGACCCCACATGCTGCGCCAATTCCCCAATAAGATATCATTGATAATCCCTTACCAAAAATAAAGTGTCCAATTACTGCTCCACAAAACCCAAAAGGCAATGCAGATAGAATAATTAATGGTAAAAAATATGACTTAAAGGCTATCGATAAGAGGGCAAACATTGCAAGTAAAGCAACAAGGGATAAAAATCTTATTTCAATCAAAAACTGGTCTTCACCTTCTGCTTCGCCTGAAAATGACCAAGAAACATCATTATATTTTGCTTCCCACATAGGAAGAAAATTATCTCGAAAATCCTTCAAGACTTGTGATCTTTGTCCTGGTAAAGCATAAGCACCTATAGTTGCGCTCTTTTTTCCGTCAGTTCTCTCAATCTTAGATATACCAGGAGATTGTTGAACACTCGCTACAGACATAAATGGAACTTCTCTTCCATCAGGAGTTCTTATCCTGAACTTAGTTAAACTATCCACAGATCTTCTCAATTTTTTGGGATAATGAACCATTACCTTAACATCATCACCTTCTCTTGGAAGTCTTTGAACTTCTTCTCCATAATATGCTTGTCTTAATTGACGAGAAATTTCTCCTAATGTTAGTCCAATTTTTTCNGCATTAGGTTTTAGAGTAATCTGCAATTCAGTTGCTGCGCTATTCAAACTTGTATTCACATCATAAATGGATTCATATGAACGTAATTTACCCATAAACTCTTCAGAAGCTGTAATTAGAGTATCATCATTTTGAGCGGTAACATTGAATTCTAGATCTGCAGCTGTACTATCCCTACCTATTTGTGTACCAATTGCAAAATTTTCGGCATCAGGAACCTCACCTATATATTCTCTATATAACTTAGCTATTTCTTTTGCAGAGGCATCCCTNATCTTAGGGTCATGCAAATTGATATAAGCAGTTACTTTATTTTCATCAAGCATTAGNAAAATACCTTTAACAGCATTATCTTTTCCTCTGTAATAATCAATTACTTGATATCCTGCNCTTTCAACTTTTCTAGCAATTTCTTCTGTTCTTGAAAAAGGTGAACCTGAAGGCAAGTTGATTTGAACTGTCATCTCATCATCTTCAACATTTGGAAAAAAGCTTTTTGATATCCAATTAGACGATGACAGAGATACAACAACTATTAATACAGAAACAAAGCAAGCTAATGCTGTGTATCTTTTCCTTAGTGCGGCAACTAAGATTGGCATATAATGCGTTTTTCCATATCTAACTATACCATCAGCAAATTTCTTTTGGATTCTNGCAAATTTTGATTTTTCATTATGAGGTTTAAGATTAGCTAAATGCGATGGTAATATAAAGAATGCCTCAATAAGAGAGAATGCAAGAGCAAATATAACAATATATGAGATATTTTTAACAAACTGAACTTGCCAACCATCAAGTAATAACCATGGAACAAAAGCTATCATAGTTGTAATAACTGCAAAAAAAACTGGTTTTGCTACAAGATATGCTCCAGTAATAGCGGCATCAGTTCCTGTCCTACCCCTCTCATACTCAAGATGAATATTTTCTCCAACAATAACAGCATCATCGACGATAATTCCAATCACTAGCAAAAACGCAAATAAAGAAATAATATTTAAAGAGATATCCATACCAGGAAGAAATATTAGAGAGCCAGTAAAAGCAGTACCTATCCCTATTGAGCACCATATTGCCACGGCAGGTCTAAGGAAAAGCATAAGAATAAAGAAAACGAGAATTAGACCTCCATAAGCAGCCCTTACTATTAAATTCATTCTTCCTTTATAAAGTTCTGATTGATCAGTCCATAACTGTAAAGTCATACCTTCAGGTAAGCTACCTTGCTTACTATCAATCCATTCATTAACAGATTTGGAAGTCTTAACAACATTCATATTACTTGAAGACATGACTGCTAAACCTAGAAGAGGTAAAGATCGACCTGTCTCAACATCTACAAGAGTATTGGCTGTATCTTTATCTTCGAAACCATCAACAACTGTAGCAACATCAGAAACTTTTATTTTTCCACCATCAGGGGTTTGTAAGATTACAATCTCATTAAAATCTTCCAGAGAGTCACCAAGATTACGAGTTGTAAGCTGTAATGTTCCGGTTTGTGACTTAATATTTCCAGAAGATAGATTAATAGAGTTTTTTCTTATAGCATTTGCAACATCATCAAAATTTAGACCATATCTTCTCATTGCGGTTTCAGATAACTCTATTGAGATTTCTTCTTTTCGGTATCCCATAAGGTTTACAACATCGACATAAGGCTGGAGAGCTAACTCATCCCGAAGTAATCGGCCAGTTTTTGTTAATTGCTTTTCTGAAACATCTCCTGAGAGAGCCACAGCCATTATAGGAAACTCGAATGAAGCATCGTCGACTACTGGAGGTTCAACATCTGATGGTATAGATACCACTGCATCTACCTCTCTTTTAACCTCTTGCACCAAATAATCTATGTCTGTACCTGCAAAAGCTTGAACATAAATCGCTCCAAAACTTTCTTGAGCAAAACCTCTTATTTTTTCAATACCTTCAATATCCCTCAGAGATTCTTCAACTCTAACTAGAATTTGATCCTCTACTTCCTTTGGTGAAGCGCCAGGCCAAACATAGTGAACAGAAACTACTGGAGCACTAATCTTTGGAAAAACTTCTTGTTCAATTCTTGAAAATGTCGCAATACCAACAATAATAATTCCTGCCATTAATAAATTTGCAGCTTTTGGATTTCTTGCCCACCATGAAATCATCTTGTACATTTAGAAATCCTCTCTTTTTTCTAATTTCATAGGTGTTAATTCCATACCTTCGTAGCCTGTATTTAATGTGGAAACAACAATCATATCATTCTCACTGATATCTCCAAGAATTATTACATCCTCATCTTCAGTTCCAACAATTTCAATTTTTTTTATTTTTAATTTGTTTTCTGAGTCAATTATATAAATCTCATTTTCGTTTTTAATTGCAGCATTAGAAATAATAAAACCACCAGATATAAAGTTACCCTCAATTTCTGCATCAACATATGTACCAATTGCTAATGGTGGATTTTTATCGTATGGATTCATAACTTCAGCATAAGCATAAACAAGGCGTGTTTGACTATCAATTGATCCTGAAGTTCTTGTAATCCTTCCAATCCATTCAATATATTGCCTTGATATAAATGATCTAAAAATAACTTTTGGGCCATCAAAATAGCCTTTTGCTTCATATCCCAGAGGTAATCCCAAGTAAGATAGCTCAGTATCAGTTAACGGAAGAGGAATTAGAACTTTTTCAGTTGAGAAGGCAGATCCTAAAATAGAGCCTGCATTTACATATTGACCTATTCCAGCATTCTTTTTTTTGATTAATCCATCAAATGGTAAACTTATGATTGTTCTTTCAAGATTTAATTTAGCTTTTTCCAAATCAGCCTCAGCCGCATTTAAAAGTGCTCTTGCTTCTTCAAGTTGTGGAATTCTTAAGGTAAGCGGACTAGCTTCACCTTCTCCAAGCTCTTCCCAGTCTTTTTTAGCTAACTCACTTTCCGCTATTTCTCTTTCTANCAGTTTTTTTGCTTGAGCCACCCTTGATTCAGCTGAAATACTAGCAAGCTTATANTCACGATCATCAATCCANATNANAGGTTGATCTNTCGTTATATTCCCNCCATCTATAAATTCATCTGCAACTTGAATGATTCTTCCACTAACTTGNGGTATAACATTTATTTCAGTTACAGATCTAACCTCACCATTTGTATTNACTTTAAGGGTAATATCNCTTTTTTTAGGATTTTCATAAAAAACTGCTGTGGGCTTCGGTATTTCAATTCCTTTGTTTGGCTTTGGGTCGGTAGAAGAAATGACAAAAGATACAAAAAAACCAAAGGCTATAANTATAAGAGGCAGAAATCTTGATCTAAAAATAGCATTTAGTAAATTTCTCATAGCCCTATATCTCCTCAAATAGTGGCGAAGATATGGCTAAATGTAATTTTATTCTGTTAGTTATTCTTAATAAACTGGAGTTTATCAATAAACTCTCAGCGCTTAGCCTTCGCGATTGCGCATCTAAAAGTTCAAAGATTGTAGAAACACCCCTATTATATTGATCAATTGTTAATTCTTCAGCNGCTTTAGATTCTTTGAAAGCACTTCTTAATGACTCTTCTCTTTCTTTAAGTATGTTTTCAGCAAACATCGCATCTTCAATTTCTCTTGCAGCATTAAGTAANGTCTTTGAGTATTGATTAAGAATAATTTTCATTTGAGCTTCTGTAATTTTTGTTTGAGCTATCCTTGTGCCACCTTGAAAAATTGACTGTGTTAAGCTCGCTATAATATTTCCTGCAAGCCTATCTGGATCGAATGCATCTGACCAATCTTTTTCTGATGTTGACCATTGTGCACTTATGTTTAAACTTGGAAGAAATGCTAATCTAGCTGCTGTAACTTCTAATCCAGCTTGTTCTAACTGAATTTCTGAACTGATAATATCTGGTCTATTTTTCAGTACATCTTCTGGAGAACCTAACATAGGTCTTGGAGGTAAACTTGGAAGAATATCTGCTGATATGTTCGAACTTGGATATCTACCTATAATAATCTCTAGGTTTCTTGCCGCTTCAGATAGAGCTTTTCTTCTATTTAAAAGCTCGGCCTTTCTTGACTCAACTTCTGATCTTGCTAAACGTAGATCTCTACTTTGGGCTATTCCTTTTTGATACCTGCTTTCAACTCTTTTAAGGGTGCTGAGTCTTGTTTGAAGATTTCTCTCAGCTAAATCTGCTTGAAGTTTGGACTCACAAAATAAATACCAAGCCTGAGCCGTTAGTCCAACAATAGATAATTTTGCTGCCTCGTAATCATTATAAACTGACTTGGCATTAAGGTATGTAGCCCTAGATCTAGTTGATAATCTTCCCCATATATCGATTTCCCAATTAAGTTGAGTTGTAAGACTATCTCGATAATTATAAACTCTCTCGATATCACCGTTAGGAGTTTGGATAGTTGTTGATATTTGACTTTTTGCAGCACCTACATTAATGGCCGGCAATAATGGTGCGAGTGATGCCCCTGCTCTAGCTCTTGCAATTCTAACATTCTCAAATGCAATTCCTAAATCTTTATTGTTTTCAAGAGCTTCTTTTATGAGACCATATAGAGTTTCGTCTTTGAATTCACTTACCCAACCATTAGAATTGTCATCACCTTCATAGATTGAAGACCAATTTGAAGGAATATCGGGTAATTTTTTGAGATATTTTTTTTGATTAGATGAACAACCACTTATGAAAAAGGTAATCGCAACTACTAAAGTACAAATCCTGATATTTATCATTTTATAAAAAGCTCAAAAAAGAATCATAACTATTCTAACACACCTTTTACTTCTGACACTGTATCTTCTCAAGGATTATTCTTAATAAAATCATCTATTATTTTTGCCAGTTCTGGTCCTACTTCTTCCTGAACAAAATGACTAGCTCCCTTTAGAGTAATGACAGTTGGATTTGGAATTCGTTCTAAAAAATCATCTTTCATTCCTATTGTAATCCTTTCATTTTCTCCAAATGCAACCAAAAATGGTTTTTCCCATTTTTCATATATATCAATCCAATATTGTTCATTTTCTGAGAGTTCTGTCGGGATTAAATATGGCCATACATGAGGACCCGCTTTATATTTTCCGCTTGGGTAAGGGGCCTCATAAGCTTTTTTTTCACCCTCTGATAAGCTTAAGCCACCAAAACTCTCAATAATACCAATGATATCCATATCTTCGCTATAATATGAATAAGCAATCCATTTTGAAAACATAATAGCTCCTTCTAGGGGTGAAGGATTATTACTTTTTAATGCCTTATCTCGAGCAAGTTGTAATTCTTCAAATGTAATAGGTCCGTGCCACCAAACCACAAGCTTAACAATATTTTCAAATAACCAACCTGAAAAACCTGCTCGAGCTACCATTCCTGTATTTGAAACAACAACTCTTGCAAAACGATCAGGTAGCTCAGCCACAACCCTTAAACCTACCAATCCACCCCAATCTTGACCAAAGTGGGTGGCTTCTTTTAAATCTAACCTTATTACAAGTTCCTTCATTACATCAATGTGATGTTTGTAACTGTAATCATATTTAGATATAAATTTATCCGATTTTCCAAAACCAATCATATCAGGAACAATTACTCTATGCCCTGCTTCAGTTAAAACCGGAATCATTTTTCTAAATAAATAACTCCAAGTAGGCTCTCCATGAAATAAGATAATTGGATCAGCATCTTTTGGCCCTTCATCAAGATAATGAACTCTTAAACCGTCAATAATCATGTAATTAGGTTCAAATGGATAATCTACAAGGTTTTCAAATCGACTGTCCGGAGTTCTTAATATTACTGATTTTATTTCAGAGTTATTAACTTCTTGGTTATTGACTGCGTAAAGGTTTGAAGTAAATAAAATAATAACAATAAAAATTGTTAGTGTTTCAAAGGTTGATAATATCTTTTTTACCATAATTACTCCTAAAAAAGTTGCATTTAGTATATAAATATAATATGACAGTTATACTGTCAATTAAATATGGCAGTTATACTGTCAATTAAATTTTATAATACGGGGGTTATATAAAATGAACGAAGTACCTAAATGTGGATGCGGAAGATCACCAATTGAAAATTGTATAGGATGGCATGCGCTATCTGA